>JAYTQJ010000641.1:0-3129 GCA_043746775.1 Schlesneria sp.
TTCGCTACGACCAAAGCACGGCCACGCAAAGCCGTGACCGTGGCACCCTGAAAACTAGTTGTTTCTTTCCGGATAGCCTCTGAGTACGACATCGCCAATTGTCTTGAATTCTTTGTCTTTTTGCGGGCGTTTTGGCGGCGAGGTTACGCTGCTGGTGATAGGCGATGGTGATTGCGGTTTGTTGGAGGTCGGTCGTGCGGCGGCGGTTTCTCTGCCAGGCTTGTCAGCGTTGGGCCAGGGCGCGGTGGGTTTGTTCCAGTGCGATCTCGGGATTCTTTTCCCGCGGGCGATCCGTTTGTTTGGCAAGGAATCCGGTCAGCAGGGCGCACAGGGTCATGTGGCGGATCAGCGACACGTCGCTGCGGCCTTTGAAGTGCGAGAAGCCGAGTTCGGTTTTGCCGACGCGGAAGATGTGTTCGATGTTCCAGCGGGTGAACGCGATCCGCAGCAGTCGGTCCAGCGGTGTGTCGGCGGGGCGTTCGGCACGAAGTATTTCGTTACTCCGGTCGCCGGGTTCTGAGCCACGATCAGCCAGTAGGTCAGTTCGGTCAGTTCTCCTTCGCGCACGAGATGGACTGATGCGGCCCGCACTTCCCACACCTGATCGGCCAGTGTGAGTCGCGCCAGGGTCTAGGTTGCGCGGCTCTGAGTGAGATGTTCGAGGCGAGCCGTGTGTCGTAAGGCCACTGGTTTCCTGTGACGGCCAAGAACCCGCAGCCTTACGGCATGCGGCTCGCCAAACTCTCCGCTTGGGCCGCGAAAGTTGTGGCTCGAAGAACCAATAGGCTGACGCTCAACGCTCGCCA
Organism: Schlesneria sp.; assembly: GCA_043746775.1. Taxonomy (GTDB): domain Bacteria; phylum Planctomycetota; class Planctomycetia; order Planctomycetales; family Planctomycetaceae; genus Schlesneria. The sequence goes on from JAYTQJ010000641.1 coordinate 807, forward strand.
TGAATGGCCAAGGCTTGGGCAAGTCTGTCTGCCATGAGCCTCTTTTACCTTGAGTTCAAAATGAGGCCGAAATCGCGTGCATCGCAGCGAGTGGGAAGACTCGGTGATGTGCGGTGAATATCAGAGGCTGTTTTCTGGCGTCAAAATCAGCGCAGCACTCCAGCTTTATCGTGTGGCGGCGAGTCGCAACTGCCTATTGGGACAAGGCTCTGCGACCGCACGTTGACACGTTTTGGGGTCGCTACTAAAGTCCCGCCCGCTTGAGACCCCGGTCAAACGGGGATGGATGGATAACCCAACGGAATGGGTGATGAACGCCAACAGGATGAATTCAGCAAGGCCTTTGCGTAACAGCGGACTGTACCTTTTCGGGGTGTCCGTGCGGTCGTTGTTCGTGCTGAATTCCTTGATCGGGAGCATGGGATGCTATCGGCCTGCCGTAGTGCCTCCCTCCGCTTCGATTGGTCGTCAGGGATGGCCCGCCGGACCAGCGCCGGTCGTGCCGTTGCCGATCAGTCCGCCATCGACCTTACCTCCCTCAATGGTCCCGGAAACTCCACCGGTTACTCCGATCACGAGAGACAATCCCTGGAAGCCGGATGCGGCGCTCCGCGATTGGAAATACCTCGTGCTGCATCACACGGCGTCGAATAGTGGCGATGTGGAGTCCATTCATGAGTCACACTTAAAGAACAAAGATAAGAACGGCAACCCGTGGTTAGGGATCGGCTACCACTTCGTGATCGGCAACGGACACGGAATGGACGATGGTGACATCGAGCCGACCTTCCGCTGGAAGCAACAGATGCAGGGAGCTCACGCGGGAGTCGCAGACTACAACCAACACGGCATTGGGATCGTGCTGGTCGGAAACTTTGAAGACGGGGCACCGACGAAGGCTCAGTTGGCGTCGGTCAAACGATTGGTGCGAGTGCTGGCGCGGGAATACGAGATCGGAACGACTCACATCGTCGGACACGGTGACGTGAAGCCGACCGAATGTCCTGGAAGTCACTTTCCACTGTCGGATATCCGTGAAACGGTCGCGGCGTTGAATGATGAGGATCTGCGTTAACGGCTGCGGAGCAGCCGGTGGCGATGAGATACAAGAAACCCGATCGGTCGTTCATGAGAGCGAGTCCGATCGTCACCGGGCTAAGCCCACTCCGGTCGCTTCGCGCGACTCGGATCGAAGGAGGTTCGCGGACATGACCGAACGATCCTATTTTGATTCCCCATCGGATGACGCATTCGAGTCTCCGCACGACGGTGCCGCTGCGGAGGCGGGGCGCTTCGCCAACGAGTTCGCTTGCGCACGCCGCATGGTGGATTTGACCGGCCCGGCGCTGACAGATGCGGAACCGACCGGCGACGTCGACGAGTCTCATGCTCAGGATCACAACTCCGAGGGCGAGGAACGCTGGCCATCGCATCCTGAGATTTTGGAGTTGCTCGAAACGCTGCTCGATGCGAACCCCGAGTTGGTCCCTGCCAAGGAAACCAAGGGTTGCGAACAGCCTCACGCTGTCTACCTTCCCGAAAACTATGAGCCAGCCTACGCGTATCCGCTCGTTGTGTGGTTTCACGATGACGGCGGTTCAGAAGCGGACTTGAGTCGTGTGATGCCGCAGATCAGCAACCGCAACTACATCGGTGTCGCATTGCGTGGCAACACGAAGTTGGAACGAGGTCACGGCTGGTCGCTTGATGCAGCGGGCGTGACTACGCTCGTGGAAGATGTACGAGCTGTCGCCGTCTCAATGCGGCGCGAGTACCACATTCACAGCGAACGGATCTATCTCGCGGGCTTCGGTCGGGGTGCGACTGCCGCTGTCGAAGTGATGCTGCGACAACCCGACTGGTTCGGCGGAGTCCTCAGCTTGAACGGCCAGTTCCCCAAGATCGACCCGTCGCTCGAAAACCTTCCCGAGCTGAAAGACAAACGCATCCTGTTGGCCACGTCGATCGACTGTCAGACAACCAAAGTCGGCGACGTGGTGGCGACCGGGCGTTTGCTCTACGCCGCAGGGATGCTGGTCGGAACGCGGGTCTATCAAGACTCGGGCCGCAAGCCCTCGAAAAAGATGCTGCGCGACATCGACTCGTGGCTGATGGACGACATCTGCGCGACGGACACAGCGGGGTTGGTGGCGTAACAGCCGGAGCATCAACCCTCGTCGCCTTTCGCTCCACGAAAGAGCGTTCTTTCGCGGGGCGATAGATGCACTCATTACTGCGTCCGCCCTTTCGCTCTCACGTTTTGAAGCTGCGCTCTTTGAGCTGCGAAGCAGCGCCAGCAAATAGCCTTGGGCGTCAGCCCAAG
>JAYTQJ010000642.1:0-3124 GCA_043746775.1 Schlesneria sp.
CATTCACGCACGGCCACGTCGAAGCTCCGTGACCGTGGCACCCCTAAAATGACAACGGCAATGGCACTGTGAAGTGCGTTGGCGGCATTTCTGGCGTGCAGAGCAACTGGTACTCTGCGGCCCGGCACAACTCCGCCCGACCACACCCTTCAGGACGTTTTGATGGCGCAGGCCCAATTGGATACCGCGAGCCGCGATGCGGACAAGCCTCGTTGGTTCGGGTCGGACGCGCGGTGGTTTTGGCCGAGCGTGGTCGCGTGTCTGGTCTTGCAGGCCGCGCTCGCCGTGGACTGTGCCCGATCTTGGACGCCGACGCACGATGAGTTCTGGCATCTGCCGATCGGGCTGCGGATGTGGACCTCGGGGAAGTTCGACGACGATGTCATCAACCCGCCGCTCGTCCGAATGTGGGCGGCCTTACCGCTCGCACTCGGCGGTGCTCAACCCGGCGACGCGGGAGCCAAGCCCGACGTGGGCGACATCGGCGATGCCTTCTGGGCGGCGAACTCGGACGTGAGGTTCTGGTTTCTGTGTGGTCGCCTGATGATCATTCCGCTGGCGTCGCTGACCGGTTTGATCCTGGCTCTGTGGGGACGGGCGTGGTACGGCGAACGAGCCGCGTTCCTCAGCGTCCTCTTGTTTAGTTGCTGTCCCACGGTGATCGCGAACGCGGCCATCGTGACGCACGATCTGCCGCTCGCCACCGGTTGGATCGCGACACTGTTCGCACTTGTCCGATTTGCCGAACGACCTTCGTGGCGCGGTGCGTTCCTGTTCGGAGCGGTCTTGGGGATCGCTCAACTGACCAAGTTGACGGCACTCGTGCTGGGACCGGTCTGCATCGTGGTGTGGTTCGTGCTGCGCTGGCCGGTCGTTCGTGGTGGAGATTTGGCGGCGGAGTCTCAGAACGGCTTCGCGACCTCCCAAGTAACCCGCAGCGTCAGCGAGGGAGTTGGATTATCTCTCATGGAATCGCCCTTGCTCACGCTGCGGGTTGGTGTGGAGACTCGCGCCGAACGCCGCACACTCGCGCGGCAATGGCTAGCGGCGCTGGCTGTCGCGCTGTTGGTCATCAACGCGAGCTACCTCTTCCGTGGAACGGGGACCGCGTTGAAGGACGTGCCGTTCGCGAGTGGCCGCATGGCGGCAGTGCAACGCGCACTGGCAGTCGTCGGCGGGTGTCCGGTCCCGTTGCCGCGCGACTACATCGCGGCGTTCGATCGGTTGGCCTTGGACCTCGAACGAAAGCATCCCGTCTATCTCGATGGCGAATGGCGAGACCGGCCGTTCGCGCGGTACTACGCGGCCGCGCTCAGTTACAAGCTGCCTTTGTCCGCACTGGTTTTGATGCTCGTCGCCTGTACCACTCTCGCTTGGCCTCGTCCCAACACACTTGATCGTCGTCGCGCGGTCTGTCTGCTGATCGCGGCGGCGATCCTCCCGGTGCTGGCCAGTGGCTCGGCGAATCAGATCGGGATTCGATACGTCCTGCCGACGCTGCCGTTGCTGCACCTGTTTGCGGGGCAAGCCGCTCGATGGCTGAGCGACTCTCGGCGGCGTGTGGTCTGGCTCATCGTCTGGACCGCGACGCTGACGGCTCCGCTCGCCTTGCGATTCCATCCGCATCACCTCGCCTACTTCAACGTCCTCGCGGGAGGCCCGGCACGCGGTGGCTGGCATCTCGTCGATTCCAACATCGACTGGGGCCAAGACCTGCATGCGCTGAAGGCATTCATGGACGAACGGCAACTCCACGAGATCGGCCTCGCCTACTTCGGAACCGTCGTCCCGAGCCGCATCGGCATCAAGGCCATTCCGCTCCCCTCGCGGTTTCCTCAACCCGGCTGGTACGCGGTGAGCGTCAACTTCGTCCACGGCCGCCCGCACGCGATCCGCGATCAAAACGGCGACCGCACCCAAGTCGGCATCGGCGAGTTCGGCTACTTCCGCTTCTTCGAGCCAGTCGCTCGCATCGGCTACTCCATCGACGTGTATCACCTGACCGACCGCGATATCGCCCGTTACTCGCACACCCTCAGGCAACTCAACCAAGGGAACTCGACGCCGTGATGCCTGACCCTAAGTTTTTCCAATCGCGAAGCGATGCCAGCAAATAGCTGCGGGTGTCAACCCGCAGATGCGACATCAGCCCCGAAGCTGAGCCGCGAAGCGGCGGCAGAGAATGTCGAACGGGGACGCGACCGTATCTGCCGTCGCTGCGCGACTCAGGATATTTCTTGCCAACGCCGGACAACCATTTCCCGCCCCGCCTCAGTTCGTCTGTCGTCGAGCGATCATGGGGCAGGCACCGCAGCCGGGGTAATTGGCGGGAAACACCGTGTCAGGTGAACGGCGATTGGACGGCGGGCGATCCTCGACCTAGGTTCTCCTCTGAGTGACGCTGGCGTGTGTCGTCGAGAAGCCTCGCGGTGACTTTCGATCCGGAGCCTCACGCCCAATGGCACTGACTTCAACTGCAACGTAGCAGGCAGATTCCATTTGCCGTCTGCAAATTGTGGGTCACGGCACATGGAATCTGCCTACTACTTTCCTAAGTTAATGCGATTGGCCTCGTGCCGCCGTGACGACGGCGCTCCATCACCTTCAGGATGTGCTTCGATGCCAGAACGTCGTCAACCCACCAACCGCCGCCGCTCGGATCGCCGACAGTCCGCGCGTCAGACGCTGTTTCGCGCGGTCCGGTTTCTGAGCGCCGCATCGCCGACAACCGTCTGGACCGGTCGCTTGGAAGATGTCTCAACAGCCGGCATGAGGCTGATGTTGGAACAGCCTGTCTCGACCGGCGAAAAGCTGCTCATCGAAGTCCGCGACGCCGCTCGCACGGTCTGCAACGTCACTGTTCAAGTCGTCTGGGCCGAAGCCGATGTCTCGGGCCAGCACAACATTGGCTGCGAATCGCTGACCGAGTTGTCAGACCGCCAGATGTCGCAGCTCAAGGCGGCTGCCGGAATGTGATTGCCCGGTTGTGATCTCTCACGAGATCACTTCTGATGGGACGGATCACCCCGTCACGACGTACCCCGTCGAGGCTCATTCCAGGATCTCTTCCGTATCCCAAGTTGAGACGGTGTATTGGCAGGGAGGGCGAGGCTCCTGCCGAGCC
>JAYTQJ010000643.1:0-6883 GCA_043746775.1 Schlesneria sp.
CGTCAGCCCCCCGGTTTTTCTCATCAGCTCTATCGTCGTTGTAGCGAAGAACCAGGGGGCTGACGCCGCCCCGCTCGGAAATCGAGGAGAGGGCTTACGCCCCAAAGGCGAATTGCCCGGCGAATCATTCTGGCGAACAGCCTCTCTTAGATTGGCTTCTTGCGGACGAACACTGTTTGCCCGTCTCGCTCTAAGCCGACCTTCCACTTGTCGTCTTCCTTGATCTTCTTGATGAGCGCCTCACGGTAGTCCTTATCGAGGACGATCGTGTTCACCCCGTAGCGATCAAATATTTCTTCCCATCCGGCTCGCTGCTCGATCACCTGCATGTACGCCTGCCAGATGTCGCGCGGCACCAAGTGAGCGTGCGAGTTGACGAAGACCTGCATTCCTGACGGGCCGTTCCATTGCAGGAAATCGCCCCATTCGTAGGTGTTGAAGACCAGACCCTGTGGTGGGTGTTCCTTGAGGTACTCGACCGCCGCGATCGGCGTGTACGTGGAGACGGCCTTCTTCAAAGCGGGGTTCTTCCCGTGCATGACCTTCACGCCCAGCGGACTGTAGCCAAAGCAGATGAACACCAAGCCGACCGTCACGACCGACCACTTGCCCGCTCGCGGTGCCACTGCGGTGATCAGCGGTTGGCGGCACGCAGCACGCCATGCCGAGTAGCCATGCAATGCGACAAGGCTCGCCGCCACAGGTGCCCACCAGATGAGCAGCCGATTGCTCCACAAGGCCCCCGCGCCGAACACGACCAACGCCAACACTTCCCACGTCTGAACGCGACGCGGAGTCCAGCGATAGAGCATCGCCAGCAGCACGGCCACTGCGGCAAACATCTGCCCCTGACCCTCTCGCAAACTGAGCGGACTCCACTCGGTCAGCTCTTGCAGGTTCTCATTCGACGAGAACCGCAGGGCCTCGGCGTAGAGTTCGATCCCGTACGGATTGAGCAACACGGCCGCAGCCGCGAGTTCCAACAACAAGAAGCTGCGACGAACGCGGTCGTCGCGCAGAACGCGCTGAATCGAGCCGGTGCGACGCAGCAGATCGACCGCTCGACCAACCACGCAACATCCGAGCAACGCCAGTCCCATGAGGAACGATGCGTGCAGGTTGGCCCACGCGGCAAACAACACGGGGACGAGCAGCCATTCGATCGTTCGCGGACGGCGACTCGTGCAGATCGTCAACAATGCGATGAAGCAGACCAAGCCCGCCAACTGCGGCCGCTGCACCATCAACTGGCTCCAGCCCACCACCAGGAATACCATCACGGCGGTCAGTCCAAACCAGCCATTGCGACTCGAACGATACGCTCGCCACGCCAAGAGTCCCGCGCAGAGTGAGACCGACAGGGCGTAGAGTCCCTGTAAGCCGGGCACTCCCCAACGGCTGATCGCTCCCAAGCCGATCAACTGGCTGAGCCACGCGGTATCGACGAACCGCATCCCCTTGGCCAGCGGCATCAACGGTTCATGAATGGGTAGCGACTGCGTTTGCCAAATCAAGCGGCCATACGCGAGATGCCCCCACACATCGGTGTGCCACAGCGGTCGGAAGCAAAAGAAGAGGAAGACCAACCCGACGGTCAGCGTCAGTCCCGCCATCGCCCGTGGACTGCGCAGGTAGAGGGGCGTGTGATCTTCCAGCACAGACAAGTCTGGACCGTGAGACGGCTCCGTTGCGAGTCGCTCTTCGTCCGTCGTGGGGGCTTCAGCCAGAGTTCCGCTCATCAAGACACCTACAAAACAAAAGGCTCAGTAACGGGAAGCGATTAAGACCGGAAGCCAACCCGCGACATCGCACACGCCCGCCGCGTGAGACCGTTGAGTTTGTCGGGAAGCCGTCTGATGAGTTCCAACAACGTCGATGAGGCACGGCGTCACCATCAGGCTTCACTAGACTAGCGCCTGGTCCCACGCCACGTCACAGGGAAATTGAGAATCCTCTGCCAAGACCGCCTCGCAAATCGGACTATCGCGATCGTAGCGCCTCGCGCAATGACAACGATTGCACCAATCGTGGCGAAAGAGGCGACGAGGTACGGTTCTCTGCGGGCTTGATGACGCCTCTACCTCACACGGCCGAGACTGATGCAGCGTCGTTTAACCGCGTGGGCAACGCCCCGCGTGTCCGGCGACGTGGAACCATGTTTCACCGTATGACGCGCGGGGCGTTGCTCACGCGGTTAGCAGCCTGTTGAAAAACGTAACTTGGACGCCCTCGTCCGAGTGATTTCGAGTTGAGAACGGACGGACGAGGGCGTCCATCCTACGTTTTTCAACAGGCTGTTAGGCGAGTCGGTTCTGACCGCGCGAGGTATTGGCGCTGACAAAAAGTAGATCAGGCTCCAGTATCAGCCGTTGCGCTTGAAGCCAAACGACAAGGGTTTCTGGGCCATCGCCTTTATGGACGTAGGGTGGGGCTGGCCTGCGCAGTAGTGTTGAAACTGGGGTTGGAGCATTGGGGGTGTTTTGCGCAGGCCAGTCCCACCCTACATCCGGCCCAGCTTCAAAAAGGCATTGGCCCTGGCCTGAACCGCGATCACGGACGCGGGCGTTGGCGCGGCGGATTATCGAGCCAGTGGTCGAGGCTTTCGGGACTGTTGAGTGCTCGCTCCAGTTCATCAATGCGCTGTTGCCAAGGATCGGCGGCGTTCGTGATCGTGTCGGCCGACTCTTCCGTCGCAATCGCATCCACGTCGATGGTCCCGAACTCGCGCAGCCAGTAACTCGTCTCAGAGTTCGTCGGTGGCGCGACAGGCGGCATCACTCCGGTCGGAGCGATCGCATCGCCACGTCGTGAGATGCGTGCGAGAAAGGCTTCGCTGTCGAGGGGCGACGCACGTCGGCTGCGTGCGGCTCGGTGGAGGCGATGATCGCTCGACACCACCGTCAACTGACGGGCTGCCGAGTGGACGGCAACCAGTTCTTCGATCAACTCGTCCGCCTCGTGTCCCGGCTTGGCGAACAGGACCGCCATGCCGTCGTGTTCAAATTGGCTGTCGAGTCCCGGTGGAGCCTCGACCGCGTCGAACACGATCGTGCAGCGCTGCCGTTCCTCGGTCGAGAGGCGTTCCGCCAACAACGCGAGCAACTTGTGTCGTTGACGATGCAGATCGCCCTGCTTGTAGTTGGCCAGCGACAGTCCCGCCGCGTGCAGCAGGTTGTAGCCATCAATGATGAGAAACGGGATCGCAGCCATGACGAGCATCACCGCCATCAAGTGGGTTGAGAGACCAAGACCGCTTGATAGTGAGAACACAGACCGTGCAGCCGTTCCCAAGTGAAGATGCCCGAGGCGTGACGATCGGACCAGACGATCCGCAGCGCGTAGTTGCCCGCATAGCTGAGTTCCGTCGGTCGGATGTCGTCAGGAATCCACTCGGGCTGCAGGATTCGTTCGCCGGTGATCTCGTGAACACACTCGGCGCAAGGGCACTCAGATCGCACCAGTTTGAACGGGAGTTGGAATGTCTTGCCGTCGGTCCAAGTGATCTCGAAGGCGGCGGTGTCCTTCAGTGCGCGGAGAGCTTGCGGGGTGAGCTGCATGTTGGACCTAGAGGAGGGAGTCAGGAAGCAGGCGACAGGAGTCCGGAAAGAGGGGCATGAGTCCGAATGATTTCTGACTCCTGTTCCCTGACTCCTGCCCCCTTCACCTCAGTCGCGCCACGGGTGCGCGATCTTTTCCCAGTATTTGTCGAAGGCATCGGGAGTGAAACGGGGGTCGTTGTCGGAATCGTGGCAGCTCGCGCAAGCTCCTTTTCTCGCTGTTTCCAGTGTTTGGCGAACCGAAGTTCTTCCCGCGTCCAGATCGGCAGCGGTGACACTCGCAGCGTCGTTGGCAAAGCGTTCTTGAAGGCTGACGTGATGACTGCCGGGGCCGTGACAGTTCTCGCACTGTTGGTTGAGCAGATGCGGCGTCCGTTCTTGACTGATGTAGCCGCTGTCGTAGCGGAGCATTTGTTTCGCGTCCCAACCGGTGACGTGACACGCCAGACATTCGGGGTCGTGGATGCGCGCGATCGGATCGACATCCCCCTTGCGACCGGAGATCAGCGGCTCGAACGCCTTCGCGTGCGGCGTCGTCTTCCAATGGGCGAACGCCTTCGTGTGACACTCACCGCACTTGTCCGCGCCGACAAACGTGTGTCCGGACGGATGTTTGATGAGCAGCTCTTCGGATGTGGAGATGGCTTCGTCGAGAAGTTGCTGCTGGTAGGTCTTCATCAACTCGCGCATCGTCGGATGATCTTTAAATCGCTGGTCGTCGAGTGCCACGAGGTCATAGCGGAACGGATGTTCAACGTTGTCCGGGAAGTAGCCAAGCACGCCGACCCGCTTCCCTTTGGGTTCGGCCTGAATCACCCACGTCTTGCCCACAACGACCGGAGTCTTGTTTACTTCGTCAGGACCGCCCGCCGTGAGTACGATCTGAAACTCGGGATACTTGGTCGCCAAAGCAGACGCCTCTTCCGTGCTCCCGTGCGAGAGCAGCACCAAAAATTGAGGCTGCTCGGCTTTCAAGGCGGCGATGGCGGCGGGCAGAACTTCGTCGGGATCACGAATAGTAATGTTGTTCATCGCGCCGTCAGGAGCGACATCTTTGCGCAGGCTCATACCGACGATCGCCGTCACGCCGACCTTGATCGCACCGACCTGAACGATCCGCGACGCGAGCGGCCAGCCTTCCAGCGGCGGGTCGTACAACGCGACGTTTGCGCCGAGCAGCCCCACAGTTTTCTTGGCTTCCTCGGGATCGGACACCATCTGCTGAAGAAGGAAGTCGGCTCCCAACAGAAGTTCTTCCCGTCCAACGGCGACCGCGCCGTACTTCAGTTTTTTGAAGGCATCGAACAGCGCGAGGTACTTGATCTGATCTTGTCGCCGGTTGCGTTTGGGTGCCCCGCCGACATCGAGTCCCGACACGGCCCACTTCCGTTCTTCAGTGAGTATCCGCACCAAGTCGGCTCGCCGCGCCATGCCACCCAATTGGTGAATGCTGCAACCGCACGGTTCGAGGTATCCGTGTTGCAGTCCCGTCAGCAGCAACACAGCGGCGGGAGATTCCCAGTCGGCCAGCAACGGCTCGGGCGGAGCTTCAGGTGCGTCGGCCCTCTTGGTGGGAGCCTTTTCGTTTGCCGTTGTTGCGGGCTTGATCGGATCACCACTCACAGCACCACCGGCCGGTGCGGGGGGCTTCGGTGCTGGCGGCGTTGCTGGACATCCGGTCACGAGGACCAGAGTCATCATCGCGTAAAGGGGCATCAATGAGACCGGCAATCGTCGTGTTGCTGTCATCGAGCCGTACTGCGTCGCGGACATGTCGATCCTTCCTGGAACCGGACTCGTGTGCATGAACATCCCTGTCGAAGTGCCTGCCACACCAACCCGCAGCCGTAGCTTGGACGCCCCCGTCCGAGCGAACTGCTGTTGAAAACGGACGGACGAGGGCGTCCGTCCTACTGCTTTTCAACGGGCGGCTAATTGGGACGACTTGCTAACGAGTGTGGCAACCGACCGTCAAGCCCGAGTCCGGTGTCGTGGGCCGCTCTCAGAGCGAGTGGTAGCTCACGTAGAACCGGTACTCTTTCGCATGGGGGTGGTTGAGTTTCAGCCGAATCTGTTCGGCGTCCTCGCCGCGCCGTTTGGCCGACGAACCGGGCGGAATCTCAACTTCGATTTCGTACAACTTCGATTTGCCGATCACTTTGCCCGTTGGTGGGACGGTGAATTTGACGGCGTTGTACTTTTGCTCGATCGACTCGACGACCAACTCGCCCTCCAGGTCGCGGACATACAAAAAGAGCTTCGACTTGATCCCTTTGCTCGCGGGGAACTCACCGAGCGTCAAGAAATTGGTTTCGGGGTTCCATCGGGGGCCTTTGAATTCGATCGGTCCTGACCTCTGTCCCGTCAATCCGATCGGGATATTGGTCCCGCCATTATGCGGAGACACGAGGTTGATCGATTCGCGCAGCGGGCCGAGCGGGCTGTCCGCCGCCACACTGACGGTGATCTGCACGCCGGACTTGGCTTTCCATTCGGCGAGCGTTTCCGGCGTGGCCGGTTCCCACGTTACGGCCACATGCGGGTTGATACACTCAAACTTGTCGATGGTGACTTCATCGAGGATTAACGAGTACAGCGTTCCGCGCACGACAGTCGGTACGTCGGGCAGGAGGTCGCCGACAACCCATACGTTATCGGGAGCCAGCCGGAGTGGGCGGTCCACACGCCCTTCGATGGCGAGTTCGATTCGCTTGTTGTCGGGGTCGGTCGTGTGGACTTCGGCCCACTGGCGGAACTTCTCGTTGGGTGCCTTGATCTCCCATTTGATCGTCACATCGACCGATTCACCGGGCAGAATGTCATCCTCGCGCGAGACGCCACCCACCGTGCATTGGATGCAGGAGGTCTTGCCCGTTTTCACTCGCAACGGACCCTGCCCTTCGTTCTTAATGACGAAGACGTGTGACCCTTTGGAACCGAGCGTAAGTACGCCGAAATCGTGCGTCATTTCCACAGGGACGGCCTTACCGAACGGGCCATTGGCCGGGATCTCCAAGCTGCCGGGAATAGTCTCAGCGGGAGGACCACCGGAAAGCTGGGGCATATCGATCACGCCCTGATAGCGCCCCAACCACACGGTGACACTGAGGGCCACAAAGGCGAAGGCAATCGTCAATATCACAGCAACAGGCTTCATCGGCACGTCCTCGGTACGTCGGCGGTTGGAATTCTCAGCGGGGATTTACGGAGCGGGTTGGTGTGAGTTCGATGGCCTTCGCGGCGGGACTTAGGAGCTGTGCATTTTCAACTTCCGAGAGTTGCTGCCGAACGGACGATCAGGGGTCAGGTGGTTCAAAGTTCATTTT
>JAYTQJ010000644.1:0-3105 GCA_043746775.1 Schlesneria sp.
GGGAGACGCGCATGCCTTTCGCGTGCTGTATGAGATCAGTATCGGCGGAGACGGCTCGAACCCGTTGGTCGGCCGAGTCATCGACGCTCGCCCCGGCCACACGCTGCAACTCAAAGTCCGCGAGCACAACGGCAGCAACCGCGAACGAAAGGATGGCGAAGCAGAGCCGGAGTCCGGCAGCATTTCGTTCACGGTCGCCGAAGGCCCCCTCGACCCCACCGCAGGTCTCCCGAATTCGGACGATGCCACGAAGACAACAGGCGACGCGAAGGGAGACCTGCGGTCGGATAACGCGGCGGGGTCGCGAGACCCACGCCGAGCGCAGGGTGACTTGCGGACGTTGCTCAAGCCGGCTTTGTTGTTGCCGGATCATTGGATCATGCAGGCGGTTGGGTTTGATAACGGTGGGAAGGAACTCGTCACCGCTTCGAATCAGAGCTTCATCACGGTTCGGCGGTGGGATGTTGTCGGCATGAAGTTGATCAGCGAGATCAAGCTGCAAGCGGACAAGCATGGGCGAGCGGTTCGCGACGGGACGTTGAAGTTCTCCGGGGATCGGCGGCGAGTCATCGCGGCGACGGATGCTTATGTCGGGATTTGGGAGACGGCGACCGGCAAGCTGCTCAAGCAACTGCCGTTCAAGTCGAAGGAAGGCATCTATGACTGTGCCATCGACAAGCTGGATTGCACTTCGGATCTCTCGGTGATCGTCGGCCATCGGGCGCTACCCGGACGCTTAACGCTGTCTTTCGACGCGCATGTGATTGTTTGGGATGGCGTCTCTGGCAACGTCTTGCAAACTGTGATCGACAAAGGCGCGACGGACTTGAAGGCCATTGATTTGTCGACGGATGGGAAACGGCTCGTCACGACCAACGGCAGCGGAGCGAAGATTTGGGAGACGAGTACCGGTCAGTTGCTTCGCTCAATTCCCAACGACAACACGGGCCGGAAGCATTCCGAGCCTGATGTCACCGACGAGAAAGTCGTGGTTCGCTCCGCGAACCAACGTGTGATCGCGGAGCGATCAACGACAATGACCAGCCAGTACACGAGTCATGTTTGGAGCGTTCAGTTTTCGCCCGATGGCAAACAGGTCGCGATGGGCGACATCCTGGGCGTGAAGTTGCTCGACGTGACTTCGGGCAAGCTGCTGCAACAACTCGAAGGACCGTATCGCTACAGCAGCGGCGCGAGTCCGGGTTTGGTCTTCTCCAAAGACGGCCAGTGGCTCGCGCGGCTCGGCACGCAGGAGAAGGCCGAGATGAAGGACTACCCGCCAGATTATCGGCCTGGCCAGTTGCCCGCGCCCACGGGGACGGGAGACAAGGCCAGCGAAACGAAGCACCGCTATGTCGTGCCGATCTGGTCCACGCGAACTGGCGCGAGACTTTTCGAGCTGCACACCGAAGCCAACGACGCTGAGTTCTCCGACGATGGCCAACGCTTGGCCGTTGCGTTCTCCGACATGCAGCAGGCTCTCTCCGTGTGGGCGTTGAGCGGCGACGCGGCCAACGTCGAACAAACCGCAGGCCCCGGACCTCATTCGCGGCAAGATCGAGTGGAAGAGAACGGCCACTCCGTCGGCCAGACGGCGGCTGAGCTCATCGACAAGTTCCAGCCGACGTGGGGCGACGCGCGGCTCGGCCTGCAATACGGCATCGCGCTGACGAAGCCGCCTGTCAAACGGGAGGGCGAGGCTCCTGCCGAGCCGCAACCTCAACGACAATTCCGCAGCGGCGAACGAGTCTCGCTGGTCGTCTTCTTCCACAACGCGAGCGACAAGCCCATCAAGTTCGACACCGCTCCCGACTTCTTTGGCAACACGCCGAAGGTTCTCAACGCGAAGGGCGAGCCGATCGCGCTCGAAAACATTCCGCTGCTCGGACACATCCCGCACTACCACGAAAAGCTCGCACCCGGCGAAGCGCTCGGCCCGTTCTACCTCAACTTCGGACTCGGCGAGAACCCGCGCCCCGGCCAACAGCACTGGCATCCGTATTTCAAGACGCCCGTCGCGGGCCAATACAAGCTGACGCATTCGGTCTCGATCAACGTCGCGGGACCGAAAGACGGTGAGAAATCGAAGAGCGGCCAGATCAGCAGCGGCACAATCGAGTTTGAGATCGTCGATAGCAAAAAAATCGACGGCTCGAAGCTCGGACAGAATCAACCGCCGTCTCAAGGGCTTGAGTTCCTCAAGCCATATCCGAAGCTGCATGGCTTGTCGCTCGACATGACCGAGCCGCAGTTCTTGGAGATCGTCAAGCAGCAAGAGTTGAAGGCGAAGAAGCATGGCGAAGGGGACCAGACAGCGTATTGGCTTGGGCTTGGTGATGGGCTCACGCTGATCGTCATGTTTCACAAGGACGGCACTTGCCGAGGCATTCAACGAATTCGCGGTGAGGACGAGAAGGTGGATGAACGTGGTGCGGCCACAACGCTGCCGCAGAGCAAGGAATCGCAATCGCTCTTCAAGGCATGGCTGCGAGCGGCGCGCGGGAACGGGAACATTCCCGGTGGGACGATTGGGCCGTTGGTTCGTGTCATGACGAACTTTGTGAAGAACAATCCGACGCATGAAGGCGCGCCGAAGTTTGCGGAGTTGCTCAAGCGGATGGATGTGACTCGCGATTGGTCGCGGGACGAGGCGGTCAAGCTGCTCGACGAAGTGGCGGCGATCTACCCGTCGTTGCCCGAATGGGTGGAAGGGGAGAATCGCTTCAGGCTTGGCGGCGATGTCGTCGTTGGGAAACCGTTGCCGGAGGAACTCAAAGCGGCACCGTGGGGCGATGCTCAGGCGAATGGATTGCGAGTCGCTTGGCTGTTGGAGCCGCCGCAACTGGGAGCGATGAAGCCGGCCGAGCATCGGCTCAACACGCCGCTGAAGTCGCGCGTCTTGTTTCATAATTCGGGGAAGAACGCGGTCGTGTTTCGAGCGCTGACTTGGAATCAGTCGGGCGGCCATAAAGCTCGCGATGCGCAGGGGACCGAGATCAACATCAATTCGACGTATTGGACGACGATCCCGAGCACGTTCGCCTGTCGTCTCGCACCCGGTGAGTTCCTCGAAGTGGTCGGCGCAGGCATCGGCGTTGGGGCTAA
>JAYTQJ010000645.1:0-3102 GCA_043746775.1 Schlesneria sp.
TGAAGTCAGCCGAGTCACCAGCGACCCGAATACGCGGGAAACAGCGTCATTCCGCGTTCGGCTCTCTTCACGCGGAGCGAGGAAGGCGACTTTTGGCGGACGCATCAAGACAGGCATGAACATTCATGACGCGACCTGTCGTCTGGAAACGATCTGATGGTTTGGAGTACTCAGACTGGTTGCGACTCAGATGAGTCACGATTTGAACCAAGCCCTGTTTTTGAAAGCGAGTTCACTGTGTCAGAGAGACGTGTACCTGTAATGGGCGATGGCCTGCCGCCGATGCTGGTCGAAATGCTCGGTCGAGAAATTGAAGTGATGGCGTGGGATGACGGCCCGCAGTCGGACGCATTGAAGCGAGCCGTCGCGTTCATTACCTATGGCCATCCGCGCGTCGATGGTCCGCTGATGGATCGGGCACCGCATCTGAAAGTCGTCAGCAATCACGGTGTGGGAGTCGATCACATCGACTGCGATGCGGCTCGCGAGCGAGGGATCGCGGTTGGGAACACTCCCGGCTGCTTGGACGCGTCCACGGCCGACATGACGCTGGCCTTGATGTTGGCGGTGGCTCGCAACGTGGTGATCGGCGACACGTTTGCGAGGTCTGCTCAGTTCACGCACTACGACCCCTCGACGTTGATCGGTTTTGAAGTGACCGGCAGCACGTTGGGAATCGTGGGATTGGGCCGCATTGGGCGCGAGGTGGCTCGCCGTGCCCGTGCCTTCGACATGCGGATCGTCTATCACAACCGACGGCGCGATGAAGCGGCCGAACGCGAACTGGGTGTCACTTACCGTTCGTTGCCCGAGCTGCTGGCGGAGAGCGACTTCGTGACGCTCAACTGTCCGCTGACCTCCGAGACCACAAACCTGATCGGCGCGAAAGAGTTCGCGCTGATGAAGCCAACGGGAATCTTGATCAACGTGGCGCGCGGTCCGGTTGTGAATCACGACGCCCTGTTGGCGGCACTCAAGTCGCGACGGATCGCCGCCGCCGCACTCGACGTGACCGCGCCGGAACCGTTGCCGCGCGATCACCCGCTGCTGGAACTCAACAACCTCGTCATCACGCCGCATCTTGGCAGCGCGTCAAATCGGACTCGCCGACGCATGATGGAAATGACGGTGGAGAATCTTCGGGCGGCGTTGAACGACGCACCACTTCCGTGGCGCGTCGTGTGAATCGTTCTTCTGTCTCACCTGTCATTTTTCGTGCTTTCCGCCATTTGTGTTGGATGTCCGACTGAGCGGCAGGGCGCTAGCCGCCGGTGTAGGCGACAAAGACCGGTGGCTAGCGCCGTGCCGCTCACGGAACACCATTTTCAACACGAATGGCGGAGAGCCATTTTTCGGAGGCAACAGATGCTGCACAAATTGGGTCTGAGTTTGATGGCGATGGTCGTGATGACACCGTGCTTGAACGCGGACGAACTCGACTCCAAACAGCGGGTCGAGCAAGTCGTCGCGACGGCGGGCGGCGAAGAGAAACTGTTGAAGTTGTTCCGCTTTCGCGAACGAGTCCTCATCACGGCGACACCCGCCGCGCCCCCTACCGCCGATGAGAAAGAGAACCGCACATCTGTCGTACAGGTCTCGGGCGACTGGTGGATCGGCACGACCAAACGCGACAAGGACAAAGTGCGTGTGTTGTGCTGGGCGTGGAGCCTCCGCATCCTGCTCGACCCCAAGTCGAAGATCGAAGTCCTCCCTGAAACCGCCATCAACGGGAAGCCCGCGTTCGGGTTGCGTGTGTCGGAGTCCCTCAAGGAACCGATTGACCTGCTATTCGACAAAGAGGATCGGCGATTGGTCGCCATCGACTACACCGACACGCGGCATTTCTTCAGTGAGTGGATGAAGACGAGCGAAGGACACAGCTACCCGTCGCATGTCGCGGGCCATCGCTTCACCGACCGAGCAAAAGGAATGCTCAACGAGAAGCAGTGGTATCAGACCGACATCTTGGAACTGACACCGCTCAGCGAATTGCCTGCGGAGTTGAAGGCGAAATGAGCTAGTGGCCGGTCAGATCTAAATTGTGGAGTAGCCGAACTCGTGAGAGTTCCGCGTTTTCTGAAGTCTCACGACTTCAGCTACCCGCGTTTTTAGTCATGACCGGGCACTCGTAAGGCTGGATGGCGTCGGCCTACATGCGGCCAGAGCAGCGCGAGGCCCAGCATGAGCGACGCCAGTCCGCCGTAAGCGGGGACCAAGTGCCAGCCGCTCGTGTAGCCGACGGCCAAGTGAACTCCGATCGCCAGCCCGTACGCGGGAAGACCCGCGAGGAGCAGCGTCCACCACAACCAGCGTGTTCCTTGTCGCAGCCCCCACAACGAGGTCAGCAGCACGGCCACTCCCGTCGAGATCAGCATCCCGCCGAAGCTGGCTCGGTCGTGAGCGATCAGCGGAATCAGACGCGGGTTGGCGAGTGACAGATCGCTCGGGCACACGTCCATGAACTCCAAGTCCTCCTGCACGAAGACCGTCGTGCAGCCGACGCCGCAGATGACGGTCCCCGCCACGATCAGCACGACGGCGTGAATTACGAACGCCAACTGGCCCCACTGCGCGAGTCGCCACGTCCAGTCCTCACACAAGTTGGGAGGCGTGGTCCATTCAACCGGCCCGAGTCGGGCGCTCCACGCCATCAACAGGAACTGAAACATCACCGCCGTGACGAAGGCATGAAACGGGTCGAAGTAGCCGAAGCCCAAGAACAGAAAGAAGCTGCCAAACCCGGTCAGAGCCGACACGAGGACAGTCATCATCGCCCAGTGCGATCCGCGACGAATGCCATGCCACGACAGTGACAAGTACAGCACCGCGACCGCCAGCATCGTCCCCGACAACGTCACGCGATCGTGCTGCATGAACGCCAGCAGCCGGGGGCTGATGAGATTCAATTCCTCGCGCGACATCCCGACGAAGACTTCGTCGTAAGGCAGGATCACGCGCGTCGAGGCGATCCCCAGCGCGAGCAATCCGCCCAGCAACAGCCCCAATCCCAACAGCAACGTCCAGAACCAAGTCCAGCGCGTGAGATCGAGTGCCGGACGCGAGCCGCTTGCCTCGCACTGAGACCTTTCATCAATCCGAGTT
>JAYTQJ010000646.1:0-3096 GCA_043746775.1 Schlesneria sp.
CTCGCTTGCCCTGCATTTCTGTATTTCAAGACGGGCAAGCGAGACGCTTACCCTACGGTCAGTCCAAGTACACGAATTCATTCAGGTTGAGGACCATCAGGCAGAACTGGTTCAGAGCTTGATCGGCAGTTTGGCCGTGTTTCTGTTGGAGGGCGTCGATGAGCTTGATGCCACGCTCGACGAGGGTCTTGTCCGGCTCATGTCCCAGCGCGAGGCGGAAGGCGAGCGTGACTTGGGCTTCCACTTTGGCGGTCCCTTCGAGTTTGCTGCCCACTTCTTTTCGCAGGCGATTGGCGAACTCGGCCGCTTGGTCGTTCAGGAACTTTCCGTTGAGCATGCCGAGCGCTTGCGTCGGCTGAGTCGTGGCGAAACGGGCCGCGCAGGTGGTGTCGGAGTCGGCGACATCGAAGTCGGACAGGATCGGCAGGACGAGCGAACGCTTCACGTGGACGTAGACACTGCGCCGCGATTGCTCTTCCTTGGGAGACGTGTGCCAGCCGCTGCCGGGATTCGATTGACCCGCTTTCACTTCATCACTGATCTCGGGAAAGATGCCGGGGCCGAACATCTTCGCGTTGAGTTGCCCGGTCGTCGCGAGAACCGTGTCGCGCAGTTCTTCCGCTCCCAGCCGACGCATGTCGAAACGCCAGAAGAGTTGGTTGAGCGGGTCTTTTGCCAGCGCGGCTTCGTTTCCTCGGCTCGACATCCGGTATGTGTTCGACATCACGATCAGTTTGTGCATCGGCTTCATGCGCCAGCCATCCGCGCTGAACTTCGCTGCCAGCCAATCGAGCAACTCGGGATGCGTGGGCGAATCGCCGAGGAGGCCGACGTTGTTGGGAGACCTCACGATCCCTCGGCCGAAGTGGTGTTGCCAGAGTCTGTTCACCATGACTCGCGCGGTGAGGCGGTTGTCAGGGGAGGCGATCCAGTTCGCGAGAGCCAGCCGTCGGCCCGAGGTCTTCGCACTGGGAGCGGGTGGCGGAATGATCGGCACGCCGCCGCCAATGACTGACTGAAACGCGGGGACCACTTTGTCACCGGGCGATTGCGGGTTGCCTCGTTTGAGGAGGAAGGTATCGGGCGGGTTCGGCCCGATCTCGGTGACGCACAGCGCGTAGTCAGCCTCGATTTTGGTCCGTTTCAAATCTTCAAGCTGCTTCGTCGCTGCTTGGTATTCGTTGAACTTCGGCTGCCCCAACACACTCGGTCCGCGCTGCTTGATGAGCTGATTGAAGTCGCGTTTCTTGCCGCGACGGTTGCCGATCGGTTCACCATCCTCGGTCGTGGCTGATAGGTAACGCTGCTCGAAGCCGGGGCCATACCACTTCACCACGATCCCCTTCGCGCCGGTCGGCCCTTGGAAGTAGTCGAGGCGGATCGGCACGCGGCCTTGCTTGAGCGTTGCCTTCGCCACTTTCGGACTGCCGGTCCCGTGGATACCGTCGTGTTCGACGACCAGCTTGCCATCAATCGTCAGCCGCGAGCCGTCATCGGAGTCGAGTTCAAACACATACGTCCCGTCGGTGGGAACCTTCAGCGTCCCGGTGAAGACGAAGCCGAACGAGAACTCGCGCGTGGCGGGCGAGATGTCGAAGAAGCCCTGCTCCAGCTTGGCGGTCGTCTCGGCCTTGAGGTCATCAAACTTCGGCAGCTTCTCCCACGTGTCGCGATAGAAGCGGTATTCGAGGTCATCCATGTCGGGCACGTCGGCTTGCTGATCGGTCTTGGAAACGCGGTCGCGGAACTCTTTCTCGATCGCGGTGACGGAGGCTTGTGTCGAGTTCAACTGCTCTTGGTGAGCCTTTTGTTTCGACTCGAACTCAGCCCGCGCCGCGTCGTTCTCGAAGACGGTTCGTTCGACGTTCGGGTTCGGATTGCCGTTGGGAGTGATCCCTTGGAAGAACGACAGCATCGCGTAGTAATCGCGCTGCGTGATGGGGTCGATCTTGTGATCGTGACACCGGGCGCAGTTCACGGTCAGCCCAAGAAACGCTTGGCTGGTCGTCGTGATGATGTCGTCGAAGCCTTCGTACAGCGCGAGCAACCGGTCGGCAGGCTCATCGTCCCACAGGCCGAGCCGGTAGAAGCCGGTGGCGATAATCGAGTCGCTCGTCACGGTCGGCAGTTCGTCTCCGGCAAGTTGTTCGCGGACAAACTGATCGTACGGCTTGTCGCTGTTGAACGAGCGGATGACATAGTCGCGATACCGCCACGCATTGGGCTTCGCGCCGTCTCGTTCGAAGCTGTTGGTGTCGGCATAGCGAACCACATCGAGCCAGTGTCGTGCCCATTTCTCACCGTAGTGCTGAGACTGAAGGAGCCGGTCCACAACTTTTTCGTAGGCAGTTGGTGAATCGTCGGCCAAGAAGCTCTCGACCTCAGCCAGCGTCGGCGGGAGGCCGGTCAGATCGAACGTGATGCGTCGCAGCAGCGCGGTCTTGTCGGCAGGCGGCGCGGGAGCGAAACCCTGCTGTTCGAGCTTGCTCAGAATGAACGAGTCAATCGGGTTGGCAACCCACTTCGCGTCCTTCACGGCCGGTGGCTGTTGAGGCTGCGGCGCGACAAAGGCCCAGTGTTCTTTCCACTCCGCCCCCTGCTCGATCCAGCGACGCAGCAATTCGATTTGCGAGTCGCTCAGCGGCGCTCCTTCGGGCGGCATTTGCACACCCTCTTCGCGCGAGAGGACTCGTTTGATCAGCTCGCTCTTCGAGACATCCTTCGCGGCAATCGCGTGCGTCCCCGATTCGAGCTTCGCGAACGCCGCCTCTTTCGAGTTGAGCCGCAAGCCCCCCTCAGCCTTGTCTGGCCCATGACAGGCGTAGCAACGTTTGGCGAGGATCGGCTGAATCTGGCGGCTGAAGTCGATCGGCTCGGCAGGCGTCTGTGCGGCAGCGAACTGCGGAAGCCACAGGCTGGCGAACATCAGGCAAAAGAAAGCACGCATCATTTCGGCGGTCTCAGTTCGTGGCTGTCTGTTAAGTGTCGTGTAGGATGGACGCCTCGTCCGTCCTCATTTTGTGCCTCGTTTAACCGCGTGGGCAACGCCCCGCGCGTCTGGTGACGTTTGAGTCACATTCCTCATCAACGCGCGGG
>JAYTQJ010000647.1:0-6813 GCA_043746775.1 Schlesneria sp.
GTTTGATGTTGCCGCGAGAACAGCGACTCCACCTGATCGTCCGCCTTGTCCATCGCCCCGGTGCGGCGCACCTCATCGTCCCCCTTGCCTCCAAGTTTCAGAGCGGTCTCGGCGAACGACGGTGCTGTCCCTGACAGCCGGTTCGCGACCGACGGTGGCAGTGTGCAGATCGATTCCTCGGTCGCCAACGGTTCATTCATTTTCGCGATCATGAGGTTCTCCCTTCGGAGTGCGCGACGGCTCAAAGTCACCAAGCGTGATGTTCGTGCGGGTGTTCAATCTGTTCGATCAGCCATGCGTCGGGAGCGAACCTGGGTCCGAGGGTCTTCTCGAAATACTCGAGTTTCTCGACGACTTCGCCGTAGCCCTGCAATTCACACATCCGCAATGGGCCACCGGTGAACGGCGCGAAACCGGTTCCGAGGACCATCGCCAGATCAATCATCCACGGTTCCGAGACGACTCCCTCGCGCAAGCACTTCGCCGCTTCGTTCACCAGCCGCAACACGACGCGGTCGCGAATGTCGTCGAGAGTGACACCGCCGGTGCGCGTGAAGAGGAGTCCTGCGGTCGCAGCCCTCGCTGTGTCGAGAGACCCGCTTGTCCCCTCGCCCCGGCCCGGGCACCGCCGCTTCGGTGGTCGCGCGAGAGCTAGCGTGAGGGGTCTTCTCTTCTTCCCCTTTGACGAGTACCGATAAAATCCGCAGCCCGCCTTCTTACCGAGCCACCCCTGAGCCACCATTTCGCGGAGCCGCTCGGTTGTGGGACTCGGTTGCGGGCTGAGGCTGCTCAACGAATTGGCCACATGCGCCGCCACGTCGAGGCCCACCTGATCGAGCAATTCCAATGGACCCATTGGCATCCCGAACCGCTTCAGGGACTTGTCGATCTCAGCGGTCGGAACGCCGTCACAGTGGAGTCGCACCGCCTCGTCGAGATACGGAAACAGAATCCGGTTCACCACGAAGCCGGGACTGTCACCGGTCACGACCGGCACCTTGCCGAGTTGCTTCACGAAGTCGATCAGCAACACCAAGTCCTTGTCGCGCGAATGGTCTGTCCGCACGATCTCGACCAGCGGCATGCGTGAGACTGGATTGAAGAAGTGCAGGCCGAGAACTCGCACGGGTTCGTGCAGCGGCATCGCAATGTCACGGATCGACAGCGCCGACGTGTTCGACACCAGCACGGCACTCGGCGAGCAATGCCGTTCAAGATCGCGGAAGACATCCCGCTTGATGTCGAGCCGTTCAGTGACGGCTTCTATGACGAGGTCCACGTCAGCAAAGGCCCGCCAGTCGGTCGTCGCCACGATCGCACCGAGCTTGTGGGCGGATTGTGCCTCGGTCATCGAACCGCGGCGCACGGACTCTTGGAACAGACCTTCGATGCGACTCAATCCCGCATTGAGCAGATCGGCGTTGACCTCTTTCAGCACGACATCGAAGCCCTGCGAAACGGCGGCGTGAGCGATCCCCGCCCCCATGACGCCACCACCAATCACACCGATCTTCTGCAGGCGATGCGGCCGGGTCTTCGGGCCGGGAATCCAAGTGCCCGCCTTGCGCGCCTGCTCGCGCTGGAAGAACAGTCCCAGCAGACTGTGGTGCGTCCCGGTGATGAGCAGCTTGCCAAACTCATCCCGCTCCACGCCGTAACCGTTGAGCATCGACCCCGGCGGCATCGACTGCGTTGCCACCTGTGGCATCCACGACGAGTTGCGGGTGAACTGTCCCCCCTGAGACCGACAATCCTTCAAGCCCGCATCGACCGCGTTCAAGATGCCCGCGAGCGACGGATAGTGTTCCACGTTGGGAGCGATGCGACGGCGCGCGAGCCGCATCACCAGCCACTGCCCGAGCCGCGTTCGATCTTTGAGCCAGTTCAGCCACCCGCGCGGACGCCGTGGCTTGGTCACGGAATCAAACAGTCTGAAGAATGCGGCGGCGATGTTGAACGTCGCGTCGGTTCGATACCGTTCGAGCAGATCGCTGTCATCACGGATGTCCAGCAGTCGCAGAATCTCGCCCTCGACGGTCTCGCGCTGCGCGACCGCGTCCACCAATCCGATCTGCCACGCTTCTCGCGCCCCGATCTTTTTGCCGGTGAGCAGCATCGGCAACGCGGCCGACAGTCCCACACACTGCGGCAAGCGCTGCGTCCCACCCCAGCCCGGCATGAGGCCCAGCTCCACTTCGGGGAGTCCCAGCTTCGTGCGCGGACTGTCGATGGCAATCCGATAACGGCAAGCCATGACGAACTCCAAGCCGCCTCCCAAACAAACGCCATTGATCACGGCAATCGTGGGAATGGCGAGGTCTTGGAGTCGTTCAAACAGTTCCTGTCCGGAGTAGCAGGCTTCCCGCGCGTCCGCTTCCGTGTGCAGCCGCTCGATGAGATGCAGGTCCGCTCCCGCCAGAAACCCGCTCTCCTTGCCGCTGCGGAACACGAGTGCCTTCACGGTCTCATCGTGTTCCACGGCGAGCAGCAACTCGCCGAGATCGTGCAGCACCCCGTCGCTGAACACGTTCACCGGTTGATCCGGCACGTTGAGGATGGCGGTCAGAATCCCGCGATGGTCGCGATGCACGTCAAAATTTGTCAGATGAAGATCGGTCATGATCTGTTCCTTGGTTGATGTTTGGGGGTCGAGAGTCGAGGGTCAGAAAGGCCGAGGCATCAAACAAGCGAACCCCACCGGGCTTGTCCCGGTGGAAACAGGTCTTTGCACTACTTTTTGCGCACACTCGAATCAGCGAATCGAGTAGTGCAAAAACCCGCGAGCCACCGGGGCAAGCCCGGTGGGGTCGCTTGCTTAAGGGCGAGGCGTCGGGTCATCGCCCTCAACCCTCAACCTCTGCTTCCACCCACATCGCCATTCCCTGACCGCCGCCGATGCAGAGTGTGGCGAGACCTCGATGCAGTCCTTTCTCTTTCAGGGCGCGCAGCAGTGTCAGCACGAGCCGCGCGCCGGTGGTGCCGACGGGATGCCCAAGCGCGATCGCGCCGCCGTTCACATTCAATTTGTCCGGCGGGATCTCACCGAGGGCCTTCGTCCGGCCAAAGTGTTCCTCAGCGAACGTGTCCGAGGCGAAGGCTCGCTGACAGGCAATGACCTGCGCGGCGAAGGCTTCATTGATTTCGAACAGGTCGAAGTCCGACAGCTTCAGACCGTGCCGGGTGAGCAGCTTGTGCGCGGCATGGACCGGGCCTAGTCCCATGCGACGCGGCTCACACCCGGCCACGGCGTAGTCTCGAATGAATCCCAAGGGCGCGATGCCCAACCCCGAGGCTCGGCCCGGCGGCAACAGCAACAGCGCGCAGGCACCGTCTGTAATGGGACAACTGTTGCCCGCCGTGACCGAGCCGGAGGCAGGCTCAAACAACGGCTTCAATTTCGCGAGAGCTTCGATCGTCTGGTTGGCGCGCGGCCCGGTGTCGCGCGCGACTGCTTGAGCATCGTGGTCTGGACGCCCACCCGCCTGTTGGAAAACCCCACCGGGCTTGCCCCGGTGGCTCGCAGGTCTTTGCACTACTTCTTCATCGAACTGAGTAGTGCAAAGACCTGATTCCACCGGGGCAAGCCCGGTGGGGTGGTGTTTCAACGGACGCTCACGTCCGGACGTAGGCGTCCGGACTACAACGTTTGCGAGCGACACCGGTGCGACTTCGCCCTCGAAGAAGCCGCGTTTCAAACTGGCCGTGGCCCGCTGGTGGCTGAGCAGTGCGAACCGATCCTGCTCGTCGCGCGAGATGCCGAAGTCTCGGACCAACAACTCCGCCGTCTCGCCCATGTTCAAACCGCAGGTCGGGTCAATCAGTCCGAGTTGCAAGGCGGGGATCGGACGCAACATCGCAGGGCGGAACCGAGTCCACACGCGCAGCTTCCCAAACAGGGAGTGTTGCCGGCCCAGTTCGACCAACAACAGTCTCATGCGCGCATCCCACAACAGCGGGACGTTTGACATCGACTCGGTTCCGCCAGCAATCACAACCTCGGCGCGGCCTTCGCGGATCGACTGCCACGCGGCAACAAGGGCCTCCATTCCCGAAGCACAATTACGATTCACCGTATGCGCCACGCGGTCCTGCGGGACTCCCGACTGGAGCGCGATGACCCGCGCGATGTTCGCGGTGTCCGGCGGCGAAGCGACGTTGCCGAAGATGACTTCATCCACCTCGGTCGGCTTCAGTCCGGCTCGGTCCAGAGTGGCGGTGAGGGCGATCCGACCGAGTTCATCGGCCGGAACCGACGCCAACGTCCCGAAGGCTTTCGCAAACGGAGTCCGCATCCCGGCCATCACGGCCAACGGTTCCGGGCAGGTGTTCCTGAGTGACATGATCGACCTCCCGCTTCAGCGAGCGAAGGCCAAACAAACGGTTCCGAAAAACAGGCGAGCCGATGTCTCCAACGAGGCACCGCCTCAGACCAAAGTAGCCATCATCGCTCCGCGTGATGAGCTTTTCGCAGTTGGACATTTGAACTCACAAGGCTCATCACGCGGAGCGATGATGGCTACTTTGAAGGCAATTCCGAACACAACGACTCCACGCACCCTACGACGACATTTCTTTCAACTCGCGCAGCTTTCGCCTTAAAACCTTGCCGAGGAAATTGCGGGGCAGATCGCCTTCGATGACCTCGATGATCTTCGGCACCTTGTTATGGGACAGATTCTCCTTGAGGAACCGTTCCAATTCTTGTCGATCGAACTTCTGGACGCGGTCGATCGCGACGATCGCCTTCACGATCTCCCCGCGCTGCGGATCGGGAACGCCGATCACCGCAGCGTCCTTCACTCCGGGGAATTGCTTCACGACGAACTCCACATCGCTCGGATAGACGTTGAAGCCGCTCGTGATGATCAGATCTTTCTTCCGATCGACGATCTTGAAGAAACCATCTTCGGATTGCGTGGCCAGATCGCCGGTGTAAAGCCAACCATCGCGCAGGACTCGTTCGGTGGCTGCCGAATCGTTCCAGTAGCCCAGCATGACCTGCGGTCCCCGCACGATCAGTTCGCCAATCTGACCCGGTTCCAAGATGTCGTGGCCCGTGTCGGCATCCACGATCCGCGCGTCGGTGTCGGGCAGCGGCAGACCGATCGTGCCGACGCGCGCCGAGCCGTCGAGCGGGCCGGAATGAGTCACCGGGCTGCACTCCGACAAGCCGTAACCCTCGACGACCCACGCTCCCGTGTGCTTGGCGAATTCGCGGCTGGTCTCGGCCGGCAATGCCGCACCGCCCGAAATGACCCACCTCAACGACCGGACATTCCAGCGGCCCTTGTCGCTGCGAAGCCGTTGATTGAGGAGATGCAGCATCGTCGGCACGGCCGGAAACACGTTGGGCCGTTCGGTCTCAATGAGCTTCAACACCGCCAGCGGATCGAAGCGGTGATAGAGCACCTGCGTGGCGGCCATCGCCACGCCTCCCGTCACACACATCGACAGACCGTAGGAATGAAAGAACGGGATCGCGGCGAGCAGCGTGTTGCGACCCGTCCGGTTGCCGCACCACGCTTTGATTTGCAGGGCGTTCGCCAACAAGTTGCGATGTGACAGCGTGACCGCTTTGGGGCGACCCGTCGTTCCGCCCGTCGGCAGGATGTACGCGGGAGACTCCGGATCAACGATGATCGGCTCAGCAATCGGTTCCACCCGAGACAACTCTGCCACGAAGTCGCTCGTGGCGACCCGTGACTCGTACCTCAAGCCGCACCGTTTCACACAAGTCGCTCGGTAGAAGAACCGCTTCAGGGCTGGCAGCCGGTGAGCGAGCGAACACGTCAGCAGGTGACTCGGACGATGTGGTCCCTTCGTCGCGAGCGGACTCAACAGATCGAGGGCCACGACCCACCGGCAACCGGTGGCGCGGAGCAGGTCATCAATCTCGACGGCCACGGACAACGGACTGAGCGACACCACCACACCGCCCGCCATCCAGACGCCGTACGCCGCAATCAGGTATTCGGGAACGTTCGGCAACAGCAGACCAACACGATCCCCTGGCTTGACGCCAAGCAGCCGGAAGAGCGTCGCCGCGCGACGGGCTTGATCGAATAGTTCCGCGTAGGTTGTCGCTTCGTCGAAATAGCGGAGCGCCGTACGGAACGGGAACCGGGTTGCCGCCTGTTCGAGCGACCACCAGACCGGCTCGGCGGGGTAGTCGAGATGCGCTGGGACGCAGTTCGGATACCGATTCAGCCACGAGGCCGAGGCATCGTCCATCCCGAACGTCAGCTCGTCGAATGCGAGTGACATGACGCACCTCCCGACTACCGATCCCAGCCTGTTGAACCCCCCGTAGGGTAAGCGTCTCGCTTGCCCGTGATTGCTTTGGGATTTGATGGCTTTGGGAACCAAGGGCAAGCGAGACGCTTACCCTACGTCTTTCAACAGGCCGCTCACCTCGCGACGACTCTCACGCGGAGCGTCATCAACATCATTCAGAGCAGTACGATCAACTCACGTCCGTCGGCTCGGAAAGTGGCGAAGCACGGGGATCAACCAGCGATCGAGGTCTTCGGATCAGGCCGATCAAATCGGCGAACCGGACTCAACGGACGGCTGCAAGTATTGGTGGAATCCGGCGCGAGGCAAGTGGCGGACTCCAACTCAGCCAAAGATTGTGTGGTTCTTGCGAACGTTTGGAGGACATTATCCCTCACGCGGCCAAGAGTGAGGGATTTCTGAGCGGGGCGGCGTCAGCCCAATGGCACTCACTTTGGGGTGTAGCTGAAGTCGTAAGACTTCAGAGGATCGTCAAAGCCGGCTGAATTCTCACGAATTCAGCTACGCTGCATCGATCAT
>JAYTQJ010000648.1:0-6809 GCA_043746775.1 Schlesneria sp.
CCGTGGTACTGCGCGAGAACCGGCTTCGGATCGAACGAGTCGATGTGCGAGACGCCGCCGTTCATGAACAAGTGAATGACTCGCTTCGCCTTCGCGGCAAAGTGCGGTCGCTTCGGCGACAACGGGTTCGCCGCCGAGTCAGTCTGTTTTGCTGGCGCCTCACGCGCCAGCAAGTCGATCAGCCCCAGCCCACCGAATCCGATGCCGGTTCGAGCCAGCCATTCGCGTCGCGTCACCATGTTGGAACCCTCATAAACACCCGCAGTGAAGCAATCGACCCCATCGGGCTGGCCCATCGGTCTCTACACAACACTTGAATGCCTGCAAAAAGTAGCCGTCATCGCTCCGCGTGAAGAGCCTTACGAGTTCGGCTCGAACTGACTCAGACGCTTGCCTCAAAGGCTCATCACGCGGAGCGATGATGGCTACTTTGTGACGAGACCATCGGGGGCTGCCCGGTTGGGTTCTCGCCATTCAAGATTTAATCCACGAACAAAAACTCATTCGAGAGCAACAGCACCTGCAAGTACTCCTCCCACGGGGCGAGGAACGGTTTGTCCGCCGGTTGTTCGCTGCTGGCCCGTCCGTCGCTGTTGTTGGCTTGTGTGAGGTATCGCTCCGCCAGCTCGATCTCATCGGGGCGAGCTTCGCGACCGAACACTAGGTGGTGTGCAGCGTTGATCTTGTCGGACAGCGTCGCTCGCTCGGTGATCTCCGATCGCGCGGACAGTCGCTGAGCCTGCTGCTTCAGAAACGGGCTGTTCATCAGGAAGAGTGCCTGTTGAGGGACCGTCGATTGATGCCGACCGGGACTCGACGCATCGGGCGGCGCGAAGTCGAACGTTCGCAGTTCACTCGGCAAATTCTGGCGGTCGATGAATCCGTAGACCGACCGGCGCGAAGACATCGGCCCCGCGAACAAGTCCACAGACGGGCCGCCCTGTTTGAGATCAAGTTGTCCCGAGACCAAGAGCATCGCATCGCGCATCGACTCCCAATCGAGCCGACGACGGTGCATGTGCCAGACCAGCGTGTTCTCGGGATCGACGGAATGGCGCGAGTCTTCTGGCCGCGCACTCTGCTGTTGGTACGTCGCCGACAGCATGATCTCGCGGTGAAGCTGCTTGATCGACCAGCCGCTGGC
Organism: Schlesneria sp.; assembly: GCA_043746775.1. Classification (GTDB taxonomy): domain Bacteria; phylum Planctomycetota; class Planctomycetia; order Planctomycetales; family Planctomycetaceae; genus Schlesneria. The sequence goes on from JAYTQJ010000648.1 coordinate 1,145, forward strand.
GATGAAGCGGCTCGCCAAATGATCGAGCAGTTCGGGGTGAGTCGGCCGTTCACCACGCAGCCCGAAATCGCTGGGCGTTCGCACGAGGCCCGCTCCGAAATGGTGCATCCACACGCGATTGACGAGGACGCGCGCGGTGAGCGGATTGTCGGCGTTGGCAATCGCCTGCGCGAGTGCCAACCGCCCGCTGCCCGATTCAAACGGCTGTCGTTCACCGCGAGACAGCGCGGCGAGGAACTGCCTTGGCACGACTTCGCCGAGGTTGCTCGCGTTGCCGCGAATGAAGACGCGCGAGTCGGTCGGATGCGTCGCGTCTTCCAGGGCCATCGCGTGCGGAGCCGCTTCGGGCGAACCGATCCAATCCGTGACCAACCGCTGCTTGGCATGAAGCTGCTGCTGTGTCGTGGCATCGACGAACAAGAACTCTTCCACGTCGTCGAGCGTGATCGTCAGCGGTGAGTCAGCACCGAAGAACGTTTGCCGCAACTCTTCCCATTCGGGTTCGTCGAGTCGCTGCGCGGTGGGGTCGGCTGCGATGCGTTGTTGCCAGCGTTGAGCAGTCTCCTCCACGAGTCGTGCATAGATTTGCGAAGCGTCTGCCAGATTGAGCGGAGGCGATTTGGCGAACGCTTCGACGACAAGAGTGTTGATCGGATGGCCGCCGTCGTTGCGGGATTGCCATTGGACGATGAGTCTCATGGAAGCCTGAAGCGCAAGCGAAGCCGCCGGGCCATCGACCGTCGCACCGCTCACGATTTCTTTTGCATCGCCCTCCTTCGCTTGCGCGTCAGGCTTGGATGAGCTGGCCTCCGACTTCACTGCTGCCGCCAATTCATGCCACGGCGCGAAGACCGGATCGGGACGGCGTCGGGTTCGTTCCAAGAACCGCGCCCAACGTTGGACCATCACGGGGTTCAAGTCTTTGCTCGCGTCGATCAGGAACATCACGGCAAGGAAGTTCGCCTGCACCGGTTCACGCTGACCGGCCAGCAGGTATTCCGTGAACTTTGCTCGGAAGGAGGTCGTCAATGCGGCGCGCTGGGCGAACAAATACTCGTCAAGTTGCTTCGATCGCTGCCCCAGTTCGGTCAGATATTTGTCATACGGAGCCTGCTGCGACGCGGGGAGGATCAGCGGTGGAACGCGAGGCTCGACGGAACTCGCGAAGACGCCGTGCAGGCTGTAGTAGTCGCGCGTCGGGATCGGGTCGAACTTGTGATCGTGGCAGCGGGCGCATGACACCGTCAGCCCCAGCAACCCGCGCGTCACCACGTCGATCCGGTCGTCGATGATGTCGTGCGGACTGTTCAAAAACCGGGGGCCAAGCGTGAGGAAGCCGAGCGCCGCGAGGTTCGATTGTGGTGCAACAGCCGTAGGGTGGGACAAGCTCGCTGTAGGGTGGGACAAGCTCGTTTCGAGCGCTGGCCCACCAGAACGTTGCGGCGACTCCGCTGGCTGTGCCGGTGTGGTTTGGTGGGCCGGCGCGGCGAAGCGCCGCTGGTCCCACCCTACTTTCGCACTCGCGTTCCCCACCAAATCTGCGACGAGTTGCTCGACGACGAACTTGTCGAACGGCAGGTCGTCGTTGAACGCGCGAATCACGTAGTCGCGGTACGTCCATGAACTCGGGAAGCGCGGGTTCTCATTCAGTCGCACATAGCCCTTCGTGTCCGAATACCGCGCGACATCGAGCCAGTGCCGTCCCCAACGTTCGCCGTAACGAGGTGATTCAAGCAGCCGCTCCATCACGCGCGCAAACGCATCCGGCGCGGAGTCCGCTTCAAACGCCGCGACTTCAGCGGGCGTCGGAGGCAAGCCGTGCAGATCGAATGTCGCGCGACGAATGAGAGTCCGGCGGTCGGCTAGGGGACTCGGTGCGATCCCCGCCGCTTCGAGCTTCGCCACGATGAACGCATCGACGGGAGTCGCGACTCGTTCGACGTTCTTCACGACAGGAATGTCCGGCTGGCGAATCGGCTGGAACGCCCAGTGATCGCGCGCCGCTTCGACCGTGATCCCGTGTGGTTTTCCGAGCGTAGGCTGTTCGTCACGATCCGCGTTCCAACCGCCCGCTCCCGCCGCGACCCACTTCTCCAGTGAAGCAACCGCTTTCGCCGACAGCTTCCCGCGCGGAGGCATCTTCGTCGCGCCGCCGTACCGCACGGCCTCAATCAGCAGACTCTGTTCAAGCGAACCGGCCACGATCGCCGCGCCGCTGTCGCCTCCCGCTGCGAGACCTTTCGCCGAATCGAGCCTCAGCCCCGACTCTTGCTTCTTCGCACCATGACACGACTGGCAATGCTCGACAAAAATCGGCCGGACTTCCCGCTCGAAGTAGTCGCTGGCTGCTCGCTCATCCACGCGCGGGTCCACCGCAGTGGGAGCTTGTCCCCACGCCTCAACCACGACGAAAGCCAACAACCCTGCGATGAGCAACAGTCGGTTCATGTTCAGCGGGCAACTCAAGGGGAAGCAGTCTCGGACCGGCCCCAGCGACAATGTGTGCCGCCGAGCCAACGTGCCGGAGAATGATAGCCGGAAGAACACCGCAGTCGCCCGTCCCACGCCCCGATAAACCGAGTTCTCCTCCACCCCCGTGCCCTCCAGTGTTCCCGGTGGTTCATTGCTTGAGTTGCGAGTATGAACCACGGGGAACACGGCGAGGCTTCACTTCGCTCAGCCGCAACCCGAGTGTAATTCTTGGGCGTTAGCCCTCTTGTTCGTTTCGGAGCGGGGTGGCGTCAGCCCCCTGGCACTCACTCTGGGGTGTAGCTGAAGTCGTAAGACTTCAGACGACCATCAAAGCCGGCTGAATTCTCACGAATTCAGCTACGTCGCACTGAACGTCCAGTTGAAAATCGCTCAAAGTGAGTGCCTTTGGGCGTCAGCCCCCTGGTTCTGCGTTGATCGAAGCGGGGGCTGACGCCCAAGAGACAGGGGGCTGACGCCACCCCGCTCCGAAAGCTATTGGATAAGGGAGCGAACCACGACTATCTGCGACAGCAACAGTGGTTGATTCGCTGATCCTCAACGAGACGACGCGCAATGGAACTCACATGAACGGACTGACTCGCTGCTTGTCGGTGGGTGTGCTGGCACTGGTCGCATCAACGTGGAAGCTGTGGACGCCGCAAGCGGTCTTTCCGCAGGTGCCGCTCATTCGCGCGGCGTGTGACTGGCCAGGGTGGCTCGATTGGGGATGCCTCGCGGTGTTGGTGTTGTCGGCGCTGACGATGCTGTTTGTCGCGCGACGTGGTTGGCTCGGACGCGGCTCGTGTGTGGGGTTGGCAGTCTCATTGAGCGGCTTCTTTGTCCTCGACCAGCACCGTCTGCAACCGTGGGCGTGGCAGTTCTTTTTGCTGGCGGTGTTGCTGTCACTCGCGGACGACGACACCGCGCGACGCGGCTGGCGGTGGCTGGTGATCGGCATCTACTTCTGGTCGGCCGTGTCGAAGCTCGACTACACATTCTGTCACGAACAAGGACCGGCGTTGTTGGAGGGCTTGCGGCATGCGATGGGCCTGCACGGGCTGCCGAACCCGTGGACGGAGGCTCTCGATGTCGTCGGCTCAGTCGGCATCGCGCTGAGTGAATTGGGAGTGGCCGTGCTGTTGATGTGGCCTCGCGCGCGCTGGCTGAGTCTGTGGGGAGCAACAATCATGCACGTCGCGTTACTCGCCGCGCTGGGGCCGCTCGGACTGAACCACTCGCTCGGCGTGCTGCTGTGGAATGTCTTCGTCCTCGTGCAGAACTGGCTGCTGTTTCGAGCGACAGCCGGTGATCGGCCTTTCGTGGGCGAGACCTTCGCCGCTCAAGTCGGACAGTGGTGGCGAGACCTCGCGACGTGGCCCACTTCTCGAACGAATCGCCGCGCACTGGGGACGATCCTCGCCGCGATGACGTGGCCGGTGCTGGAGCCGCTCGGCTACTGCGACCACTGGCTGGCTTGGGCGGTGTATTCGGCGCGGGCGGAGACGGTGTACATCAACGACCACTTCATCTATCGGGCAAGGCTTCCGTACTACAGGTCCACTGCTTTGATGGAACCAGGGTTGGCGGACTGGTCTTTGAACATGCTCCGTGTGCCAATCTATCCCAATGAGCGATTTCAACTCGGAGTGGCCTCGGCCCTGCTCCGTACGGTGCGGGTCGATGCTGCCACCGTTAACGTCTTGACCACCACGAGTCGCATGACGAAGGGACGACGTTTGCGAGAGATCTTGCCGAAGGAGCTGGTCACAGAACTCGACCGCCATCGGATCAACGCTCACCCGCGAATGGCGACGTATGGAGTGCCTTCAAAGTAGCCATCATCGCTCCGCGTGATGAGCCTTTTGGGATCAGGCGTCTGTTTGTGAATGGCTCATCACGCGGAGCGATGATGACTACTTTGACGGCCTTGCTTACGCTGCGGGTTGGTGTGGCGGTCACTTGCCGCGCAGCCGCTCGCTCATGCGCTCGATGATCTCGGGCGAAGGGAGCTTCTCGGTTTGCATGACCGTGAACACGAAGTTGTCGGCCAGGACTTCGTCCGGATGGATGATGTACTTCGTGTTCTGACCGATCTGCTCGGCGAAGCTTTTTGATTGGGCGGGGTCGAGCAGGACGGGTTCGCCTTCTTTGACGAGCGGTCTCCAACGACCATCGTGTTCTTCCAGCTTCATCAGGCGGAACGTGAGGTATTGGAACAGCGGCGGCTTCTTGACGGCGTCGTAGGTCGCGGACGACGAGAACAAAATCGGAGCGGCCCAACATGTCTCGCCATCGTCGGTCAGTTCGATCCGGCAGTCGATGAGCGGTGCGTCGGGATTGGTCAGCTTGAGATCGGCTATCGACGGCGGAAGGGTCATTGGGTCGCAGACGTGGAAGCCGATGATGCGGTAGAGGTCGCGACGCAGCTCCGGCGCGTTGCGGCTGAGAACGTGAAACAGCTCGTGCAGCAGCAGGCGGTCGAGTGCCTCAGGCTTCAATTTTTGGACTCGCTCCTTGGGCAGCATGATCGCCGTCCCGCGCGTGTAGGCCGCGTTGGCCTCGTCCTTGCCCGACATCTGAACCAGAAGCACGGTCTTGGGAAGCGGCAAATGAAACGATTCGAGCTTCGACCGAATGCGGGCGAGGGACTGAGTCACCATCGACCGCGTCGTCTCTGCGGCGGCATCCTGCTCGACCGCAGCGTCGTCCCAAGCGACGACTTCCCCCGCGAGGAATTCGAGAAGTGCGGCCTCAGTCGCGTCGCCATCAGTTTGCAATCGGACCTGCCGATCGAAGCGACTGAGTGCCTTGATGAACGTGTCGGGTGTTGAGACCAACGACCGGCCTGCTTCGAGGCTCGCGAATTCAACCTGTGTCTCGGCCGTGAGTGGCTCGCTGGCGCTGAGAACGCAGGGAACGACCACGAAAGCGACAGACATTGCCAAGGTGCGAAGCATGTGAAATCTCATGAAGAACAGGGTATGAAGTCGAGGCACTCCTCGTTCACGCTCTTTGAAGTTGCGCTCTTTAACAGGCTGGGACGCCATTTTGAGTCGCGTCCCCACCGACCTCGCATCAGTGGTCTCGACTCAACTCCAGACGTGCCTGTTTTGCAGCTCTTCATCCGTGCCCCGGCTTTGCCATCCGCGCTAAAGACATGGTCCTGAACAGCTCGAAATAGCGCGGATGGCAA
>JAYTQJ010000649.1:0-3087 GCA_043746775.1 Schlesneria sp.
GTAGCTGAAGTCGTAAGACTTCAGACGATCATCAAAGCCGGCTGAATTCTCACGAATTCAGCTACGTCGCACTGAACGTCAATTTGAAAATCGCTCAAATGAGTGCCATTGGGCGTCAGCCCCCTGGCTTTGCATTGATCGAAGAAGGGGCTTACGCCCAAGAACCAGGGGGCTGACGCCGCCCCGCTCAGAAGATCGTGGGAACGAGCTGGCGCTCGAAAATCGCGATCTCCATTGTGACAGTGCCGCGCTCACCGGAATTGGCTTGCCAGTTCAATCAACGACTTCACTCCATAGCCGGTCGCTCCCCCTTCGCGGTGAGGCTTGTTCGACGACGCGAACGCGGGGCCGGCGATATCGAGGTGAACCCAAGGCTTGTCGCCCACGAACCGCTTCAAAAACCGCGCAGCCGTGATCGCTCCGCCCCAGCGACCGCCCGTATTTTTGATGTCGCCGATGTCACCCTTGATGAGATCGTCGTACAGCTCCCACATCGGCAGTTGCCACACGTCTTCGCCCGTCGTCTTCGCTGCGGCGAGCACGCAGTCGCACCAAGGCTGATCGTTGGTGAAGGCTCCCGCGACATCTTCGCCCAGCGCGACGACGCACGCGCCCGTCAGAGTCGCCAGGTCCACAATCTTGTCCACGCCGGAATCGACGGCGTAACTGAGCACATCCGCCAGCACGAGCCGTCCTTCCGCGTCCGTGTTGAGAACTTCAATCGTCACACCGTTGCGCGCGGTCAGGATGTCGCCCAGTTTGTAGGCCGCTCCGCCCGTCATGTTCTCGACGAGTCCCATGTACCCGACGACGTTGACGGGGAGCTTCATCCGCGCGATTGCCTGCATCGCACCGAGAACCGTGGCCGCACCGGCCATGTCGCACTTCATCGTCAACATTCCGTCGGTCGGCTTGAGCGAGAGGCCACCGCTGTCGAACGTGACTCCCTTGCCGACGAGTGCCAGTCGCGGAGCATTCGGACCGCCGCCATCGTGCGAGACGATCACCATGCGCGGCGGCTGCGGACTCCCCTGAGCGACCGCCAGCAGTGATCGCATCCGTTCCTGTTCGAGTCGCGGCTGATCGAAGATTTCGCAGCGGAGACCACAATCGGCCGCGACCACCTCCGCACGCTTCGCGAAGCCGACGGGAGTGATCTCCATCGCCGGACGATTCACGAGGTCTCGCGTGAGATTGATCGCTTGCCCGACGATGCGACCGTGCGCGATCGCCGCATCCAGTTCAGCCGGTCGTCCGCTGTGCGAGGCGATCGTTGCGGAGGCAAATGGAAACCGGTTCCGCTCCGCTCGAAAGAGGTCTTGCCCGAGCGAGCCGACCTGCACGGCAGTCGCCGCCGCCGCCACAAATTCAAGGACGGAGACCGATCCCACGTCCGCGTCCGGCACACCGATGGCAACGCTCGTCTCCTTCTTGTCCGAGATCGCACGCGCCGCCGTGACGAGTACCTTGTCGAGCCGACCGGTCGAAAGTTCTGCGGCCTTTCCCAATCCAACGAACAACACGCGCGAGGCCGCGATCCCCGAGACACCGCGCAACGGAACGACCGACGCCAGCTTGCCCGTCAGGTCACCGGCCTCTTTCATTCGTGAGACCACTCCCCCCAACGCCTCGTCCAATTGCCCGAGTTGCCCGGCGATTTCGACCGGCTCCGCAACCGGCACGACCAACCAATCAGCGGCAACCTGCGTCCACAAAGCGTGCGTTCGGCGAATGTCCATGTTGTGGTCTCTCGTTTGGGGTGAAAATGTTTTGAGGGCGGGCGTCAGCCCAATGGCACTCACATTGGGCTGTAGCTGAAGTCGTAAGACTTCAGACGATCGTCAAAGCCGGCTGAATTCTCACGAATTCAGCTACGTCGCACTGAACGTCAATTTGATAATCGCTCAAAGTGAGTGCCATTGGGCGTCAGCCCGTTGTCCGGTTGAATTTCAGAGCGGGGGACGTGAGTCCCCTGAATTGGCGTGAATCGAAATTGCAGCCGGATTCAGGGGACTAACGTCCCCTGCTCCGAAAAAAAAGAGAGAGCTTACGCTCAAGAGTCACTCTGAATTTGTAGCCAGCAACGTCCCGTTGTGCGACCACTAATTCAACGTCGCCAACAACCGCTCGGCGACGCGCAGGTGGCTTTGCAACATGGCGCGATCGCGGTTCGTGCAGGTCTTGAGGCACGCTTCGAGCAGGTCGATCGCCGTTCCCGGTCGATCCGACTTGAGGGCAATGATCGCGAGGTCACGTCGGTGATCGGCATCACTCGGATGCAGCGCCGTCAGCCGTCGCTGCACATGCCACGCGTGTTGCCATTGCTCGCCTTGCACATGGACCGCCTTTAAGTTGTTGAGCAACCGCACCACGATCTCGCGCGGCGAAGCCGGTTCGAGGGCCATTTCGATCTCATCCGCATTCAACCCGCTGAGCGACTCCAACCAAGTGCTGCAATCGTCGAAATTGAGAACCTGTCCGTCGTGATAGGCATCCAAAAACAACGGCCCTTCCATCGTTTCAATGCGCGTCAGAAAGTGCATCGGCGCGGCGACCCCGGCCAACTCCAAACCGGCTCGCTGAGCCACCGCCAAATAGACGACCGACAGGCTGATCGGGATGCCGACTCCGGTCTCGATGACGCGGTTGATGTAGCTGCTCTCGGCATGTTGAAACGCCGACTTGTCGCCGTGCAGCCCGTGCGTTCCCGACAGGCAACGCGACAACTCCTTCAGCATCGCCCGGTCGTCTTTGGCACGCGTCAGATGGCTGCGCACTTCGTCAGCCCGCTTGTCGATCCACTCCCAAGTGTGAGCAAAGTCGAGTTCCGGCTGAGCATCACGCGCCACCTCCAACGCCACCTGCACCAGATCGACATCAGAACAACGAGCCAACAATTTGGGGAACTCGTCGTCGTACAAAAAATCGAGATCAACATTCATGAGCTGGCCCAGCAAGTCAGGAGAAATGGGGCCGGATTGTAAGAGCCTGTCCAAATCGAGTCGAGCCGGATCGGCGGCCAGACAGGGCAATCGCCTTGTTCAATCTGCGCGGGTGCCACGGTCACGGAGCCTCGACGTGGCCGTG
>JAYTQJ010000650.1:0-3085 GCA_043746775.1 Schlesneria sp.
CGTGCTAAAGGCGCTGTCTTGGAACGCTCGAACTAGCACGGATGGCAAAGCCGGGGCACGGATGAAGAACAGAAGCCAAAACCGAATACAGCACCAGAGAAGACCTGTCCTGTCCTGAGTTGCGTAGAGACCAATGATGCGAGGTCGGTGGGGACGCGACTCGAAAATGGCGTCCGAGCCTGTCAAAGAACGCAACTTCAAAACGCGCAAGCGAAGCTTGGGATGTCGAGCATCCTTCGCTTGCGCGTCAGGCTTCGAGGAGGACGCTTTTTCTTGCCGCTCGGATTAGCCCGCATTTGTCTCGTTGCGAAATCGGTAGCCGATGCCGCGCACTGTTTCGATCAGCACATCGAGCTTGCCGAGCTTTTGGCGGAGCGAGCGGACATGAACGTCGATTGTTCGTTCGAGCGCGTTCGCATCTTCACCACGACAGCGGTCCATCAATTCGTTGCGGCCGAAAGGACGCCCCGGTGCGTGAGCCAACGTCCACAGCAGCCGGAACTCCGTGGGCGTGAGTACAAGTTCTTTTCCGTCCGCCGTCGCAACGTGGTTCGAGCGGTCGATCGCAATGCCGTGGCACTCGATCGTGTCCCGCGACTGCTCGCCGCCGGGGGATCGCCGCAGCAACGCCTTGATGCGATGGACGAGCGGTTTGATTTTGAAGGGCTTCGTGACGTAATCGTCGGCCCCCATGTTGAAGCCGACGATCTCATCGACCTCTTCACTGCGTGCGGTCAGCATCAGAATGCGAGTTGCCTGCGTGCGCGGGGAACTGCGGATTTGGCGGCAGACTTCCAGCCCGTCAATCAGAGGCAGCATGAGATCCAGAATCACGATGTCCGGTAATTCGGCGGCGACTCGACGGAGACCGTCCTGCCCGTCCGAAGCAACGCTGATGGCAAAGCCCTCTTTTTCCAGGCTGTACGTCAGCACCTCTTGCAGCGAACGTTCATCTTCAATGATCAGCAGTTTGGGCTTCGTCATGGAATCCTTTCGATGAGGCATGTGGCCCAGTGACGTGAGTCACACCAACCCGAAGTGTGAGCGAGGAAGTCGAAGTCGCGTGTGCGAGAAAGCCAACCCGAACGTCCTCGCTCACGCTTCGGGTTGGTGTGGCCGAAGCCGCTGGTCAGTGCGTTGTTTCGGTGGACGGAACAGTACGAGGCTCGACAGGAAAGTCGCCGCGATTGCGGTGTCGAACGATTTCCCCTTGAACCAAATAGATCACATCCTCGGCGATGTTTGTGGCGTGGTCGGCGATCCGTTCGATCTGTCGCGACGCCGAGAACATGTGAATGGCTGGCTCGATCAAGTCGGGGCGACGCTGCATGAGACCGGTCAGTTCGTCGATGATTTCGCGATTGAGCTTGTCGATCGCATCATCCTGCAGGCAGACTTCGCGGGCCATCCGCACGTCGAGGTGAACGTATGCGTCGATGCTGCGATGGAGCATGTCGAGTGCTTGTCGCGACATGTCCTTCAAATTGTCAGGTACGGCGACTTCGGGGCACTTCACGATTCCACAGGCCCGTTCGGCGATGCTGCACCCGAGATCGGCAACACGCTCCAACTCACCGCCAATCTTCAAGACGGACGTGATCCGCCGCAGGTCGATCGCGACCGGCTGATGCAGCGCGAGGAGCTTCAAGCACTCCTCTTCGATCTCGACATCCATGCGGTCGATCTCATCGTCACGGCGAATGACTTCACGGGCACGTTCGTAGTCGGGCTTGTGGAGGGCCTCAACGGCGGCGTGAATCATGTCCTCGACCCGCGCGCACATCGTCATCACGGACTTGTGGAGGTGATCGAGGTCGCGGATCAGGTGGATCGACATGGCGAGGGCCTTGTGGGGAGAGAGGCGGTGGGTTGTGGGGACTTAAGGCTGCAGACGGTTTGGAAAGCCAAGACGGACGTGACCGACAACAGTCGCCTTCCTCGCTCCGCGTGAAGTCAGCCGAGTCACCAGCAACCCGGAGACGCAGGAAACAGCGTCATTCCGCGTTCGGCTCTCTTCACGCGGAGCGATGAAGGCGACTTTCGGCGGGCGCATCAAGACGGGCAAGCGAGACGCTTACCCTACGTCGTCAGCCGAAACGGCCGGTGATGTAGTCTTCCGTTTCCTTTTGAGTGGGGTTCGTAAAGAGCTGCTTGGTTTGGCCGACTTCAACGAGGCGTCCCATGCAGAAGAAGGCCGTCACTTCGCTGATGCGGGCCGCCTGCTGCATGTTGTGAGTCACGATGACGATCGTGTAGTTCTGTTTAAGTTCAAAAATCAGGTCTTCGATGCGCGAGGTCGAGGCGGGGTCGAGAGCCGAGGCGGGTTCGTCCATCAGCAAAACTTCGGGACTCGTCGCCAACGCGCGCGCGATGCAAAGCCGCTGCTGCTGTCCGCCCGAGAGTGCCATCGCGGAATCGCGCAGCCGATCCTTGGCTTCATTCCACAGTGCGGCTCGCTGGAGCGACTGTTCGACGATCTCCGCCAGCTTTGCCTTGTCCGTCAATCCGGCGATGCGCGGCCCGAAGGCGACGTTGTCGAAGATCGACTTGGGGAACGGCGTCGATTTCTGGAAGACCATCCCCACCCGTTTGCGGAGCGACACGACATCGACATCTTTCGCGTAGATGTCTTCACCGTCGAGCATCACTTTGCCCGTGACGCGCGTCCCTTCGATGATGTCGTTCATGCGGTTGAGCGATCGCAGGTAGGTACTCTTGCCGCAGCCCGATGGCCCGATAAGTGCCGTCACAGCCCGCTCGTTGATCTTCAGCGAGACATCGCGCAGCGCCTGGTTCAGCCCGTAGAAGAAGCCCATCTGGACTGTTTCAAACTTGGGGGGGCGGGCGGCGGGCGTAGCTCCCTGAGCGACATCGGTCACGGGGGACGATGGCGGTTCGACAAACTGAGTGAACGCTTTCACGAGTGCCATGACGAGTCCGAAAATGAAAACCCAAAGCGAGAGAATCAACCAACCGAACGCGGGAACAGGCGCGGCGGTGACGCCAGCGGAGCCGCCGAAAATCGATGTCAGGGGCGTCAACTTCTACTACGGCACGCATCGAGTGCTGCAGAACATCTCGCTGG
>JAYTQJ010000651.1:0-6797 GCA_043746775.1 Schlesneria sp.
GTCAGCCGAACGCGAGTGCGGTGATGTCTTCAAATGGAGTTTCCTCGCGCATGGCTGACTTCACGCGGAGCGATGAAGGCTACTTGAAGGCATTTTCATTTTTGACCTGTCCGCATTTTTGAGAGAGGCCTCCGATGAGTGACTCAGCGGTTTCGGTTCACAGCCTGCGTAAGGCGTTTGGTTCTCACGTCGTGCTGGAGGACGTTTCGTTTGACGTGCCGCAAGGCCAGACGTTTGCCTTGCTCGGGCGAAACGGCGTTGGCAAGACGACGATGATTCGGATGCTACTCGGGCTGTTGCCGCCTGACTCGGGAACGATTCGTGTGGCGGGCTGCGATCCGGCCATGAAGTCGATCGAGCTGCGCCGGAGCGTCGGGTATCTCGCGGAGGACCAGTCGATGTACGACTGGATGACCGCCGTTGAACTCTGTCGGTTCTTGGAGCCGTTCTATCCGACATGGGATTCGCGACTGGCCGACAGCTATCTCGAACGGTTTGAGTTGCCGAGGCATGTCCGGATTGAACGGCTCTCAAAAGGGCAGACGGTGAAGCTGGGGTTGGCCGTCGCGCTGGCTCACGCTCCGCAGGTCGCGATCCTCGACGACCCGGCGCTCGGACTCGATCCGGTCTCGCGCAAAGAGTTCAACCGCGATCTCGTCGAGCATCTGCAAGCCGAAGGCCGCACGGTGATCTACAGCTCGCATTTGCTGGATGAAGTTGAGGCGGTGGCTGACGTGGTTGCAATCTTGGATCGGGGACGGATCGTCCGACAGGGGCCGACGGAAACTCTGCGCGACGAGGTTCAGCGAATGATCCTGCCACAAGAGATCGTTCGACATCGACCGGCTCCGACGGGGTTGCTCGATGCACGTCGTCACGGCGAACAATTTGAAATCGTCGTGGACGGAGCGTCTCGGTTCAGGGACGAACTCGCGTCCGCAGGGCATTCCATCCAGCCGACCGCAATGACGCTCGGCGACATTTTTGAAGCGTTCGTCATCGGGCGACCGCAAGTGTGGGGTGAGGCGTGAGGCAGGCAGACCCAAGTAGCCTTCATCGCTCCGCGTGAAGTTGGCCGGATGTGAGACGGCGGTTGGATCAACATTCGGCAGCGAGCTCACGTACGGCTTTCTTCACGCGGAGCGATGAAGGCTACTTTGAAGCATCCGGATGGAATCGCAACAACGTCCCGATATCAAACTCTCTGCTGAGGCCAAATCATGTCACCCGAGTTTAGTAGCTTGCTCATGAAGGAATGGGCCGAGCGGCGATCGCTGTTTCGGTTCGCCATCGTCTACGTCGTCGTGTTCCTCGGGTACGGCATCGCCTACGAATTCGAGTATCGGACGCGGACACTCGTCGCCTCGTTCTTTCAAACGAGCGTAACGTTTGGCTCCCTGGCGGCGGTGCTGCTGGCGATGTCCACGGCGACGGGCGAGTACACGCGACGGACATTAAAGTTCTCCGCATCGCTGCCGGTGTCACTGAGAACCGTCGCTTGGGCGCGGCTGCTGGGCGCATGGGGTTGTCTGGTGATTCCGATTGTTTGTGGAGCGGTCCTCGTCACGCTGCTGCTTGCCAGTGGCTTGGTGGAACAGGCGGGACTGCGTTCGGACACAGCGCGGCTACCGGATCGTCCGAGCCTGACGAGACTGGCGGCAATCCGTTTCTTGTGGACGGCGACGGCGATCGCCGTGGCCATCACGGTGCAACTCTCCACGCTGCTGTCGTTGCTGGGAACGCGCTGCCGCAATGAAGGGTCAGTGGGATTCGTCGGCGCGATTGTCGTGCTGTTCTCGTTCATACTCACGACGATTCGCCCGACGTTGGATTCGATGGGCCAGTACCTGCTCTCCGATTGGATTGGCGGCGTGGTGCCTCAATCGATGGCGATCAATTGGGGCTTCGGAGATCTCGATGGATCGACCTACACGGATTTAGAACTCGCGCCGCTGATCGTCGGGCCACTCCTTGTGAGTCTGCTGCTCACGCTGGTTCTTGCGACGTGGTTCACGCGATGTTACGGCCACCGTATGAATGCCTCGGCTCAACCCGCGCAGCCGCGCCGACGATGGTTGCCGCGCGTCGCGATGCCAGCGTTGCTGACGTGGTTCCGCTTTCGATGGCCCGTTCGCTTGGCCGCGTTGACGTGGCTCAATGCTCGTCAATCGGTGCCGCTCTGTTTGGCGGGCCTGACCATCGCGGTGTTGATCGCGATGATGCAACTGTTTGAAGAAGGAAACCGCAAGACCCTGGCGGGTGAACTTCCTTCGACCACTTGGTTCGTTGGGACTTTGTGGGCAGCCATTGTCGCGGTCGGCGTGTTTTCGTCCGAGTTGAAACCGGGCTTGGAACACTTCTGGCGCTCGCGGCCCATCTCACCGGGAACGTGGTTCTGGACGAAGTTTGCGGTGGGACTGATCGCCGTCGTGGGAACGCTTGATGTCCTGCCGTTGCTGTTCGCGTGGAGTTCGCCTTACGAAGCTTTGAGAGACCCGCAAGACCGGATCAGCTACCTGTCCTACCTCGCGTGCATGCCGTTGATTCATGCGTTCGTCTATGCGGTGTCGGTCGCGGCGATCTGTCGGTTGAGACGCGCCATCCCAGCCGCAATGATCGCGCTGTTGCTGTTCTTCGTCCTCGACTCCGTATTGAAGTCGATCCCTGGCCAGTCCAATTTCTCGACTATCGATGTCTACAACAAACTCGATCAGGTGGAGAAAGCGGGCGAGCGGATCAACCTGATGAGCGAAGGCTATCCCGTCGTGTACGGGATCGTGTTAGCCATCATCCTCGGCGCAACACTGTTCGCGCGACGGACACTCGTCCCGCCACGCACCGCCCGGAACATCGCGTTGTCAGCGATCTTGCTCGGCCTGTGTTTGGTGAACGATTCAATCTCAATCCACGCCGCCGAGACACCGACCGCCGCCGACATCATCGCCGGAATGAAGCAGCGTGAAGCCTTGGTCCGCGACATGCGGATGCGTTTGAAGACACGCGTGCATCGCACGGATGCCTTTTACATGCTCAACCTTGACGGTCAGCCACAGCCCACACGGCGGCGGCGGGGTGAAGCTGCTTTACTGAAACTCGATCGCGACGAAGCCAAGAGCTACGAGTTGTTCGAGCGATTGCCCTGCAACGCTTGGAAGGAGTTTGGCCCTGATGGTGCCGTGCAGTTGCTCGCGGCTTTTGACGGCGCAACGGTGCGTTATTTCGCCATCGGGTCGCCTAGTTCCTCATTTCGCAGGTCGTCCACGGAAAATTACGGGGCACCGTTTCTCCGGCCCGAGACGGCGTTGATGTCGTGCGGTGGCAACGCGCTCACCGAACTCCTGTCGAAGTTCGATCAACCGAGTGGCGAGATACTCCGCAGTTCCCTCACCGAGCGCGAGTTGGATGGCGAACGGCTGATCGACATGACGTTCACTCGCGCAACCAGCGCGATCAGGGCAGTCGATGCGATCACCGGCAATGGTGTCGCGGGGCGGAGCCTCAACGAAATCGCCTACGAACACCACTATCAAGTGACGGTGAATACCACGCGCCATTACTGGCCGATCCGCGTGCAACTGGATGTCGCGGAGGCGAGCGGACGGCTCATCTCGCGCACCGAAACCAAAGCCGAAGGCTGGATCGACGCCGGGCCGCTGGTCTATCCGCGCAGAGTCGAGCAGATCAACTACCAACCCGTCACCACGTCTAAGCTCGAACATGTCATCACGCACACAGTCGAACTGCTGGAGATCACAGTCAACACCGACCTGCCCGACGCCGTCTTCGCCCCCGCGTTCCCCGTCGGCTCCGTGATCTACGACCAAAAACTCCGCAAGCACATCGAAGTGACCGCCGATGGCACCGAGCAGGTCTACCAGCCCAAACCTAAGGGGCTGCAAGGGGCGGTCTTTGTCTATCACCTGCTCTGGATCGCCAGCGCGGTCGCCTCTCTGTTCATCCGGAAGGGGACCGTCTGACGGCGATGATCTGGGACACGGTCCTGATTCACCTTTGAAGCGGCGACGTGTTGGGGCGAGCGGCAAAAAACGGGGTTCATCCGATGTTTTGGAGGGGAGCCCAATGAGCGGTATGCAGTCCATCGTTTTCATCCCCCCGGGATGAAGACAGTGGCCATCGTCTGCTTCACTCCAAACATCTGATGAACTGAAAGCGAATGCTATCCACGCCCCATTCCACGCTACTGATGCACTTGCTCGTCTTTCGGTACGTACCACTCTGAGAGGTCGAAGCCCGGGCGCAGGCGATACCACTTCACGTTGCGGAAGCGTTGGTGATAGACGGCGAGATCCTTGGGGATCCAGAGGAACATGTAGGGTTGCTCGCTGTCGAGCAGGCGGTGGAACGACTGGTGGATGCGGTGCCGTTTCTTTTCGTCGAGCGTGACGCGGAGCATCTCAATCAGGCTGTCGGCCTCAGCGTTGGCGAACGAGATCGCGTTGCTGCCGCGCTTGTGCTTGCCCGCTTCGGAACTGTGCCAGATTTGGAAGGGATCACTTTCGGGAGCCATCGTCCAGCGGAGCGTCATCGCGTCGATCTCCCGTGCCCGCAGCCGCTCGATGAACGAGGCCCATTCGAGTGTTCTCACTTGGAGGTCGATTCCAACCTGCTTGGCGTTCTTTTGCAGAACCTCACACATCTCCTCGGTGACTTTTTTGCCTTTCCCCATCTCTATAACGATCTGAAACTTGACGCCATTCTTGTCGAGGATGCCATCGTTGTCGGAGTCGATCCAGCCCGCTTCGGTCAAGAGTTCGCGAGCGGCATCGGGGTCGTAACCAATCGGCGCGACATCGTGATCGTAGCCGGGGCCGAAGTAATACTGAGTCCCCGAGACGAGGACTCCTGAGCCGTGCAGTTTGGTTTTGAGGAACGCCTCGCGATCGAACAGCATTGTCAGGGCGAGTCGCACACGGCGGTCTTGGAACTGCGGCTTAAGTTCGTTCCAGCCAATCCAACTGTACATTGGCACATGCCACGCCGCTTTGGTGAACTTCCCTTGGAACCAATCGACCGACTCGTCGGCCAAGTCCTCGTAGAACTGCTCGGCGGTCATGTCATAGAAAAAGTCGATGACTCCCGAACGGAGGGCCTGCATCGCGGTGACTTGGTCGGGGATGAACTTGATGATGATCCGGTCGAGATGCCCGGCCGCGTCCTTCCGCCAATAGTTCGGATTGCGTTTGAGTTCGACGCGATCGCCGCGCTCCCACTTGTCCACGATGTACGGCCCCGTCCCCATCGGGCTGCGGTTGTAGCGGTCGTCCGTGTTGAAGAACTTCCCGAACTCCTGACCCGACACGCTGAGCTTCTTCTGAGATTGCTCCTGCTCGGGTGTCAGCTTCTCGAAGGTCAGCTCCCGATCCTTGTCTTCGCGAACGAGCTTCTCAAAGTAGTGGAATGGGGGAGAGTAGGCCGACACGGTGTAGGTGAACTCAGGAGCCTTGAAGTACTGCTGTTGATACCGCATCCGGACGATGTGCTTGCCGAGGGCACGGCACTCGATGAGGGCGGCGTAGTACGTGCGGATGTGGTCGCCATCGACGAAAGAACTGTTGAGCAGGGCGTAGGCAAACTCCACGTCCTTCGAGGTGAACGGCGTCCCGTCTGACCATGTCACGTCGTCGCGCAAGTAATACGTGTAATAGGTCTGGGCTTGGATGTCGGTCCATTCGCCCGGCTTGAGCGTGAGCGTTTGTCCGACCGCCGGCTTCAACTCTTGATTGAGTGGGTTCTCTGCCGAAGCGGCGGTGACGACGAGCGATCCATTCGGTTGAGACTGCGACTGACCGTAGACTTCGGCTCCCACCTTCACCGTGTACTTGCCAGTCGGAAAGCCGCTCACTTCGACGTGTCCGGCCGAGTCACTCCAAAAGTGATAGCCAGTGATCGACGCGCCCACGATCCGTCCGACAGGGAACACGCCGACCCAAACGCCACCGAGCGGTTGGCCGTTATTGTTGTAAGTCGTCAGCTTGATGGTCGGTGGTGGCGTTGGCTTCGCGCCCTCTTTGGGCAGAGGCGGAGCTTCGTAATCAATTTCCACTGAAGTCGCGGCGGGCGAACCGTCGAGTCCCACGCGGCGTTCATTCCCCGGATAGTCCGCCGACAGCTTGATCGAATCTTCCACGATCCACTTCGACGCGATGTGCGGCTCCCACCCAAACGTCTCGTTGTTCTGACGAGCCAGTCCCTCGTTGACGTACTGCATGATGTACGTCTGCACTGCATCGGACGACGTGATCGAGTTGAGTACCTTCGGCTCGGCATTGAACCGCACCGTGATCCAGTCCCCATCGACAGGCTGCCCCGCAGGCCCCTTCGCGCGGGGATTGCCCTCATCGACGACGATCTTCCCCGTGGCACCGACCGTCCCACCCGAAGTCTTCAGTCGCGGAATCTTGATCCCATCGACCTCGGTCATGATCTCGTACTTGGGGACATCGGGGTAATCGTCCCAACCCGCGCGCGTGGCGGAAGTGGTCGCAGCCGACGCTCCCCCGTTTGGCGATCCGCTGCCTGCAGGAGTCCCCACTGGCGGAGCCGTTGGTCCCCGAGGGGGAGCGGTTGAAGTTGTACAGCCGGAGGTTGCGAACAGACTGAAGCTCAGCAACACAGACGCGAGAGTCGCGTGGAGTCGAGTCATGACGAGCCATCCTTCCTTGACGGGTCGAACGATGAAAGTCCAATGAGGGGGCGGATTCTGGCAAAGGGACTGGCTCGCGACAAGGCGCAGAGAACACCCACCCGAAGCGTGAGTTTTGAAGTTGCGCACTTCG
>JAYTQJ010000652.1:0-3083 GCA_043746775.1 Schlesneria sp.
GCCGAGTGGCAAATCGACTGGACTGTTCTCCCCCCTCCCCGGCCCTCCCCGCCGAGGGGAGGGAGGAAATGCTCAGAGAGCTGAAAGCGGTTTCGCACCGAAACCTCGGCAACGAACTCTTTCGAGTTGGCTCGACCTACGAGTGGCAGCAGCTCGACAACCGCCCGACATCGCAGGGTCGCGACGAGATCACCGCCAAGCTGCGCGAGTTCCTGCGACTCCCCTTCGAGGTCATCGAGCATCAGGCCGCCGTGAGACCGATCCATCGCAATCAGTACCCCGTCTTCGGCCTGCATCCGCAACACGATCAGCTCGGGTACTTCAACGGCCTCGGCTCGAAAGGGACGTTGCACGCACCGTACTTCGCGAGCCAACTCGCCCACCAACTCATGCGTGCCTTCACAAAGTAGCCATCATCGCTCCGCGTGATGAGCCTTCTGAGAACAAGCGCCTGAGTTCGTGCCTCCGAACGTGCAAGGCTCGTCACGCGGAGCAATGACGGCTACTTTGGCCAGCCGTCACGAGTTTTGACCAATGTGACGACTCCTAGGGAGCCACGATGCCACCGCTGACTGAACAGGCTCACGACATCATTCGACAGGCGATTCGAGCGGGCGACACCGCCATCGACGCAACGGCAGGGAATGGTCACGACACCACTTTTCTTGCGCGACTGGTCGGCCCGACAGGAGCTGTCTTCGCCTTCGATGTGCAATCCGCCGCGCTCGATCGGACGCGTGAGCGACTCGATGCCGAAGGGCTGACGAACGTGACCCTGCTCCACCACGACCACGCCGAAATGAACGCGATCATCCCCGAGCGACATCACGGACAAATTGCCGCCGTGATGTTCAATCTCGGCTACCTTCCCGGTGGCGACGCGATCGTCACGACGCGTGGCGACCGAACCGTGACAGCGATCACGGCCGCGCTGAAGCTGCTCCGCCCGCAAGGAGTCCTGACGGTGATCGCCTATGTCGGACACGCCGGGGGTCTCGACGAAGCCGCTGCGGTCGAGCGACTCCTGCGCGAACTGAAGCCGAGCGACTTCACCGTTCGACTCCCCGACGCAGGCTCAGTCACCGCAACATCTCCGCGAATGTTCGCGGTGATGCGTATGAGTCTCCTGGGGCTGAAGCCCAAAGGGACGGACTCCATACCTGACGCAGTCAGTGATGTGACTCACTTTTGGGTGTAGCTGAAGTCGTAAGACTTCAGAGGATTGTCAAAGTCGGCTGAATTCTCACGAATTCAGCTACGTCAATCAGAGGGATGCCGACTCACTTGGTCAGCTTCCAGCCGTCGCTCGTTACCGCGAGACCGGTGTGGCCTTTGTGCTGGTCGTAGACCGCGTGCATCTCTTGGGTCGAGTCGAAGAAGCCGACGAGGAACGCGGCGCTGAAGGACTCACCCGCCTTGATGGGCCGCTCGCCGAACTCCTCGATCAGACAGACGTATCCGCGCTGGTGACACCACGCCTCCGAGACCACGGTCGGATCGAGTGTCATCCCGGCCAGCCACGGTCCCGCCTGACCGGTCTCAGCGTTGCGGATGTGGTAGCCGCGAATCATCCGCTCGGGCGACTTGTCCCGATCGCGGCGAAAATTGAACCGCTCATCCGGGGCGAAGCTTGTCAGGAATTCCTTCGACGGAATCAGTCCTCCGTTCTGGTTGTGATAGCTGAGATAGATCTCGCTGAAGCTGTCCCCCTGCTTGTGCTTGATGTGCCCCGGCATGTCGATCCGCAGGAACATCGCCTCGCTGTTGTTCACGGCGTCGATCCGCTGCATTGAGAGGAAGTAGCGCTGCCCGACGGGGAAGACCAGCCATTGCGTCCAAGTCGAGCCGGTCTTCTTGCCCGGCGCGGCGGTGCGGTACTGGAAGGTTTGCTTGATCGCGACGAAGTCCTTTCCGCGGATGACCTCGGGCTTGATGACCTTCGCCTGCGTGCAGATTTGCGGACCTTCGATGCTCCGCTTGGCGGTCTTCCCGTGGTACTCGTTGCCGAACTTGTAGACCATCTCGCCGACCAACTGTTCGCGATACGCTTCGTCGCTCCCCGGCTCCATGATCCAGTCGGCGATGTCGAGTCCAAACCCGAGGTCCTTCGCGCCGGTCCGCTTATCCACGAACGACTGCGCTTTGACTCCCGTCACGTAGCCCTGCTTGCGAATCGCCGCCTCAAGCTGCGGGGTCGAGATCAGAATCTCATCGTCCTTCTCGACGACTGTGTACTCCTGAGCAATCGTTGGCTGCGGTCGGATCGCCAAGCTGCTTGCGACCGTCGCGAAGAGAACCAACCAGTGTGCGTTCAAGCGGAGTGTCATCGAAGTCGAGCCTCACTGCGGGGAGCTACCAAACGAATTCCCAGACCGGCCGTGAGTCTACTCAGTCGTTCGGTCGCGACAAGCGGTACGAACCGCGACTCGCCGCGAGCGAGTGGCCAAACATTTCTGAGGAAGCTCGCATGAATGACCGCTATCAAACATTGGCTCGACACTGTCTCTGCCCTGCTTTCACTCGCACTCACCTCAATTCGCGCGGCACCATCTTGGCCGCGCGAATTGAGGTGAGCGCGAATGAAGGACCCGAACTTCGCGCAACGACCAGAACTTCCTGACACGACCGGATTGCCTGTGCGGTCCTGAGACCCCATCCGCCTCGTGCGGATGGTGAACGAGACGGGGGCGAATTGGTGCCCCCATTGAAAGGGGATCAGACCCCATCCCGCTTGTCTGATTGGTCTCTACACAACTCCTGACGCATCGCCATCTCAAGCGTGTTTGTTGTTGCCCCTCTTCATCCGTGCCCCGGCTTTGCCATCCGTGCTAAAAGCGCCGTCTTGGATAGCTCTGAATTAGCGCGGATGGCAAAGCCGGGGCACGGATGAAGAACAGAAGCGAATGCTGAGTACATCATCGAAAGAGGACTCTCTTAAGTTGTGTAGAGACCAATGAGCTTGTCTGGATGGTGAATCAGATGATTCGGCCGTGATGACATTCGCGGCGTCCCATCTGCTTCACCATCCGCACGAGGCGGATGGGGTCGTCCTCCGATCAGCGCTGTCACCAAGTTAGCTCTCC
>JAYTQJ010000653.1:0-6791 GCA_043746775.1 Schlesneria sp.
GGTAGCTCGCTTGACTCGCAACCCTGGGCTATGAGACGCAACTCCCTCGGAGTAAAGGCGGGATGAGTTTCACTCGAATGAGCAACAACGCGAAACGCACTGGGTTGCGGGCAAAGTCCGCGCTGGGGAAGCACTCATTTGTTAATGAACCACCACCGACATCTGCTCAAACTGCGGGGCACGAACAAGCGTCCGTGTGGAGTGTCTCGACATGACGTGAGACGGCTCACACGAGAGTGGCCACCTCCATGCCTCCGCATCACAGCGTGTTCGGCAACACGCTGTGCGTCGCATCGGTTGTCGAGTTGAAACGCTGAAACGAATCGCGACACAACCGAGACACTTCCTCAGACGGCTTCGCCCAGCCTTCGTCCGACCAGACTTGCAGGTCGAAATAGCCATCGAACCCGCCACATTGGAAGGCTCGCACGATGTCGTTCAGTGGGATGCGGCCTTCTCCGGGGAAGCAGCGATCCGAATCGGTCTGAGGTGCGCGGCGCGAATCGCTGATCTGCACCACATTGGTGAAGGGCACCAATTGTGGAATGCGTTCGATCAAGTGAGGCTCGCGCCACAGATGGTACGTGTCGAACGCCAAACCGACCGAAGGGTGGTTGACTTGGCCGAGCAGCTTGATGGTCTCGTCGAGCGTGTGCAGGAACGTCCACGTTGGAGAGAAGAAGTTGAGCATCGGCAGCAACGACAATTTCACACCGTGCAGCATTGCGAACTCGGACAACTCGCCCAAAGCTTGCACAACCAACCGCCGACAGTGCGCGACCGTATGAAAGTTGCGTGAGCCGCCCACGACAATCACGTTCTCGGCACCCAGCAGCGCGGCATCCAAAATGGCATCGCGACCGTCGGCCACGGCATCGCGATAACTGAAGCCGTTGCGTCCGGTGAAGCCACCGACAAACGACAGCGACGCGACACCGACATCCGCATCGCGAATCATCTCGGCCGCGGCCTCTTCGCCGATCTCACTCACCTTCGGTCGCCACAATCCGATGCCATCGAATCCGAGGGCCTTCAAGTGCGGCAACTCATCCGCCAGCGACCACCTCATTGTGGTGAGCTGACTAAGTGAGATTTTGATTTTTGTCGAAGGGGGGCTGCTACTGATCAGGCTGTGGGGGGCATGGCTGGTTGCGTCCAATTCGCTGTGTAAGAAACTGTCGCCGTGGGGAAGGTCGGCCTGCTCGGGGTGTGAAGCAGATCGACAAACGTCTTGCGAAGCAGAATGTTTTTTCACTCTTGCGATACCTCAAGAGTCATGTTCGGAGGGGAACGCTGCGCCGCTCAATTCAATCGGGGGAACGATCAAGTTCGAGCGGGTCGGGATTGTGCGCATGAGATTCGCGATTGCCAAGAGCAACCCAGACATTGTGTGTGCGATGTCATCACATGAATTCGTCACACTCACTTGACGCTTCGCTTCGCGCTTGTTGGAAGATGCTCATGCGCGATGAGCGAGACCGTCATGAGCCACAAAGAATCGGCCACTCAGTGGAACTCGGCGTGAGCCGTTGCGACCAGTCCGCATCGTGAACACACAGAGTTGAGGTGGTTGAGAAAGTTGATGTGGTTGAGAAACACGTCGTTCGTTGTCTGCATGATCGACCCAGTAAAAAACGCGGAGCAGACGGTTGTCTGCTCCGCGCGTGCGATGACTTGGGCCTGCGAGTTGCCGCTGTGACGGCAACTTCCATCGACCCTCATCTCGAATAGAACCGGTTATCGTCGAAGTCGCCTTCGTAGCGGGGATCGATCAGGTAGTCGAGGCGTTGGCAACGGAGGTCGCCCTGACCCCGCAGTTGGAGCATCTGCTCGTTCGATTTGAGGGCGAGCAACTCTTCGGTCGAGCAGCCCAAGACATCGGCCCAATCGCGTGCCATGAGCTTTGTGTTCAGCCCGAACAACTGGAGCGCACCGGCGTTGTTGATAATCGACTTCCAACAGGTGGGGTAACAATCCGTCAACTGCTGCATGTCTTGCCAGAAGGACCACACACGAACGCCATAGCCGCGCGCGAGCGTCATCGCCGCCTTCATCATCGGGAACGAACCGAGATTACCCGCCTCATCAATCAGGAAGAGCGTTCTCGGGTTTGGCATCTTGCGGCGTGAGAAGACCGCCGCAAACAACGCGGCGAGGATGATCCGCAAGAGAGCTCTGTGACTCTCCAGTCGTTCCGGCGGGATGATGATGTAGATCGACATCGGCTTCCCGTCGGCGAACTGCTGCAACTCAAAGCTCGATTTTTCGAGCATCTTCGAGACACGTTCGCTGTTGAGAGCCTTGGTGTACGCCTGAGCGGTGGCCAAGACTCCGGGGCGAGTATCCCGCTCCGACAACTGCAAGAACGCCGCGATCTCCTGATAGGCCAACTCGCGCAAGTTCTTGCCGTCTCGATCCAGCATGATGGCGAGGTTGGTGACGACATCGTCGTTGTTCAGCAGTCGCCGCATCTCGTTCAGATTCTGCTTGTCGGGTGGAAGTCGCGTCATCAGATAGTTGATGACGCCGCTGTTCAGACCGCACGCGGTGTTATCCCAGAACGGGTCGCGACCGAACTTGTTTCCCTCCGCCAGCATCGACGCCATCATCTGCGAGTCCGTGTCCGTGTCGGCCGATGACAGCTTGAACATGTCGAGCGGATTGAAGCCGTCCGTCTGACCACCGATCACATGGAACGGATCGAGCTTGATGACCTGCTGTCCCATCTCACGCCGCTTGCGGTGAGTGCAGTCGTACAGCTCGCCCTTCACGTCGATCGCCACGACTTGGCCGGGGTATTCGAGCAACGTGGGGATGGCGCTGCACCGACCTTTGCCCTCGCCCGTGGGAGCACAAGTGAGCAGGTGCGGCCCGTCGTACATCACCGGCTCTTGAGTGGCGATTGGATCGGCGGGTTGCTGATGAAAGCCAATCGTGCGACGAGGTGCGGTCTTCACGTAACCGAGCAACACCGCGTCGTCGAACTCAAGCGGAAACATCGGCGACGACACGTCGGGAGGCACAATCGAGGGTGGCTCTTCTGACGCCAGAATGGGAGCAGAAATGGCGGGCACAACGGGGGACGACGATTGTGACTTCTTGCGGGCGTAAGCTTTCATTCAGACGATCCTTTTGAGATTGCCATCGACTCAAATCTGAGCGACGACCAATCAAGCAGTGTGAAACTTGGGAACGAGACAAACAGAAATGAACAGGCCATCGCCGTCTCTCACGACATCGACTGCGATCAACGGGCACACAAGCGCAAGGCTTGCTGCAGCGCGGCTCGTTGATTGGGATTCGGTCCACTGGAACCCGTTCACTCGGCGGAGCCGGTTGAAAATTCAACCGGCCCGTCGAGTGTTTCGGATTGTTTGAGTGACCGGAATCATCCGTGCGTCGGATGTCGTCCTTCGCGATCCACTGCGACAGGTTGTCGGCCAACATCGTGTCGGCTTCGTCTCCGTGTCGTCGTGTACGATCAAGCGTTGCCTCTGAAGGACTGCGGGCAACTCTCGATGTCATTCGTCTGCAGAGGAATGACGGGACGCACGTTAGTCACAATCGCGGAGCGATTGGAAGCGGGAAGGTTCGTTGTTGTTCAGCAAGCTTGTCCGTCGTTCAAACAACCTTGTTTAGAGACGGAAAAACAGGGGCTTGACGAGCCTCCCTCTTCGCTCGCTAAGACCGGCGAAGACACAACTGTCGCACATTGTGCCGCGCGAGATTTCAATCGAACTTCGATCCCATGATCGCCAGCTCACCTCGGGCGATTCGGCTTACGCGAGGAGCCAGACTCTTTGCGAATCGTCGCAGCACGCGAGGCGGACAGGCGAGCTTTTGCCGTCCGTCGCGGAACAGGTGAGTCGATGGCAGTCCCGTTCGAGAACGGGACCACGCGCTCGCCGACGAGTTGCAGATTGGGAATCGCCGCGTCCTTGTGTTTGGTCACAAGCGCACGGAGTTCGCGCGCGGTCAGTCTGGGACGCGAATGCAGAATGACTGGCCCACCTGTGGGCCGGACTTCCCCATCAGTCCACGAGCTGCGACCGACCCAGTGGCCGACGAGTGCCTCACCGCTTTCCAAGTCGGCTGTGGTGACGAACAGATTCGTCGTACCGCTCTCTTCACGCAGATCGCTGCTGCGCCAATTCAAGTTCCAGACCTTGCCGTCGTGCAACTTGAGCGGTCGCCCGAACACACGAATCCGCATCGGTTCGCCAACGGGACTTCCAATGGTCAGCGATCCGCGCAGATTTCCATTGACGGTGCATTCGAGCTGCAATCGGCCACAGAACCACAATCGTTCCGGTGCATCGCCATTCGAGGGCGCGAACTCGCTGACGTGATACGTGTGAGTAAACCGCGCGAGCCACCGCGTCAGCTCAGCCGCCTCCTGCTTCTCTGCATTGCGCTTTTCAAATTCCTCGTACAGGCACGTCTTCAACATCGCCAGTGCCGCGAGCTTTTCTTTCGAAGCCCCCGTGTCTGCGATCAACGGCTTAGTGGCTAATGCCGTCTCGACACCGTTTGAGACGGCTCGCGTTCGTCGGCGCTTCGAGCCGCGCGGCATGACGGCGACGATCAGTGTGGCGTGGCGAGTCGGATCGGCAGGAAGATCGAGGGCTTCCAAATTGCGTTCGTCCGCGTCGTCCAGAAGCTCGCGGTACGACAACGTCCAACTGTCACTGGCGGCGACGCGAGCATGAGCCTCAAGCAATGTCGGCACTTCGTCATAGGACTCGAAGAGTCCCTCGATCTGCTTCCAATCGACATCGAAGTGTTTGCGTCGGCTCGACAGCGCGACCATCGGCGTGTCACGAATTTCATCCCAGTGGGACAGACTCGGATTGATCGAGGATGCGCTCTTGGAGAGGACTCGCTGTCGCAGCAGACAGCATTGCAGTGGCAGTCGCGCGACGAGTTCTTCCACTGCAATCTTGTTCGCGTGACCGTCGAGACAACATGCGACGATCGCATCCAATCCGACGGGAGGTTGCATGGTGGACAGCAACTCTTCCGAGTCCATGATCGTCTGTACGAATTGCAGTCGCACGTTCGGGAACTGCCCCTGAAACTTGTGCCGCGTCGCATCGAGTACCGACGGCAACACCCGCATGTTGATGAGGTTCGTCGTGCCGATGGTGATCGTCACGGGCCGGACCAGTGGCTCATCCTTCAGCAGCGACAACGCCACGTCGTAGTCGTCGCGCATGGCGGCGAGTTGATTGCAGAGTTCCTTCAACTTGGATTGATCATTCAAGAAGGCGTTGACGATCCATTGCTTCACAAAGGCTTTGTCCAACCCCAAGCCGTTCGACAACTGCTTGATGAATGCCGGCAGGCGAGTCCCTGCGGTGTAGCTGTCCGGCTTCGCTTTGCTCGCCACTTCCTGTTTCACGGAAAGGTTCTGTTCGAGAAACTTCTCCACATCGTTTCCCTGCTTAAACTTCGCCCGGTTCCGCAGAGCCGATTCGAGCATCCGCCGCAGTTGGTCGCACTTGTAGATCGTCGGTCCTTCGGCACCAGATGAAGAACGGCTACTCGACGCACCTTTGATGGATGACATGGGTGTGACTTCCGAAAGCGGGTGAGTATCGGCGGGAGATGGCGAAGCGATCGAGAGGCGATCCGAGAACCGAGAGGGCGAGGCCCTTCGGGTGCCACGGTCACGGAGCTTCGACGTGGCCGTGAGTAGAAGTGAAGGCTGTTTCTTGTTCTCACGGCCACGTCGAGGCTCCGTGGCCGTGGCATCCCATCCCCAGTTTCAAAACGGCGATGGCCCTGTACACGGCTCGCCCCGAACCTCGTACTCATGGCCGTGCGAGGTATAGAACTACTTCCCCAACACCTTGATCCGGATGTTGCGGAAGTCGACTCGCATCGGGCCACCGCTGTGGACTTGCAGCGCCACGATTCCGGAGCGAGCGATGGCGGCATCCGGCTCCTTGTAATCGACCGTTGTGACGCCGTTGATCTTCAGTGTGATGTGGTCTCCCTCGGCGCGGATGAGGTACTCGTTCCAGTCGGCCTTCTTGAGGGCCTGCTCCAAGTCGGGCGAGGCCGTCACGAGAATCTTGTTGCGGCGCGACTCGTCATAGAGACAGCCCCAGTACTTGTCTCCGAGGTCCGCTTGATAGCCCGAGACCTCCGTCGAATTAGGGACCTTCTTGGTGCGGAACTGCACGCCGGTGTTCCCCGCGCCGTCCTTCACTTTGAATTCGAGCTTCAACTCGAAGTCGCCGAACTCTTCTTTCGTGCAGAGAAACTGATTGTGCTTGATGCCGGGTGAGTCCCCGACGATGGCGTCTCCCTCGACCTTCCACAGCGTCGTGTCGCCCTCCCAGCCACTGAGGTCTTTCCCGTTGAACAGCGTGCGATATGCCGGCTCATCGGCCGCCGTGATGACAGACGCAAACGTCGCCATCACACCGCAAGCCAATCCCAAAACGCACACGATCCCAAAACGACGACTCAACATAGTGCAGGCTCCTGAAGTGAAGAGGGAAATTCGAGGCCGAGGATCGGCGCATCATTCACTGTCGCAAAATCTCAACTGTGGGTGCCACGGTCACGAAGTCTTCGACGTGGCCGTGTGACGATGGAACACGCACTTGCCACTCTCACGGCCACATCGAAGACTCCGTGACCGTGGCACCCAAAAGTTGACGAGAGTTGATGCGTCGATCTCAAGCGTTTCTCGCCGATGTCCTCACAACAATCAACTCGGCCCCGCCAATTGTCACCACGTAGGACCAGCGACATACTCCCCGCCGTGTTGTTCGGTTGTC
>JAYTQJ010000654.1:0-34698 GCA_043746775.1 Schlesneria sp.
CGACGCTGGCAGCGTCGGCCACGACAGTGATTGCTGCGCCGATCCTTAGTGGCTGTACAGAATCAATCTCCGCGAACTCGCGGATGACGATCAGGCCCCAGACCGGCACGAACTCTGATCTTTCTACCGCACATTTTTCTGCCACTTCCTCAAAGAACAAGGCAGAAAAATGTGTGGTTGGAAGAGGGATCAGAACAGAGCCACTGTGATGCGGCTTCCCTTCGAAACGACACGACCACTCCCCTAGCAGCCTGTTGAATAACTCTGTAGGGCGGGCACTCTTGCCCGTCTTTCAGCTTGAAAACCGACGGGCAAGAGTGGCCGTCCTACCTTTTTCAACAGGCTGCTAAACTCGCGGATGTCATCACCGCACAGCCCCTTAGCTTTGTTAGCCGGACTTCAGCGCGTTCCCGGTGAGATCAGCCCCGTCTCGGGACTACTGGCGGTCGCATACAGCTTCTTCGGGATGCGGCCCGCGCGAGACGCCAGCCATCCGGCGCGGCAAGCCAACTTCATCGCTTCCGCCATCGTCGCCGGATCGCTCGCCGAGGCAATCGCCGTATTGAGCAACACGCCATCGCAGCCCAACTCCATCGCGAACGCGACATCGCTCGCTGTCCCTACTCCCGCATCGACGATCACCGGATAGTCGGGATCGTTCTCTTTGAGGTACTCCAAGCAGATGCGGATGTTGTTCGGGTTGAGAACCCCTTGCCCGCTCCCAATCGGACTTCCCGCTGGCATGACCGATGTCGCGCCAGCCTCTTTCAACCGACGAGCCGTGATCGGATCGTCAGTCGTGTAGCAAAGAACTTCAAAACCGTCGGCCACCAATTCGCGAGTCGCTTCAAGCGTCGCGACGGGATCAGGCAGCAGCGTCTTCTTGTCGCCCAGCACTTCCAGCTTGATCCAACTCGCACCGGGATTGTTCAACCCGGAAAGAATCTCACGTCCCAGCCGCGCCGTCCGAACAGCATCGTCCGCAGTAAAGCATCCCGCCGTGTTCGGCAGGATCGTGTACTTGTCGAGATCAATGAAGTCGAGAATGCTGCGACCGCTCGCATCGACCAGCCGCTCGCGCCGTACAGCCACGGTGATGACATCGGAGCCGCTGATCTCAAGACACTCACGCATCAACTCGAACGTCGCGTACTTGCCCGTTCCGACAATCAAACGCGACCGCAACGAATGCGATCCCAACACAAGCGGAAATTCTGAAGACCCATTGGGCGATGACATGAAAACGAATCAACCTCCCCCAACCAACGTCACAATTTCAACCCGATCACCGTCCGCCAACCGAGTCGTCGCATGATCGGCTCGCGGTACAACTCGCCGATTCAACTCGACCGCGAGAAAGCGGGGCTGAAGTTTCATTTCAACCAAAAGCTCCTCGACCGTCATGCCGACCGCAACCGCGCGAGCCGTATCATTGAGGGTGATATTGCAGGCCAACGGAACCATTTCATACTCAACAATAAGAAACCCGGTATCGCTGGATACCGGGTCGGAGTAAACACAGTCAGGCTAAACCGAAAGAAAATCACCAACCATCAGTCACATTCTCCAACATCGGTCCCATCGACTTCAATGCGCCATTCCGTGTGGAGATCGCCTTCAACACATTAAGATCGACTCGCTTGGATACCGCTCGGGTCGAACCATCACCCAATGCGAAACAGCACAGCTCCCCGTGATTGCTACCGAAGCTGAAAAAATGAAGACTCACCGCAGATCCCCCTGCGGGAGTAATTGTGGACTGCCAGTAAGTATCCATAACATCAAGATGTGCAGGATCGTCCCAAACCCTTACGCAGCAACTGTAGGCATCTGCCCAAAACCCGTACTGAGAATCACCTAAAACAATGGTATTTGACAATCCATCCGTAGCATCTCCCATGCGTACAGCGCTATTCTGGTAAAGCATCCCATTCGGAGTTATGGGTGCTGTGGCTGGAACAGGCGGTGTTTGGGTGCTGTATGCTCCCATTGAACCTCGATAGGTCGAGTAACCCCACCCTTTGGGACGAGACGGAGGCAAGTTACCCGCGCTAGGACAAATATAGGAGTCGATCTTCGACTGTATGTACTGTTCATTACCACCGGGTACACCACCTGGCCCCGGACCATTTTTGGGAACTCGGAAATCCAACTCGATGGTTCCCTGCCCCATTTGAGACATGATGAACGCATGCCAACCCCATTCCGCAGGCATATACCAATCCGGCACGGTAGTGATCGTTTTTAGCCCGTTGACAACCGTAGTCAATTGTGGCGGCTCGGGCAGTGGATTCACCTGGTCCCCACTTCCGACGGCAGGAGAAATGTACCCTGACGGAAAGCACTTGAATGCACTCTCATAGTTGTGCATCGCGAGAATGATCTGCTTCAGATTATTGAGGCACTGTGCTCGGCGCCCTGCCTCGCGGGCCTGTTGAACCGCAGGCAACAAGAGTGCGGCGAGCATCGCGATGATCGCGATCACCACCAGCAACTCAATCAACGTGAAGCCGCGACGAGCGGCGACGGATGAACATGACTTCGAGTTTCGGGTCATCACTCTACTCCTGTGGCTTCAGTTCGGTGTCCTGCCAGACGGAAAAAACTTGGGTGAAAACATTTCCGTTGCGCGGAAGCAAACACGCACAACCATCATGCCGCGAGACCGTAGCAAATCAACCTAGCCAATTCAAACCCCGATCCGACTTCAAAAGTTTCGATCGGGATCGGCTGAGTTTGACTTCCATCATTCACAAACCAAAAAAAAGGCAGAGCCTAGGTGGCTCTGCCTCTGAAATCTCATGCGTTCTCATCGCTCACCAAGTGAAGCGACGATCAGGTGCCAGATGAGGAATCCGCACCCGCTGCGGAGCTCTCAACAACCGACAGATTCGGTACCGAAATCCCCGTGATCTTCACCCGGGTGTACTTCTGTCGGTGACCGTTGTGACGACGCGATGCATTCCGGCGATAGTGCTTTTGGATCTCAAGTTTGATCCCCTTCATCACTGCCATCACAACTTCGCCCGTCACGGTCGCGCCTTCGATCACTGGACGACCGAGGATGCTAGCGCCGCCACCGTTGGCCAGCAGCACCTTGTCGAAAGTCACCGTCTGACCATCTTGAACTTCTCGCAAATCAACGGCCAGAACGTCTCCCTGACGAACCTTGTACTGACGGCTACCATCTTCAAAAACAGCAAACATCTTCAGCAGTCCTTCGACAACGAACAGTGAACGCATCAGGTGCCAATCCACAGACTGGCACAGAATCTTGAAACAAACACCGAACGGTATGACCTTCACGGTCGCGAACGGGGCGGGGAGAGTACAGGATCAGCCCTTCGATTTCGAGTCCGGCTGGGCCAGAATCTTGACCTCGCTGCCCGTTTCATTGGTGCAGTGAAACTGCAAATGCTCGGGACCAACCGCCGTCAGGGCGTGAACGTTGATGGTCACTTCATACACTTCTTCCAAGTTCGTGATGTCGCGTCGCTTGCGGTTGTTGAGAAACGCAGCCACTCGCTCGTGAACATCGACCGTGACGCGAGAGACTTCCTCACGATTGGCATGAGTCATCAGCAAACGCATCACGTCGATCGCCATGCTTTCGGCCGTCTTGACCTGACCGGTCCCTGTGCAACACGGACAATCCTCATAGACGCTGCGACGCAACGATGGCCTAATCCGCTGGCGAGTCATTTCAATCAGACCGAACGGACTGATGTGCATGATCTTCGTCCGAGCGCGATCCCGCCGAACGGCGTTGGCCAATGCTCGTTCGACCCCACGGCGATGCCGCTCATCCCGCATGTCGATGAAGTCGTTGACAATCACCCCGCCCAGATCGCGTAAGCGAATCTGCCGACTGATCTCTTCCGCCGCCCGCAAATTGACTTGGTAGGCATTCTCTTCGGCATCGTCGTCCATCCGAAAGTTGCCACTGTTGACATCAATGGCAACCAAGGCTTCGGTCTGATCGATGACGATCGAACCTCCGCCTTTCATCGGGACATGGCGACACTGAATTCGACTGATTTCCCGTTCGATGTCGTACTGATTGAAGAGCGGTTCACGACCATCGTACAGCTTGATGCAATCGACCTGCTTCGGAAGCACGATGCTCATGAACTCGCGGGCACGCTCAAACGCCCGTTGCTCGTCAATCCAAATCGTGTCGATCGCGGTGCTGTAAATGTCCCGGATCGTCCGGATGATCATGTCGCTCTCTTCGTAGATATCGACAGGGGCCGGGAACTTTTGAACCCGACTGACGATGACCTTCCACAGACGCAACAGGTAGTTCAAGTCACGCTGCAAGTCGGCTTGAGACTGATCGACTCCCGCCGTGCGAATGATGAAACCGAGCCCCTCCGGTGGACTGAGGTCTCGCAAAATACGTTTGAGCCGCTTGCGAGCATCCTCATCAGCGATCTTTCGACTGACACCCACGCGCTGCAGGCCCGGCATCAGAACGAGATACCGTCCAGGAATGCTGATGTAGGTCGAAAGAGTCGGCCCCTTTGACCCGATCCCCCCCTTGATGACTTGGACGAGAACTTCGCTGCCTCGCTGGAAAATCTCTTGAATCGGCGGCTTGTTGCGAACGCTTCGTTCATTGAAGCGGCCTCGCGCGGCCGAGCGGCCTCGCGCTTCATCACCGTCACCCGAATCTAAGTCATCGGCGTCGTCAGCGTCGTCCCCCCCGTCACCCTTCTCAACAAGGTGACGGTAATACTGGAACTCAACATCACTCACATGGAGAAAGCCATTCCGGCCCACACCAAAGTCCACGAACGCAGCTTGAATGCTGGGTTCGATGTTGACGATGCGCCCCTTGTAGATGTTGCCGACGTAGTTTTCGAGACTGTTCCGTTCGACGTACAACTCTTCCAGAATCCCATCTTCAACGATGGCGATCCGGCTTTCCTCCG
Source organism: Schlesneria sp. (assembly GCA_043746775.1). Taxonomy (GTDB): domain Bacteria; phylum Planctomycetota; class Planctomycetia; order Planctomycetales; family Planctomycetaceae; genus Schlesneria. The sequence continues at coordinate 4,935 of JAYTQJ010000654.1, forward strand.
GCTGGAGGACATTGATCAACATTTCTTTTTTCATAGTTCGCCCCTGTCGTCAGGCGAGTGCATTCCATGTTGGCTGTCAGAGATGCGCAACGAACTTTGTCTGCGGGCGAACGAGTGCTATTGGAGCCGACGTTTCGCTGCGAACAATCGCCATTGACTTGGAATCGTTCCGACCTGTGATTGGAACCGAAACCGCGACAAGCATTCTTTGAACAACCACCCCTGTGCCAAGCGACGCAACGCCAGGAGAGACTTTCTCCGCGTACCGCCCACTCATGAAATGTCGTCGCGATTGCTCCGAGGCAGCTCGAAAGAGATCGGCGGTCAACAGACCGAACCGGGCAGGCGAGCAAATCGCGAGCGAAGTTCGAATAGGTCTGTGACAATTTCCGCTGATACCAGCAACCCAACTCATGATTGAAAGCGCGGCACATCGGCGACGAATCCGTCAGCTCAGATGCGACTTGACCAGTGCGACATAGCGTCGCTGTTTGCGGTCGGCAGCTCTCGATCATCCAACACTCCCACCGAGATGCACACGAAAACAGTGCGGTGTTCGATCGGCGAACGCCCCTAGACCTGCTTCGTTGGCGGACGCAACTCGTACAGAGTCTGCTACGTCCGACGGCACCTGGCACACAATCACACACTCGACCCAGACCCAAATGAATGTTTCCGGACATCAACACTGCGACGGGCATCAGCCACGCCGCACAAACAACTTTCCTTCAACTCAATCCAACTGCATCAGCTCGGGACAGAGACGCTTCAACTCGCCCCACAGATAATTCTCGACATCGCGCGCCACATCAAATTCCATGGCACGCGCCGCAATTTTTTCCGCCCGTTCGATGGTCAGTTTTCGAATGACTTCCTTTAACTCCGGAATCGCGTGAGGCGTCACGCTCACCTGCCGAATGCCCATCCCTACCAGCAACGGAAGGAACATCGGACTCGTACTCATCTGCCCGCAGACAGACACAGAAATACCACGCTTGCGAGCCGCCTCAACCACCATCCGGATCATGCGAAGAATCGAGGGATCGCCTTCGCGATACAGATAGGCAACCCCCTGATCCGCACGATCAACGGCGAGAGTGTACTGAATCAGATCATTGGTCCCAAGCGAGAAAAAATCGACCTCTCGGGCGAACTCATCTGCCATGATTGCAGCCGACGGGACCTCGACCATCATCCCCACCGGAACATCTCGTTTGAAAGGAACGCCCTGCTCTTCCAAGTCTTCAATCACATCACCCAACACCATCCGAGCTTGGCGGAACTCGAGTAGAGTCGTGATCAACGGAAACATGATCCGGAGATCGCCAAACTCGGCTGCCCGTAACGCTGCGCGGAGTTGAGTCTTAAAGAGCTGAAGGTTTTGCAGGCTCAGTCGAATGCTGCGAACACTCAGTGCCGGATTGACACCTTCAGGGTATGCCGTTCGTAATGCTCCCGGCATCTTGTCTGAACCCAAATCGAGCGTCCGAATGATGACGGGGTGATCGGGAAATGCCTTCAAGACTTGGCAATATGCCTGAAAATGGTCTTCTTCCGTCGGTTCGCGATTCGACCCCAAGTACAAAAACTCGGTGCGGTACAGCCCGATCCCTGCGGCCCCCTTCTCTCGACAAGGCTCGGCCTCCGCTGGGAACTCGATGTTCCCCATGACCGTGATCGGAACGCCGTCCTCCGTTTCGCAGGGCAGTTCACGCTGCGAATTAAGACGCCGTTCCTGACTTTGAAAGCGAGCCTCAAGCACTCGGTACTTGGCCAGGGTTTCGGGGTCGGGATCGATGATCACAACGCCGTGACTTCCATCAATGATGATGGTCTCGGCCCCCGAAACATCACGCAAGAACTTGCCGACCCCGACCACCGCCGGAATCTCCAGTGCTCCCGCCAAAATCGCGGTGTGACTGGTGTGCCCGCCAACCTCCGTCGCGAATCCCAGCACAAACTTGCGATCAAGATTAGCGGTTTCGCTCGGCGTCAAGTTGTTCGCCAAGACCAACACTGGAGCAGTAAGATTCGCCAACTCTTCGCGTCGCTCACCTAACAGCAGACGAAGCAGCCGCTTCTCCAAGTCGTAGATATCGGCGGATCTCTCGGAGAGATATTGGCCACCCAAATCTTCCAATCGCTTGGCATACTGCCGCAGCACCTGACTCGATGAGTACTCGGGTGAGTGATGCTTCCGAATCAGATCTTCAATTTGCTGGAGAAGCTGCACATCGCGAGCCATCATTAGATGCGCAGAAAAGATCGCGGCGTACTGATCGCCAAGCCGTTCGCGAGCCAACCGCTCGTTATGCTCGATCTCTTCGCAAACAGACTCGAGGGCGACTCGGAACCTCGACAACTCCAAGTCCACGGCGCTGGCGGAAATGAGGCGCTGAGGAATACGAAAGGTCTCTGTTCCGAGCAGCATGGCCGGACCAATCGCCACCCCCGGAGAAACGGCAATTCCACGTCGTATCTGCATGCAATTGCGTTCAAAGGCTGAAGGACAAGAACAGAAAAAGCGGGCCTCTGCAAGCTGCCGTACTTCACGCAAAAACACAGTGGGCGGAGTTTTCATACGCCCGGCGACGCTTCACTTCGCGAAAATCAAACCGTCCTAGCGGGACTCTCGAACGACTCAAAGTCCGATTCAATCAACGCAACCAACTGCGAAACCGCCCCATCGGCACCTGTCCCCGAAGCTTCCACGCTGAGTTGCATTCCAGCCTCAGCCCCCAACGTCAGGAGGTCGAACAAACTTTTGGCATCGACTCGATTCACACCACGGACCACATGAATGTCACACGGAAAGGACAGGGCTTTCTTCGCGATCAATCCCAAGGGACGCATATGCAGCCCCCTGAGATTGCGAACCGTTGCAACCGCTCGATGAATTCCCACGCCGGACATGATGACCCAGTATCTAGACTCCCCCGCACATCCTCTCGCAAACGCGCACCGCCAAAGACCGCACGAACATGCCGAGCTACAACATTGAGGGGGAGAACTCCTCAGAACTTCACCTGCGATTAGATCTCGTTGTTGTCCGCTTCCTGCAGCAACTCCCAGATATCTTGGGTGGTCTTCGACTGACGCAGGAATCTACAAAACTTGTCGTTTCTCAAGTGGCGAGAAATGTTCTCCAGCCCGCGCAAGTGATCGCCCGGACGATCCGGGGGCGAGACCAACAGAAACATCACGTACACGGGATCACCATCAAGACTGGCGAAATCAACCCCATTTTTTGAGACACCAATCGCGGCGATCAACGTATCAACAGAAGGATGTTTGGTGTGCGGCACAGCCACACCCCGCCCGATCCCAGTGGAACCAAGCTCTTCTCGCTTGAGAATCGCCGCCACGATCCCCTCTTCATCAGCAGCTTTGATACTGCCTGAATCTCGCAATGAGGCCACCATGGACCGAATTGCGGATTCCTTGGACCCAACAGGAATGTCAGGATTCACAGCCGCCTGTACCACGAAGTCACACAACTTCATCGAGAACCTCTCTTTGTTCACACCGACTCACCCGAGGAGCACAGTCACGTACCCGGTCATCCTCGAAAGATGAAATCGCCAACCACCTCATGAAAAACCAATTCAGCCAAACCTAAACATCGGCTGACAACATATATTATATATTGCATTGACTGAGAGGCTATCCGGAAAGAAACCGCTAGTTTTCAGGGTGCCACGGTGACGGCTTTGCGCGGCCATGCTTTGGTTGTCGCGAAAGCACAGCCACGCAAAGCCGTGACCGTGCCACCCAACTCAGGGCCTGCTCACTGCTGAGGCGATACGACTTCTCGGATAGCCTCTGACACCACTGCTCGAAGTCACTCACTTCATGCGGGCGACAAGCCACTTGATAACAACATCTCACACACCAAGAAATCACTCTGCTACGGGAATCTCGCTCAGGCTCGGGCCGCGATGATCCTGAATCTTCTCTTTGTACTTCCGGACCTGTTGCTCCATCTTGTGCAGCGCCAAATCAAACGCGACCGTCGCCTCATCGGCAGTCTCAGCCGCGACCAAATCATGGCGATGCTCGGTATTTACAAGGATTTCAACCGTCGATTTCCCGTTTGAAAAATCGACCGTGATCCCAATCGAAGTGACTCGCCCGAAATAGGTCAGAAGTTTTTCGACCTTCTGAGACATGTAATCGTGAGTACTTTGACTGATGCTTCCGTGTCGGCTGGTGATCGAAACTTGCACCGAAGATGACTCCTCTCGAGCACAGCGTGCCCGAACAACGACTGGTTTCACGCCAAACAGCCTGAGAAATGCGGGCAGACATCCTCTGCCAAGCAAACCGCCCGTCTCGGCCCCACTCACTGAATGCAATCACGCCGAGGACCACCCCCAACCTGTTGCCTGCGAACTCCCGCGAACAGAGTCTATCAACCCACATCGGCGATGAAAACTTACGCACGACAGACACCGAAGTACTTTGAGGAAGTTCAGAACCGAATCACTCGTGACCCGGTCTCGGCTCAAACGGCAGCAAGCACCACTCCGGTGATCTCAATCTGAAAGACTCGCCCGGCTTTCAGAGACTTACTCACGAAAGTCGATTTCAGCACGCGATCGAGAAGCGGGCGCAACAACCCCGAGTCGCTCGCCGGACAACGGCAACGCAATCGTCGGTAGCGATGGAGACCTTCGATCCCACATCTCACTCAGCCGGGAAAGCGATGCAACGCCCTTCACTAAACCCAGAGGCTCGACCCGCGCGTCCGATTGACCATCCGCGCGAATCGAATGAATCGGAGGCCCCGCCGATTTTCGCGACCGCTCTTTCAGTTCCAAACCGAAGAACGGGATGCGTGAGTTGCTATCGATGGAAACGCTCTTGCCATCCACCGCACAGCCCATGGCACCACAACTCACAAAACCAGCACAGGCTGCGATGGCAAACAACGCCCGGCAACTTGAAACGTGATTCATCGCTGGAGTCTTGAATTTCACTGGCATCCATCCTTGGATACGACCGCACCTCAAATTACAACCGCTCCCCAGCAAGCCACGCGTATTCGGTTCGAGGAAACGAACGAGGCACGCGACTCAACGCTGGACGAGCAGTCGAACCGAGGCGGGTGATATCAAGATCGCCAACCCACGAGAAGAGGGATTGGCAGGCGGGAGCCAGCAAATCAAGCCCCGACGATCACTCTCTTGCCGAGTGAGTTGCCGCCGACTTCGCCTGACCAGCACCGTCGCGAGCCGCCTCGGTCGCCCCGTTCTCGAAGATGTGCTGGTAGCCCGCCGCTTCCAGTGCGAGTCGCTCCTGTCGGGTCAGCCAAACCAGCAGAGTGGCCACACCGCCAAACATCGAGCCGATCATTCCCAGCATGAAGAGAATGCTGAACATGTACGCCTTGGGTTGAGGATCATCCGTCTCCAAGGCCATCTTGCACATCGGACAGGCCATCGCATCAGACGCACACGCCAGCAAGATCAGTGACGCCACGACCAACCCACGCACGAGTTCACGCATCGTAAAAAACCTTCAAACAGCCGCCGCAATCGGCCAGTGATACAAGAAGGCGTAGATGATAACGCCGGTCACTGACACGTAAACCCAGACCGGAAACGTGACGCGAGCCAGCCTCCGATGACCTTCCCAATTCTGTCGCCACGCCCGCCAGATCGTCATCGACGCCAGCACCGGCACCGCCGCCGCCAGCACGACGTGAGTAATCAGGATCACAAAGTAGATCGGTCGAATCACTCCGACCCCGCCAAACTTCTTGCCGCTCTCGCCGGTGTAATGATGCAGTGCGAAGTGGTACGTGAGGTAACAGACCAGAAACACGATCGACGTCCCAAACGCCGACAGCATCACCCGCTTGTGAGCCTCCCGCCGCCCCCGCTTGATCAACACAAACCCCACCAACAACAACACTGTCGCCAACCCATTCAGGCCCGCGTTCACAGTCGGCAGTACAGCAACCCAATCCGGAACCATCGCGTGGTTATCCCACTTTCTATCGCCAAGTCCCTCGTTTAACCGCTAACCGCGTGAGCAACGCCCCGCGCGTCGAGCGACGTGGAAAGCCGTTTCCCCATTCGACGCGCGGGGCGTTGCCCACGCGGTTAAACAAATCAACCCTTCGGTCTGGCCGCCTCAACCCCCACAGCCTCACCGCTCTCCTTCACTTCGTCCGCTACGCCCTTCCCCAGCTTCTGAATCTCCCGCCGCAAGTTCGACATCGCCTCGCCCTTTGTCGCGTCGAACTTCCCGCGCACGACGCCCGCCGCATCGACCAGCATGATGTTGTTCGAGTGAATGAACTCGTACCCCGGCTGACGATCCTTCCCGACCGTCTCTTGCACCGGCATCTTGAAGCTGCCGTGAATCAACTTGTAGGTCGCAATCTTGTCTCCGCCGAGAAACATCCACTTCGAGAAATCCGCTCCACGAGACTCTCCATATCCCTTCAACACCTCGGGCGTATCCCGCTCAGGATCAACCGTCAGTGTGACGAGTCGAAAGTCGCAATCCTTCAGCCGGTCTTGCAGCTCGCGCATCGAACCCGTGACCATCGGACACGTCGCCGCACAGTGGGTGAACACGAAGCAAACGATCCAAGGCTTCCCCAGCAGATCAGCTTTCTGGACCGTCTTCCCCTCCGTGTCGATGAACTCGAAATCCGCGATCCCCTCTTTATCCCACGGTGATTCCGCCATCGCCTTCGCAGTCGCAGTCGCCGCATCGACGACCTCCACCCCGCCATCCTTGTTCGTCTTGATGATGAGGCTCTTCTGACCAGCCGCCTCATCGGGAACAAGATCGTTCTTCCTGACTTCACCCACTCGCGCAGCATCCGCCCCACGATTCCGCCCGCTCGCCTGCATCCACACCAACGCCGCGATCACTCCCAGCCACAACACGCACCCCGCGAAAAACTTCGGCGACTGAAAGAACGACCGCCCTCGAACCGCTGCGTCTTGAGATGTTGTTTCCATCGCTCTGCCTCTCCCTTCCGAACGTCAACGAGACCCGATTATGAAACTCACCCCACCGGGCTTGCCCCGGTGGAATCAGGTCTTTGCACTACTCGACTTTCTTTCATTCAACGACGTGACACGAGTAGTGCAGAAACCCGCGAGCCACCGGGGCATGCCCAGTGGAGTCGCAAGCATCATCTCCACTCACCGCGCGTTGTGAACCGTCGGCCGGTTCGTCATCCACACCGCCACGCTCACATACACCAGCGCTGCGAGACACGTCACCGTCAGACAGAGCCACCACTCGGGCAACCCTGCCACCGCCTCGGCCTTCGTCGTCATGATTCGCCTTAGTCCCGCCGTCCCGTATGTCAGCGGGTTGAGCCGAATCACCCACGACAACCATCCCGAATTACCCGCCGGAAAGAACGATCCCGACAGCAGCCACATCGGCATCAGGAACACACTCATGATCGCGTGGAATCCGTGAGTCGATTCCATCGGCCACGCGATCAGATACCCAAGTGCCGTCAGCGAGAACCCCACCAACGCCAGGAACCCGATCACCGCCGGAGCATTATGTAACGTGAGGCCAGTCTCCAACGGCGGCGCCAACCCGACGAGCGACAACAGCGGCCCCACGACCAAGAACACCACCGCCTGCAGCACCGCCAAGACCGTCCCGCCCAGCACCTTCCCCAACACCAAACTCGCCCGAGGAATCGGCGCGACCAACACTCCCTGCAAGAACCCATCGCGACGATCCTCAATGATTGAGATCGTCGAGTAGATCGCCGTGAACATCACGATCATCACCGCCACGCCGGGAAAGAAGTATTCCTGATACGACATCCCCGCCGGGCCAGTGAACGAACCATGCAGCCCCGCCCCAAACAATACCCAAAAAATGATCGGCTGCCCCAGCGCCCCAACCACCCGCGTCCGCTGTCGAAAGAACCGCACCAACTCCCGCAGCGCGAGCGAATAAACCGGCAACCACAATCCCGACGAAGACACCGCCCCGTCAGGGACACGTTCTTCTCCACTCTTAAGCTTTGTCCCCTCGCCCCGGCTCTGCGGGGAGAGGGCTAGGGTGAGGGGGGCTTCTCTTCCGGTTTCGGCCTTCTCATTCGCAGCAGTTCCGCTCATAGCATCCCTCCCGCTTCAGCATCCCAGAACCGGTGCCCCGTCCGCGCGATGAACACATCTTCCAAAGTCGGCTTCGCCAGCGACACCGCCGTGATCTCCGCCGGAAACGCTGCGACGAGGTCTCGCAATAGCTCGTGACCCGCCTCGCGCTCGATCCGCAACGAGTCACCGATCCGCACCGGCGTGACACCAAACTGCGAGGCAATCCGCTCCGCCAACCCGCTCGGATCACCCGACTGAATCGTCAAGCAATCGCCCCCGACCGACTGCCGCAACTCGTCGGGAGTCCCCAACGCCACAAGTCGCCCGTGATCGAGAATCCCCAACCGATCACAGCGCTCGGCCTCGTCCATCAGATGCGTCGTGACCAAGATCGTCACGCACCGCTCTGCTCGCAACCGAGTCAGATAGGCCCACAGATCGTGCCGCGCACCGGGATCGAGTCCTGTACTCGGCTCATCCAACAGCAACAGCCCCGGCCGATGCAGCAGACTCTTCGCGATCTCGACACGCCGCTTGAGTCCCCCCGACAGCGAACCCACCGCCTGACGCACGCGATCCGCCAAGCCAAGTTGCGAGACCAACTCCTCGATTCGCGCAGCCGCCTCGCGCCCGAACAATCCATACAAATGAGCCTGATGCCGCAGGTTCTCAGTCACCGTTAACATGCCGTCCACGCTGGGCGATTGAAACGTCACCCCGATCCGCCGCCGAACGGCCTGAGCCTGCAAAGCCACATCGCACCCGAGCAGCCGCACCTCACCCACCTGCATCGGCAACAGCGTCGCCATCAACCGAAACAGCGTCGTCTTCCCGCCCCCATTCGGCCCCAGCAGCCCGAAAATCTCGCCACGCTCCACTAAGAAGCCAACCCCCGTCAAAGCCTCACGGTCTCCATAACGAAAGCGGACATCGCGGACCTCAACCGCTAGGCCACTCAGCGCGACTGGCGTCTCGTCATCGTGATTCGTAGCGGGAACAGTCAGCATGACAGGATTGATCCGAATGGAGTTAGGCACCGCGCGGACAGAAGCCCGGTTTCGAGATGAAACCGGGCTTCAATTTGGCATTCAATTTCAACCGCGACTCGTAGGATGGGCACTCCTGCCCGTCCCCTCTTCGTTCGCCAAGAAGTCCCCCTCTGGCAAACTCAGTGATGCTCTACCTTCGCCGGTGCGTGGCCAGCCTTCTTAGCCGCCTCTTGCGCCTCGTACTCGTACCGCTGCGGCACATCAACTGTGTAGTAGTGCGTCCCCACGTCAGGCACCAACGCGAATGGGATTGTTGCCGCCAGAATGAACGTCGGGGCAAGCAGCAGATACTTCCAAGCCTTCTCGAATTTGAGGTGCATGAAGTACAGCATCACGCACAGCGCCTTCGAGGTCGCCACGGCGAGAATGATCGCCCGCAGGACGTTCTTGTTCGACATCTGCAAGTAGTCGGCGCCGATCGACATTAGCGTGAACCCGCACAACACCCAAAAGACCATGAAGTAAAGCTGGCCGTGTGAGTGATGCTCTTCGTGTTCGTGGCCCGCATCGGCGGCATGAGCATCAGCGTGATCGGACATTTCAAAAGCTCCTCAGAACGCGGGCAACTCCCCGCGAGTCATTCAATCGACAGACAGTATTCAGTCGTGATTCCGCCGTTTCACCGCGTGGGCAACGCCCCGCGCGTCGAACGGCGAAACAACTCAGATGATGTACAGCAGCGGAAACAAAAAGATCCACACCAGATCGACAAAGTGCCAGTACAGACCGATGTTCTCGATCAGGTAAGCGTCATCCACGCAGAGCTTGCTTCCCTTCTTGAGAACCAGCGCGAACATGATCAGCCCGACGATGACGTGGATCGCATGGAAACCGGTCATCAAAAAGTAGTTCGAGGCGAACAGGTTGCCGTACAGAATCGGTTGCGAGACGTGCATCCCACCCATCAGCGCCCCGACCGTCTTGCTCTCGTTGAGTTCATGAATCTTGTGTTCGACCTCTTCGAGCGTCAGCGTCGGATACTTGCTGGCCGAGTTCTCTTCCTTGCGGATCGCGTCGAAATTGGCATACGGCACCTCCAGCGACAACTTCGCCCGGACATGCTCCTTGAGACTGACGTATTCGTTGTTGAGTTCACTGATCGCCTGAGCATCCTCTAACTCCGCTTTCTCGGCGGCGGTCGCATCGGCCTTGTCTTTGAGCTTCGCGATGACCGCATCGTTCTCGGATTTTCGGTCTTCTCGCTTCGTCAGCTTCGGATACATCGCGGTCAGCCGGGCATCGACGATCGCCCCCAAACCGACCTTCGTGCTGATGACCTTCTCCATCGCCTGCTCGGCACTCTCGGGGATGTGACCGGGCAGAATGTCGTGATCGAACTTCCCCTTGTACTCGTAGCTCTTGATCCCCAAGAACACGAACCCGAGCAGCAGCGTGAACAGCATGAAGTTCCATGACTTCTTGTACTGCTTGCACAGCAACGCATCGTGCGACACGACCACGAAGTAGCTCGACAGAATCAGCACGAACGTGTTGAGTCCTCCCCAGAAGATCTGGATGTGAGTCACATGGGTGTCGGTCGGCCATCCCGGCGAACCCATTCTCAGCACGATGTACGTGCCGATGAACGCCGTAAAGAACATGATCTCGGTGCCCAGAAAGAGCCACATCCCGAGCTTCGAGTTCGTAATCGGAAGGCCCATCTTCAACGTCGGGGCCGGAACTGAATGTGTCATATCGTTATCACCCACCGTCTAAACCAAGTTGTCACTGTCACATCGCGGACTATCAGTTGCTTTCTGTCAGCAGAAAGCTGATCGGCCGACAGCCGCTTCAATTTCTTCTTCGCCAGTCAAACTCGCCCATCTCACGCCCCCGGCAACCACCCCAACAACCGGAAGTGATCCCAAGTCAGCATCACCAACATGAGCGGCAAATAAACCAAGGACACCCACAGCACACGCCGAGCACTTTCCCGCGTCTCATCGCACGCGAACTGAATCGACGCAGCGAGGTACACAGCCCCCAACACCAAGGCCGTTGCCGAATAAGCCAAACCGGCGAGGCCAAAATAGGCCGGAAGCAGACTGACCGGAATCAATCCCAACGCATAGCCCACCGCCAACAGACCCGTCACGTGCGGCAGCGACTTCCCCGCCGGAAGCATCCTCAAACCGGCGGCACAGTAATCATCCTTGTGCAGCCACGCGATGGCCAGGAAGTGCGGGAACTGCCACAAGAACAACAGCCCAAACAGCGAAGCCGCCGACCAATCCAACCGGCCTCCCGCCGCGAGCCAGCCCAACACCGGAGGCAACGCACCGGGGATCGCCCCCACCGCTGTGCAGAGCGACGTGTATCTTTTGAGCGGCGTGTAAACCCCCGCATACAACACAAACGTGAGCGCCGTCATCGCCGCCGTCGGCCCGTTGACGAACGCGGCCAAGTACGCGGTCCCGACTCCACCGCAGACAAATCCCAACGTCAGCACCTCGGCCGGACTGAGCCGCCCCGAAGGCAACGGCCGGTTCATCGTCCGTCGCATCCGTCCGTCGGTCTCACGCTCGATCCACTGGTTCAGCGCCGAAGACCCCATCGCCACGAGCGCGATTCCAATCCAAGCATGAACCAGCGTCGCGGGACTCCATGCCCCTTCGAGACTCAGAAAATAGCCGACCGTCACCGTCAGCAGCACCATCAGCGAGATACGCGGCTTGGCGATCTCGATGTAGTCGGCCAATCGCGACGCCATCGCGCTCGACCAACCCAAACTCACCGGCTTGGCGACATTCGCATGAGATGTTGTTGAGGGAGCGATCGCACTCATGTCGCGGCTCCCATCACGGCACCACCAAACTCCACCCGCTCAGCCGACTCACATTGAGCCTTCGACAAAACCGAGCCAACACAAACCGCCGACAACACCGAAGTCATCAGCGTCAACATTCCGACAACCTTGTGTAGCGAACAGACCACGATCTGACTCATCGATTCCTGCTGAGCCACCACGCCCCACGAGGGAACTCCATACCGCACATACCACGTCGCCAAACCGAGCAGTCCCTGCGAGACCACCAAGCCAGCGAGACTCATCGCACACCGTTGGATCATCACGGAGCCAGCGCGTCTCGCGAAAACGACGAGGACCACCACTGTCACCAGCGGAGCAAGCGCGAACCACGGATGAATCGACCACGCCCAACCGAGCTTCAGATGCCGCAGCACCCCACCGAAGAAGTACTGCAAGGCGATCAGAACCAGCGTTGCCAAGGCCCAAGCGAACACCGTCCGCCCCACTCCCGTTGAACTCACTTTTTCACGCTGCTCCCAACCATCACTCGTCACCAGCACGAGAATCGCCATCAGGCTGAACACGAGCGCCGCGAAGTCGCCGTGAACCAGTGCCAGCGTCTCCTTGTCGAACAACACGCGTGCGCCCCCCAACATCCCTTGGACGAAGACCGAGGCAAAAATCGCGGTGGCCAGCACCTTCGCCAACCGGCCGCAGGAGACCGACCAAACAAACACTGCGAGTGCGATGCACATCAAGCCAATCGTCAGTCCCGACAAGCGGTGACCATGTTCGACAAACTGATCGCGGGCCGAACTGAGCCACGGATAGGCCAGCATGTTGTAGCCATCGGACGAAGGCCAATCGGCGAACACCATCCCCGCCTTGAGCGTGGTCACGACGGCCCCCGTCGTCACGGGCAGCAGCAACGTCAGCGTTGCCGTCAGCCACGCGAACCGATGGAGCCAGCGACGAGCGGTCGAGGGATTCATAACGGCGGGCGGGTACTAAGAACGGGAAAATGTTGTCGTGGGAGACCGAGACTTCTGTCGTTTAACCGCAAGCCAAAGGCGAGCGTGTCGAACGGCTGCGTGCCGCCAACGCGCTCGCCTCTGGCTTGCGGTTAAACCAGCGGACCAAAAAATCAGTGACCGTCATGCACCTTCCGCTGAGCCAGCGGCACGTACTCGGTCTGCATCAGGAAATCTTTGTCGCCGCTGACCGGCGAGCTGTACTCGTAAGGACCGTGATAGACGACGGGTGGCACATCAAAATTGCCGTGCCCCGGTGGCGAAGGTGCCGACCATTCGAGGCCGTTAGCATTCCAAGGATTCCGTCCACACTTCGGCCCGAAGAAAATGCTCAGGAAGAAGTTGCCCAGCAGCAGGAACTGAGCAAAGCCCATCAGGATCGCCGCCCCTGTCATGAACTGATTCAGGGGCAGCAGGTGTTCGAGGTAAGGGAAGTGGTACGGGTCGGCGTACCGGCGTGGCATCCCGGCGATCCCCAGCAAGTGCATCGGGAAGAACGTGCAGTTGAAACCGATGAACGTCAGCACGAAGTGAATCTTGCCCACAGTCTCATTCATCATCCGGCCCCACATCTTGGGGAACCAGAACTGAATCGCACCAAACACACCAAACAACGTCGCGCCGAACAACACGTAGTGGAAGTGAGCGACGATGAAGTACGTGTCGTGGATGTAAATGTCCACGGGAACGGCCGCCATGAAGATGCCGCTCAAACCACCGACGATGAACAGCGACACGAACGCGACACAGTTCAGCATCACCGTGTTGAACTGAACACGTCCGCCCCAGATCGTCCCAATCCAGTTGAAGACTTTGATGGCGGATGGCAGCGCGATCATGATCGTGGCGACCATGAACGTCATCCCCAGCGCGGGGTTCATCCCGCTGGTGAACATGTGGTGGCCCCACACGATGAACCCGAGTCCCGCGATCGCGGCCATCGAATAAACCATCGGCTTGTAACCGAAGATCGGCTTGCGACACATACAGGCCAGCATGTCTGAAACCATCCCCATGGCGGGTAGCAGCATGATGTACACGGCCGGATGGGAGTAGAACCAAAACAGATGCTGCCACAGTAATGGCTGGCCACCACCGACTGTCGGGGCAGCGTTATTGACCACAACGCCCGACGGAATGAAGAAGCAAAATCCGAGCATCCGATCCGCGACGAGCATGAAGCCCGCCGCCGTCAGCACTGGCAATGCGAAGGCTTGGAGAATCGCGGTGATAAACATCGACCAAATCGTCAACGGCATTCGGAAGAGCGTCATCCCCGGTGCCCGCATGTTGATGATCGTCGTCATGTAATTGACCGACCCCATCATGGAAGAAACACCGATGAACGTGACCGCAATCAGCCACCAAGTTTGAGCGGCACCGGAACTAGGCGAAGCCTGCTCCAAGGCGGAAAGCAGCGGGTACGAGGTCCAACCGTTGGCCGCGCCAGCGATCAAACCACCCCGCACCACCAAGTTCTCCATCCCCATCTGCACGAACGTCTCGTTCAACCAATTCGGAGCCAGCCCCAAGGCACACGCGAAGCAAGCGATTGCAGGCCACATGAACCAGTAGCTGAGCATGTTCAGCACCGGAAACGCCATGTCGTCCGCCCCGATTTGGAGCGGGATCAGAAAGTTTCCGAACGCGCCCGCCAGGATCGGGATGATGACCAAGAAGATCATCACAGTGGCGTGCATCGTGAACAGCATCGTGTAGGCTTCGGGCGAAATCTGCCCGCCATCCGAAGCGAAACTCAGGTCGCCAAAAATCGGCATGTATTCCCACGGCCGAGCCAACTGCCATCGCACACCCAGCGCCAGAGCACCACCGACCATCAGCATGATCAGCGTGGTGAATAGAAACTGAAGACCGATGACCTTGTGGTCGGTCGAGAAGACATACTTCTGAATGAAGCTCAACTCGTGATGGCCATGCCCGTGCCCACCGTGATCGGCGTGGCCAGCATGTTCGATGGAAGGATGCAGCGTACTCATGATTCTCTCGCCTCTCGGCTAAACAAACTGCGGCCAATTCGCCGCTTCAATCTTCGTTTCGTTGACTTTGAGATTTACCTTAGTCCCCTCGCCCCGGCTATGCGGGGAGAGGGTGAGGGGCTTCCGCCGAGTCGCGTTCGCCTTTGGCTTGCGGTTAAGACGAGGCCACGCACCCAACCGTCTATTTCTCTTCAGCAGGCTTCCGGAACCCGTCATCGAACTGCTCGACTGCGGTCTGTTCCTTCCAAGCATCGAAGTCTTCGTCCGACCTCGCCACCACTTTGGCCTTCATCTTGTAATGGCCCCAGCCACACAACTCGGCACAGAGCATTTCGTAATCGCGGTTTTCAAGGGCATCGAACCAGACCGGGATCTTCAGGCTGGCCACGGCGTCCTGCTTGATTCGCAGTTCGGGAATGAAGATCGCGTGCTGAACGTCATCCGTCCGCAATGTGACTTCTACCGGTCGTCCGGACGGCACATGCAACTCGTTGACGGAGTAAATGTCATCCGGTTGCGGCCTCGGCTGCAGCGGCTTCCCCTTGGCAGGGTAACGAATCCGCCACTCAAACTGACGAGCCGTCAATTCGGCCACCGGCTCGGGGCGAACCATTCTCCCGTGCGAGTCCTTGATCGCCCCCTTGATGCGGAACTGAGCCCACACATCCAGTTGGTAGAGAGCGATGAACAGCAGCACGGCCGACGGAACGATGGTCCAGATCACCTCAAGGCTGTGACTGCCGTGAGAGAACAGCGCCTTCTCTTCGGGCTTGATCGTCGCTCCGCGCCACAGCACATAGCCGAGCACCGCTTGAGTCCCAATGAACGTCACCGCCACGATGATCAGGATCAGGTGAAACAGGTCGTCGATTTTCCCGCCGAGCGTCGAGTGAGCCTTGCCATCGCCGGGGAACCACCAGTTCCAATCGGGCGCGAACCAGCATAGGGCCACCGCGATCACGGCCGAAAACACGAAGAACAATGACCAAAGCTTACCCACGGCATTCGCCTTCACTGAAAACCCAACACCAACCGCATCGCACGCCGACTTTTCATAGACACCCATCACACCGCAGCCAACATCACTTGGCTTCCGGCATGCCCGTCGCCACCACATGTCCACCTGCATTCGTCTTCGCAGGTTGAGGCGACTGGTACTGGAGACTCATCACAAAATTGACGATATCCCAAATCTCCGCGTCCTTCAGCGCCGTCTTACCAAACCCCGGCATCGGCGTCCCCTTGATCCCAGCATACACCCGGCGGAACACATCCACCGGACGCCGACCACCACGGTACTGGCCGAGTGTCAAATTACGAGGTTGGAGTTGATTGCCCCACGCATCATGCAGGCCGCGTCGAGGATACAACTCCTCCGAACCCGGCTTCTTCCAGAAGTCTTCCGTCGCCGCTCCATCACCTTTACCGAGCATTCCGTGACAGGTGTAGCACTTGGTTTTGTCAGACATATAAAGCAGGCGTCCCCGTTCGCGTGACTTCGCGTCGTCGGGGACCCGTGCCTCGGTCGGCACGATCCGGCTCACCTCGTCATCCGCCTGCGTCCAAGCATTGGCGAGGAATGTGGCGGTGTCTTCGACCGCAATTTCCATGTCATTGGCCAGATACTTGGCAAACGCCTCGGAGGCCAGCTTGCGTGCCTCTCGCTCCTTCACCGGACTGGCGGGTTTTTCCCCCGCCTTCTTAGCCGCTTCAAAAGCCGTAGCGGCCTTCTTCACCGTGTCGGCCACCGCATCTTCGGTGAAGTCGCCGAGATCGTCGTCCGTGCGTTTCTCAAACTCGCCACGCACCGCCAGCCAGCGGACGTATTCGACCACCGATTTGGTTTCCGCTTCACCGAGCAGCAGGAACGACGGCATGTAGGTTCCCGGAATGCCGTACTTCACAACTCGATGCAGGTCTTCGCGGCTCACCTTCTCGGCGGAGAGAGTCGAGGTGAACTTGAAGACGCCCAGTCGATAATCGCGAGGACGGGGATTGAGAAATTGTGCCGTCGAACCGTTACCGTCACCGCTCACACCATGACAGTGCATGCAGTTCTTCATGTAGACAGCGCGGCCCTGTTGCAGGGCTTGCCCAAAGCCCACGATCAACACGTCACCCGCAGCGGGAACAGGTTCAGACGAGCCGGACCAAGTGAGTGCGTTGGCCTTCGCGTCGTAAGAGTCCACCTTGTCGGCAGTCGTCTTCTCACCAGCACGCGGCCCGGTGACCCACAACAGCGACGCACCAGGAACAATCTTGGACGCCTCGCCATCGACCGTTATTGAGATCGTCTTGGCAGCGAGTGGAGTTCCCTCAGCAGGAGCAACCACGCTCGCTTTGGCACCGCCATAAGCGATGGGAAACCGTTCCCAGGCGACGAGGTTGTGAGGCGTGCCAAAGCCGTCTTCGAGCGTTTTCTCGATTGCCTTCCGGGCGACGGGGATCAATTTTTGAGTGGCATCGCGGTAGGAGAACTCGGCCTTCGGGCCGGTGCCACAACCAACCAGACCGCTCGCAATACCCAACGCCAGCCCACAGACAAGCTGCCAACGGGCGATCGTCGCGCTGCAATGATTTGAACTGTGCCGAAACATCATGAACACCGTCTCTGCGATTCGTGGCGGCGGCAACTCGGTTCGTCCGAGTCCTCCGCCGAGAAACTGAACTTGCGCCGGGAAACTTACTTGCCCAGCTTGCTGGCTGGCACCTTGATCGAGACTTCGTTGTCGCCCGGCTTGATTATCACCACGAGCGCCTTCTCAACCATCTTGCCAGCTTCGTGCCAGACCTTGAACTCGTGCTTTCCGGCAGGCAGGTCTTTGATTTCAAATGTCCCATCGGCAGCGGAGACAGCCGCGAATGGATGATCAAGCGGCAGGTGATAGGCGGTCATCCAAGAATGAATGTCACAACCGACTTGGAACGGTTCCTTCTCCGCCTGGCTGTAAACCAGATCGACTCCGCCACGATCATTCGGCTGAACGACGCTATTGAATGCCGAGTTCTTCTTTGGATACGTGTGCGTATTGTGGGCGGCACCATCCGAATTGAGCACCCTGACCGCCTGCTTTACTCGGACGATCATGGCGTGCGGAGTGAAGATGCAAACCTTCTGATCAAAATCAACCTTCTCGCCTGCTGCGGGAATCACGGCTCCCTTGGGAACCTTGTCGAGATAAATGAACGCATTCGCGAGACCACTATCCTTGACGAGAATCGTCTCGTTCGGAATAGCTTCGGCACCACAGACGCTGGGATCCTTCGTGGCTCCCCCTTTGACGAACAGCGGCGCGAGCGGCGCGAAATCTCCGACGAACTCCACACGCCCCTTAAGATTCCCAACTCCACCCTCAACGGGAACGGCATCACCGGCTGTGACCGCAGCCGTCGTGTCCGCAGACCTAGCAACAGCATCCTTCGTCGCCGGGCGATGTGTCACGGTCGTCTGTGAATTCGCGCCGCTCACCAAGGGTCCGCTACAACCGACATTCAACGCCAACACCAAGGAGGCACTGAGAGCGAGTCCCGCGTTCCATTTCACTAAACAAGTCATCTGGCTTCTCATTACTGACCACCTCCCGCAGTCGCAGCCGCTGGCTTCGGTGCCTCGGCCGTCTTGCCTTCGCGCTCCAACTGCCTGTGGTAATTGACGAGCGCATCCCGCAACGAAACCGTCTGCTTAGAGCCATCCGCCCCGAACAATTGCGGATAACGGGGAGTCTCGCCAGCCTTCTGCTTCGGCAGCGGAGACGGCATCGACGTGTACGGCGTCACCCACTTGGGATTGAACAACCACAACTGCAACCAATCCGGCTTGAGTCGCTCAGCGGCGAGATCGAGGTCCGGCCCGCGAATGTCCTTGGCGGGATCACTGATCACCACCTGCCGACCGCCAACCGAGTGGCACTTGATGCACAGATCCCCGTTCAACATCTGCCACGACTCATTCAAATACTCGTTTTTCTTGGCTGGGAACGCTTCGTGGAACTCCGTCTCTATCGCATTTAAGTAGGCTGGCTCGCGTTCCTCGATCAACTGATACGGGAAGGGCGTTCCATCCACGGCCGCGAAGTAGTTTGCCAACGCCTGCGCCTCATCGTCACTCAACGTGAACCGCGGCATCCGCAGCACCGTCGTGTGCCGCAGCTTGCCCGGATTCTTCAGGAAGTTGAACAACCACGGAGTCTGGACCTTCGTCCCCTCTTTGTAGAGCGGCGGAGGCGACATTTGCCAAGCCAATGACTTTTCCTTGGCCTTCTTGTTGTTGACGAGCCGCTGCACGAGCCACTCGGCGTACCTGCCTCCTCGTGCCCCTTCGATCTTGTCCAAGCTGGTAGCCGGGAAGATGAACTTGTAGGTCGGGAAAAGTTCTTTCCCAGCAACCCGCAAGGTTTCCCAAAGCTCGACCACGTACTCTTGCTCCTCCAACGGCAGATCAACTTCAGGTTCACCCGCCACCATACCGTGGAACTGGACGATCGGCAGCGACTTCATCGCATCGCCCACCTTGACCGACTTCATTTCACCGGTCGTGCCGTCGCGCATCGGACGCAGCTTCTTGAGCAACGCGATGGCCTCCGGGTACTCGATGGCCGCATCCGACGCGGTGATCCCATCCACATCTGCCGCATAGCGAATCTTGGGGAGTTCCAGCATGTGACATCCGGAACAGTTGAACTGCTCGATCAGCTTCTCACCGCGTATCCGCGCGCCAGCCGGTCCCGATGGGTTGTACAAGTATTCCGCCGCCGGCGGTTCCGCGACCAACCCGAGAACGAACGTCGCGATGGCGTCGATGTCGTCCTCCGAGAACGGGAACTTCGGCATCCGCAGTCGGTCGTCGTAAGGCTTGGTCTCGATCATCTTGAAATCGTAGCTGCGCGGTTGACGGAGCTTCTGCCACAGGAACCCGGGCCGGCCGTGATGGAGCAGACTTTCGACATAGAACGCGGCGGAATTTTCCCGATCGCGCGAAGCTTCGGTCTTGAATTCGTCCCGCTTCGCGCGGCCAATTCCCGCCTCGACTCGATCGAGTAGCGACGCATCAGCGGCCAAGGTGAGCGTCTGTTCGTGACTGTCGCGAATCACGTCCACAGCCAAATGACTCCCTACCACAGTCCGCCCCAGCGCGGCTTCATACTGCTCGATGTCCGACACCGGAGTCTTGTCCAAACTGACAATGATATCGCCAGTCTTTAAGCCGCCTTGACTGGCGTCACTCCCCTTGGTGACTCGAACGCCAGCTCCCGACGCACCTTTTGCCGCGAATGACTCGACCTTCACGCCGAGATCAGGTTCACCGTGGTGGTGCAGGTATTCGTGAATGTGCTCGAACGCCAATCGCGAACGGTCCTTCTTGCCCCAGTCTTGGAGAGCCGTACCGATCGGGCGGGCCTGCTCAAAGTTCGGGATGTCGTGGCAACCGTAGCAACCGTAGCGAGTGATCGTCTTACGACCGAGGTACGTCAGCTTGCGATTCTTCCACTCGGTGGCGTCCAGCTCGGCCTGGCCCTTCGCCAGCAACTCGATCTCATCGCCCTTAATCCGATCCGCGAGAACCGGGTACTCACCCTGTTTCTTATCATCCGCCCCCTTGATGAAGCCCTCAATCTGCGATTTCGTGAGGACCTTCCCGAGGAAGTGAGACACCAGTTCATCCAACACGGCATCGTCCACCGCAGGAACTTCAAACGGCGTGGCTGGGGTCGGCTTGTAGTCTGCTGGCTTCTCCTCCGGCTTGAGCTTCAACAGGAATGCGGCGATGTCGGCAGCAGGATCGGTGTCGATACCATCCACTTTTTCCACTTCGAGCGGCTGAGCCGGCATCCGCGTGCGCGGGTGATAGCGGCTCGGTTCACGCACCCAAGTATAGAGCCAGTCAAAGCCGAAGCTGCCCGCCTTGAGTTTCTCGTGAACATTGGAAAGCTCAGGACCAAAGGTCATGTCGAGACCTTTAACGGCATCGTGCGTGTGGCAGTTGACGCAGCCTTTGGTCGCGAAGAATTCTTTGCCTCGCTCGGCACTCGGAATGGAGTCCGGAAGCAATCTCGCCAGCGGCTTGTAGGCGAGCTGTTTGTACTGGTCGTCGGCAGCGGCGAGCTGCTGAAACTCGGTCGATTTGGCGAGCAGATAATGTGTGATCGCCGCGATTTCAATCGGGTTGAATTTTTGGCCGTGAGCATCTGACTGATTGTCGAGCTTGAAGAACTGAGGCATCCGCGTCGTCGGACGGAACCGCTTCGGCTCTTCTGTCCAAGAAGCCACGAAGCCCGCATCAACCTTCAGGGCGAGATGCCGCAACGAAGGGCCGACTTTCCGCATCTTGCCAGCTACCTGATTCGGGTCGGCAGCGATGGCGACCGCTTCTTCAGGCGTACTCGGTTCGAGACGCAGATCGGGACCGATGATCTTGGTCCCTTCAAAGCCCTGAATCTCGTGGCAACCGAAGCAGCCGTAGGTTTCGACCAAGCGATGACCGCGTGCGACTTTCGGAGCCGTTGGACCGAACTTCGGGTTCACCGCGAGTTCAGTCACGTTCACATGGCACTTGATGCAGGACGATTCCTCGAACCGCTTCGGGTTCATCGGCCGTTCCCAGAAGTGGTTGTCGAACCAATTGTGGCCGTGCGGAGTTTTTTCCGTCTGAGCCTGCGCCCATTCTGCCATTTGAGCCGGATCGTTCGGCGTGTGCGAAGCGTTTTGGAACGAGGTTCCCGACCCTTGTCCTTCGTGGCAGACCGTGCAACCAAACTTAGGCAACGGATGCGGGCTGGTCGCACCGAGATAAACATCGAGGCGCGGATGAGACGCAAACGGATGTGGGAACTTGCCGTCTGCCGTCTGCTTGCCATCCTTGGAGAGGCCGTGAGGGAAGGCTCCAGCAACTGAAGTTTTGACGGTGTCATCGACCGAATCGATCATCGCGTGACAGGTACGGCAGCGGTCGAACCGCGACACCACGCCCATGCCACCCAGCGGAAACTCCAGTCGGGGCAACCAGTCCTGAGTGATCCGCTCGGGAGAATTGAAGCCGTCGATGATCGGCAACAGCATCAAGTCGCGCTTGAACCTTGACGGCCAATTGTCCGGAGCGATCTTATTCAGAGCGGCGTGAAGCAGAACGATCTTGGTCTGTTCGCCCTTCAGCTCCTTCTGAGCTTTGTCGCGCTCACCGGTGACTGCACTGAGACTGGCCTTCGCGCTGTCCAGTTCAAGTCTGTTCTCGGCGTTATCCGACTCCATCTTGCTGACGTCAGCTTCGATTTTTTCGTATTCAACGGTGCGTCGCTTGAGAGCGTCGCCTTGCAGATTGTCACGAATGGCGAGGTTGTAGTTGGCACGCGCCACGTCTCGCTTAGCACGCTGAACCTTCAGGGCACGCAGGTGATTCGCGGACGCGTCACTGGCATCCTTGGCGATCTGAGTCAGCGACGTGACCTCAGTATCGCGTTTCACCAAATCGGCTTCCGCCGCGCTGATCTTCGCCTCAAGGTCAGCGACATTTTGCTTGTGTTCCGGCGCTGCTTTCTCGGCCGCTTCGCGCGACCGAATCCGTTCGCCTTGGTACTTGAACGCCTGACGCTGATACGTGCGCCATTCGTCGTTGTTATCGGCGTACATCATCCACACTGTCGTGAACAACAGCAGGAGCGCGCTGGCACAAAAGACGCGGTGCATCAGCTTAGGGCTACGGAGATAGTCGTCAGTCGCCGGCATGGTACCGAACCATCCTTCGGGTCAGTTCTGCGGAAAGGCAAACCCGGCCCACTGTCGGCCGGACAACTTCACTGAATCAATTCCGACGCAGCGCGAGGGCTGCAAACGGCATCGCGTCAGATGTTAAAGAACCACTCTGGGATCGCCACGATGTACTTGAGATTGATCACCCACCGCAAAACCATCTTGATCGGCAGCGACATCATGAACAGCATCAGGTTGGCGAGAACCATGTACCGGAGAAAGCCCATCTTGGTGAAGAACTTCCGGAACACAGTCGCCGCCATCAGCGGAGGCAACGCAAACAAATAGGCAGCGACCACCACCAACCCCAGCCACTCGCGTAGCAGAATCATGACAATCTGATACCAAAGCTCAGAACCAGCAGGAGCGACCGGTAGTTGCTGGCCTACGATCGTCAGCCAGAACCACTCGGACAAGTTGACGTTGTTCAAGAGTTCCAGCTTGTGGACATCCCAGTACTCATACGGGCTGAAGAAGTTCCAGTTGGGGCCTCGCAGAAATGTTCCCAACACAATCATCGCGACCCACAGCGGCAGGAAGCCGAACAGGAAAGTCGAGACCGCAAACTTGCGTTCATTGAACGTGTAGTAACCATTGCCCAGCTTATTAAAGTCGATGTACGGGATCGCCATCAGTCCGACGAGAATCACACTCGGCAACACCACACCCGCCATCCAAGGATCGAAGTAAACGAGCATCTCTTGGAGACCGAGGAAGTACCACGGAGCCTTCGACGGATTGGGCGTCTTGGCCGCTGATGCCGGTTCCTCCAGAGGAGCCTGCAACACGATGCCCCACGCTACCAAGATCGCAGTCACGACGACCATGCAGATCAACTCGGTGTACACGAGATCGGGCCACGTCAGCACCTTCTCGTTATTCTCTTGCTCGAACAGCGGTCGGCCTTCCGCCTTCCGCTGGTCATTATCAACCGACTTCTTGAAGTACAGCCAGGTGAAGAAGCCGACGATGTAGAGCATCGCCACGATCGGCACGTTGTCGGGCTTACCCACGATCTGCCGGAAGTCGTAGTCGGTCACGCTGAGCGTCATGAACAGCATCGACAGGTTGAGCAGAATCCAGCCTGCGGTGTCGGTCGTCCACTTCCTGCGGAATACGATCATCGCAATATAGAGTGCTGTCGATCCCACGAAGAACACCACGGGATTCGACCCCGCGTTGATGGGAGCCTTCAGAATCTCGGGCATCTTCAGCAGGAACACCTGCGGACTATTGAGACGAGTCAGATGAGTGACAGCAACAATAAACAGCATGGCGGCGTAGACCGCCCAAAAAGCTGCCACCGGGACATCAATCCCTTTGCCGAGCAGCCCACCAAGCCTCAAGCGAAAATCGCCATCCATCGCCAAGCTGCGACGGACCCACCACGAGTTCATCACGAATAGCAGCAAATAGACCCAACCCAGCCCGAAGATTACGGACGCTGTCAGATCAGGATTGTGAAGCAGATTCGTTTGCATAAGTCAGTAGCCGCAGATTTCCAACACGCGTTTCCAAGACAACCGCCCGCTCCGCACGGAGCGAATCCTCGCGACACGACTATAGTGGTTGGCTAATTCCGCCGTCTTTGCGAACTCGCCAAAAGTGAATCGCGATCAACAGCGAAACCACCAACGGAATGGCCACGCAATGCAGGATATAGAACCGATTTAAAGTCGCCTCGCTCACGAAGCGGCTCCCGAGCAACAGGAAACGCGCATCACTGCCGTTCGTAATCAGATCGAATCCACCGATATTGAGCAACTGAGCGCCGGGGCCTTCGTAACCCAGCACCGGCGTCGCACGAGCCATATTGGAACCGACGGTGATCGCCCAAATCGCCAACTGATCCCACGGCAGCAGATAGCCGGTGAACGAGAGAAGCAGCGTCAGAACGAGCAGCAGCACACCAATCACCCAGTTGAACTCACGCGGCGGCTTGTAGCTACCCGTCAAAAACACGCGGTACATATGCAGCCAGACCGTGATGACCATCGCATGGGCCGCCCAGCGGTGAATCTCACGCATAATCCCAAGCGTCGTCACGTCGCGCAGAGCCAAGATGTCATTGAAGGCAAACTCCAGCGTGGGACGGTAGTAGAACATCAACAGCACACCCGTGATCGTCTCGACGAGAAACAGGAAGAACGTGATCCCGCCCATGCACCATGTGTACGAGAGCGCAATCCCCTGCTGTTTGATCGAGACCGGGTGCAGATGCAGGAAGAAATTCGTCAGCATCACGACGATGCGGTTACGCCGGTCAACGGGGGCCGGATGACGGAAGATTGACTTCCAAATCTGCGAGCCGCGAATGTAGTCGCCAACAGACATCAATGAACCCTCAAACATGCAGGGAGGCCATGAACACCCACCCAACTTCACCGCCAACTCAAGTCACGGGCAGATCGAAAAATCCGCTTCGCCACAACCCAAACCACCCTCACGCCAATTCGATGAACGACGCCGCATCGACCCACTGCCCCATCTCTTCCTGGAACTTCACGCTCTTATCAACTTCGAGCATACCCTCGGCAACCCGTAAGCCGACCCGCTCTAGCGGCCGCGGCGCGGGACCTTCAAAGTTCACGCCCGTCATATAAAAACCCGAACCGTGACAAGGGCACTTGAATTTTTGTTCGCCATCCAGCCAGCTCGGAGTACAGCCAAGGTGCGTACACACGGAAGCCAGAGCGACGATCAAATTGCGACCTTCGTACTGGTCGGTGTGAACGATCCAAACGCCGTATTGATCTTTCCACTTATTGGACACTGAGTTGAGCGGGTAGTCCGAAGCCGGTCCCACCTTGAATTTGGACGGTGGCTCAACAAGGACATTTGGAAACATAAACCGAGCCGTACCGAGCGTCGCGATTCCCGTGACCGCCGTGATGCTCGTCCAAGCCAAATTGAAGGCCGTCGAGAACGGGGTAAACGCAACCACGAGCGCCGTCATCAGGAAGCCGCGACGAGGTTGCTCTACTTTTTTCTTCGAGGCCACGACGGGCTTCGAGGGCATGGGCGGAGCGACAACAGGAGCCTTCGCAGACGCAACGCCCGGTGCAGGAGCCGCCGCGATCGCGCCAGCCTTTCCTTCACGCACCGCCTTCAACATGTCTTGAACCGACGGACGTGGACCCGCTGCTGTCACAGGTTTCGCCGCCGCAGGAGCGGACTCATTCGCGGGTGCTGCGACCGAAGGCGATGTCGGAGCCACAGCACCGGCCGCCTTCGCGCGAATCGCCGCCATGATGTCCTTCGTGGAACCAGGCTTTGCAACCGGAGCCGCTGCCGCTGGAGCAACCGCCGCGACGGAAGTCGCCACTTCAGGAGCAGGTGTCGCAACCACGGCCTCTGCGCCAGCACTCTCAGCCGCAGCAACTGCCGCTTTTTGTGCTCGGATCTTGGCGAGGATATCAGCGGTGGAAGGTTTCTTCTCGTCCATTTCGACTCGCTTCCGCGTGGCAGGAAGTGCGATGGAATGCACAGACAATGTGCGTTTGCCCCATTCGCCCGCCTTGTGTCGCGGCGGATTCTGGCAACATCCATTCGGACTGACAACCACATGAACTGAGTCGTTCTGGAATTTCTCAGAAGCAGGAATGAAACCCGCAACGCAACGGCAGGAATCACCTCACATCAACCCTGATTTCGAGCGCACGATTCAGACTTCCTTGATGAACACCACGCAGCCTTCGATCTCCAATCCCTATCCCTGTCTCGATGCGCGAGGCGGACTTTGTTTTGAGTGGTCAGGCGGATTACAAACGAGCGAAATCATCGGCGAAACCACGCGCAGCCTCCACCCACCTCAAACCTTTCGCGCACGAAAGAGCTCCGTGACCATCGACTCCCGGCTCGCTGAAATGGAACGACTCATCCGTCGCGATCCCGCGCAGCGCGGCCTGATCGCATCAGAGGCCGCGCGCGGTCCACTCTGTCCGGGACATCTCACTGCCGCCGCGCGACATCTCGCTGAGCATGGTCGGCGAGTCCTCCTCGTCACCGGCTTCTTCATCCCCGGTGCTTCGCCACCCGCCGCTGAAACAGATGGCCCACCTGGAACTGCGCTCCTCGCCGCAGCCCTCAAGCAACTTGGCATTTCAATCCAGATCGCGACCGATGAACCCTGCCGCACCGCCGTCGAAGTCGCCGCACAAGAGATGGGACTCGCGCCCGAGGAAGTCTGCTCGATCCCGTCTCGGCACGAGGAACAGGAACATTGGTTCGCGCGTTTGCTGGCAACAACCTCACACCAGCCGCCCCTGACGCATCTGATCTCACTCGAACGCGTCGGCCCGTCGCACACGAGTGCCTCCATTCAAACGCAGCTTCTCGGAACAATCGGCTCCGATTGGTCCACGCAACACGACTTCGTCCGCCTCGTCCCACCCAGCGACCAAGATCACTGCCACAACATGCGCGGCGAGTGCATCGACGCACACACGGCACCGCTGCATCGGTTGTTTGAACTGGTGGCTTCTCGCGACGACATTCGCACGATCGGGATTGGTGACGGCGGGAATGAGATTGGTATGGGCAGCATCCCGTGGCAGGCACTGCATCGCCGACTGAACGGCCCTCACGCCGCGCGCGTGCCGTGTCGCATTGCCACCGATTGGACAATCGTGGCGGGAGTCAGCAACTGGGGAGGACAAGCCCTCGCCGCCGCCGTGCTGGCACTCACAAACAAAACGCACGCGGCGCGAGATTGGACGGCAAATCAACAGCTTCAGTTACTCGAACGCCTCGTCACAGTCGGCCCCGCTGTCGATGGCATCACGCGGCTGCGCGAAGCCACGGTGGATGGACTGCCGTTCCTCACCTACATCCAACCGTGGGAGGGACTGCGCCGCTTGATGGATTTCACCGAGTCAGGCAACCAGCAAGAGTTGTCTCACCTGTACTCACCCGAAGCGTGAAGAAGCGTGAACAAGGACGCCGATAGACTTTACCCTCGTTCACACTTCGGGTTGGTGGGAGGCCGGCAGGCAACTCTTTGCACTCGCCTCACGTCGCTACATCAACCCGCGCATCGTCGCGGGTGAGCGAATTCTGCCGCAGTTTCTCACGCGCACGACTCAGAGTGGGACCGATCGAGTTCTCGGGAACACCCAACCCCGCGCTGATCTCGCGGTAGGAACGCCCCTCCAAGTGAAAGAGCTTCACGACCATCGCCTCGGTCTCGACGAGGCCATCGAGCATCCGCTGCACCAGTTCGCGATTCTCGATTCGGGCCGAGGCATCAAACTCGTTCGCATTGACATGTTCGAGAGTCGCGCCGTGAGCCTTCACATGCCCCATTGCTTCGGCCATGCGCCGTCGAGTCACTTCATGAACCACGATCCGGCGCGCGATCACCGTCAGATAGGTCGCCAAAGAACTCTCACCGCGGAACCGCCGCAACACGTCGAAATCGTTATCGACCAGCATGAGAAAGATGTCGGCCGACAAGTCGTCAATGTCGTGCCTGGACAGTTGAACGCTGCGGGCGTGAGCGGTGTGCTGGATAACATGAACGAACACTCCTGCGAAACGATCCACGAACTCCTTCCACGCACCGGGTTGCCGGTCGAGGCAGTTCGCCAACAGATTGCGGTCAATGTCGGTCAGAGCCACAGTCACACCTGTTCATACGCTGCAAGTTCACTCACGACGAGACGGGGCGTTTCTCACGCCGATACCGCCGTCACTCTATTCACAGCCCCTTCGCCGGACAAGATGCCTCGAACCTGTCAAAGTACAACTCCACCGCTTGTCGCCTTTCACTCCGCGAAAGAGTGATCTTTCGCGGAACGAAAGGCGACACTGCTTTTGGACCAGTCCTCGACTCCCGCCACACTGGACTCGACCGCTTCGCCACACAGACTGAGATGTATTCCTGCGGTCGAGAATCTCTCGCACCATTTCTTGACGCTCTTTCGGAGTGGACCTAAGATTTCGCCGGTTTTACCGGTTCCGTGAACGATCTCAACGCAATCCATTTCAGTCGCCCCGTTGGGATTTCCGATAAGACTGCCGACAGCAACCTCAAGCGGTTGACCGGCACAATCCCGATGATCAACACACAGATGATCAGTACAAACTTGTCGAATCATTCTCAAAACCCTGACACGAAAGTCCCAACATGACGCATGTCGTCGCTGAACCCTGCTTCAACTGCAAGTACACCGACTGCGTGACGGTCTGTCCGGTCGAATGCTTCTACGAAGGGGAAGCCATGCTCTTCATTCACCCTGAAGAGTGCATCGACTGCGAAGCGTGCGTCCCCGAATGCCCGCCCGCCGCGATCTTCCACCAAGACAACCTGCCCGCCGAATGGGCTGACTACACCGCCCTCAACGCCGAAATGGCTCTCAACTGCCCGGTCATCACCGAACGCAAAGACCCGATGGGGCCGCCGATCGAAAAGCATTGAGCGTCCCGCCTCACCGCGTCATCTCTGCAGACAACACCAGAACCCCGATCCACTTGGACCGGGGTTCTTCGTTTTTCATGCCCCGTAGTCCTCGACCGTAGGATGGACGCCCTCGTCCGTCCGGCTTTGGCCTTGAGAAATGAACGAGCAGGAGCGGACGGGCGGGAGTGCCCATCCTACGAACAAACTCTCGAACGAGTTCGCCTTCAATACCTCGGCACGCTCACGTCGATCACTTGCGACCACAGGTCAATCCCGCCCGCCAAGTTGATGGCGTGGTCGAAGCCCTGTTGGCGAAGCCAGTTCACCACGCGCAGGCTTCTCCCGCCGTGATGACAGTGAACGACGATCTCGCCGCCCTTGTGAGCCTCCAATTCCGAGACCCGTCCGGCGAGCTGGCTCATCGGCAGCAACATCGTCCCCGCAATGTGTGCCGTCGCGTACTCATCCGGCTCGCGCACGTCGAGAAACAAAAACGCGGAGCCTGCATCGAGCTTCGCCTTCACACCCGCACAATCCACTTCCAACGGTGTCGTCATTCCCCTGCTCCTTTGCTCGTTCTTAATTCCATCGCAGCTCGACGCCCGCAGATTGAAGTGCTGTTCACATGTCATCTCAATGCCGCGTGCAACATTTCATTCAGTCTCTCTTGGTCTTCATCCGCGCCCCGGCTTTGCCATCCGC
>JAYTQJ010000655.1:0-3075 GCA_043746775.1 Schlesneria sp.
CGGCCACGTCGAAGCTCCGTGACCGTGGCACTCCATAGCCCAGATTCAACAAGGCGATGGCCCTGCGCGCGTCATCCAACTCGAACGTCCCGCAGAGAATGCGGCCGGTTGAGTCTTGTGAGGCTTGCTCAGAAGTTGTTTTGAGAGGGAGTCGGGGGAAGCCAGAGGAAGCATTCGTGACGTGGCCAACCGAATTTGGAATCCAGCGAATGACGGCCGTAGTGCCGGACTCCTTGGTCCGAACGAGGTCGATGAAACAACGTCATTGGAGGCGTGTTCTCTCTCACGGCCTCGTCGGAACCAAGGGGGCCGGACTACGGCGACGCCTTCTGTCGGTCACGTCACTCGTGCCCCGTCACAACCTTACACGCACAGCTCGACCTCCAAGAATCGTTGCGGGTGGCGAGCGTACTCGGCCGCCAAGAATTGCAGCGTCTGCCAGCGAGTGCCGTGATGCCCCGACTCCAATTTTGGCATCTCGGCGGGAAGGTTCGTCAGCAGCGACTTCTTCATGACCATCGCTCGAATCTTACGAGTTCTCATGTCACCCGCCGCTTCACACGTCAGAGCCACGAGGTAAACGGCGGTCGTCACTGGCGCACCCATATCGCGCTTCATCAGGCCGACGGCAAACTGTTCCGACAGATCGTTCAGCACCGCATTCAAAAAGAACCACGAGTCATTCAGCGGGATCGGCAATACAGGATCGTTGGCTGTCGTTTGACGAGCCAGCTTCTGCACGGTGTCGGACGCGACGGAGTTCAAGAAGACTTCCTCGCACCGTTTCTCGCTGAGCGTCCGAATCTTGAGCGTCCCGCCGTCGATGGTGTTCAGCGACACGTTGAGCCGATCGAAGAACTCCTGCTTCTTCCAATGAGTCGCCGCCCGCCGCTTGCCGATGTACCAGCCGACAGCCATCAGCACGAACCCCGTCACCAGCTTGACGGCATGCTCGCGCAGGGTGGCAACGACGTGAATCCAGATTTCGTCGAAGGACATTTTGATTCCATTTGAAAAACGTAGGGTAAGCGTCTCGCTTGCCCAGCTCTGACCCGCAAATCACGGGCAAGCGAGACGCTTACCCTACGAAAGGATCACAGCGACTTGAGGTACTCGATCAGCGTTGCGCGTTCGTCGTCGGAGAGGCTTTCGCCGACGAGGTCTTCGGGGCGGTGGTGCTTGGTGAGAACGGCGTCCAGTGAGCGGGCTTTGCCGGTGTGGAGGAAGCGTCGGCGGGAGGCGAGGCCGCGCAGCGTCGGCGGGTTGTAGTTGGGATCGCGATCCTTCTTGTCTTCGACTTTGCCGTCGAACGTTTCGCCGGACGTGAACTGAGTTCCCGCGTGGCAACTCGCACAAGCCGCTTTGCCGGTGAAGAGCTTTTCTCCCGCAGCGATCTTCTTCGCGAGAGCCTCGTCGTGGGTTGAGGCACGCGGGTTGGTCGGATGATCGAGCGTCTTGAGGTACGCGACCATCGCGGCGGCGTCCTCGTCGGTGATCGGCAGCTTCGTCGCCATGCTTTCGGAGAGGGACCGCTTCATCGCGTCGTGCAGATCAGTCTGCCAGCCGTGCCACGTCCACGGGCCGGTCTCGGCAACGCCGCGCAGCGACGGCGTCAGTTTGGGAGTGCCATACGTTTTGTCGTTCCGCGTGTCGAAGACTTGCCCTGCCGTGTGGCCGTCCGTGTGGCAGGTGTGACAGCTATACCAACTGTGCATCGAGCGATCGGCATCGAAGAAGATGTGTTCGCCGCGACGAGCGAGACTCGGTTCGCTCGGGCCTCCCAGTGGGATCGTCTGCGTCACCGCGCGGGCATCAAGATCGACGATCTGCACGCTGTTGGAAAAATAGTTCGAGACGACGACGGTTCGCTCACCGAGGAACTCGACTGCTTGAGGTCGCCCGCCGAGTTCAATCCGCCGAAAGCTGCTCTTGTCCTTCTGCATCGCCGCCGGGAGGAAGTCGCCCGGATCGCCCTTTGGCCACGGGATGGAACCGAAGTCGATCACGAGCAACTCGTGCGTCCCGCCCGCTGTCACGACGAGCAGCGACTGATCGGGACTGAACGCCGCCGCATACGCATCGCCGACCGCGTTGCCGCGAATATCGAGACCGAGCTGCTTCTGAGTGCTCGGCTCACCATCAGGGAGTGGCAGCTTCGAGATGCGGTTGTCGATCACCCAACCGATGTCGATCATCTGCGGCGTGACGCTGAACTCACGATTGACCGCGTGTGGGAGCACCACCAGCCCCGAGTCCTTCGTGATCGCGGGGACACCCGGATTGAAGGCTCCGTCAAACAGACGCCGCTCGCTGACGAGGGCGTTCGTCGTCAGATCGTAAACGAGGATCGCTGATGGCACGGCGCAACAGGCCACCAGCCAGCGGCCATCGGGTGAAACTCGCACCATCTTCGGGATGCCCGGTGCCAAGTAACGAGTGACCGCCCCCGGTTGTTGGCCATCGCTCTTCGCATTCAACAACCCCGCGATCTCCACGACCGCAATCGCGTCCTCTCCGCCGAGCGCCACGAACAACCGCTTGCCGTCCTTCGACAACGCGATCCCACGAGGCTCGTCGCCGACGATGGCTGCGCGATGCAGAGTCAACTTGCCACCGTTACGCTTCACCACGGCGAGAGCATCGTCGTGAAGGAGGCTGACAATCGCTGTCGTCTCGTCAAGCCAGACCACATCGGCGGGACCGCGTCCGACGGCGAGTTCACTCTCAACACGACCGTCCTTCAAATTGACGAGACTCACCGAGCCGGACGTGTGGTTGGCGGTGAGGCACGCGCGGCCATCTCCATTCACCGCGAGTGAGATCGGACTGCGATCCGGCTCGTCCGCGCAGGCAACTCCGGCAAACAAGCCGTTCGCGAACAGGCCGAACACAGCCAAACAGGTCAGTGAAATCCATCCGTGTCTCATGAGTGGTCTCCCGAGGTTGGGCATCAAACGAGCAAGGTCGGGAGTTTAGTCAGCTTTGATTTGAAACCCCACCCCGTTTGGAGACGATCAGCGAGTTGATCTGGGCCATCGCCATGTTGAAACAGAGGAATTGGGGTGCCACGGTCAC
>JAYTQJ010000656.1:0-3074 GCA_043746775.1 Schlesneria sp.
GGGCTTACGCCCAAGAACCAGGGGGCTGACGCCGCCCCGCTCAGAGGTCTTATCAAGGGCCGCGCGAGGTCTCACGACGGCGTCCCTGAAAACGACACCAGCCCAAGGGAGCGGATCCCTTGGGCTGGGCATGTTGTTCAGCGGTCGTTCGCTGGCACTGCTGATCGGCCGCGATCACTCTTCGTCGGTCGGCAGTGGGACGAGGCCGGTTTCGGCAGGGGTCTCTGAACGGTTGTCCGTAGCAGAATCGTTCGAGGCGGAGTTGATTGGCTGCGGGCGGGACTCCATCGAGTTCTTCGAGACGCGGGTGGCCGTGCGACCATCGAGGATCGAGCGGGCCGCCTGTCGCATCTCGTCATCACTGAGCCGACGCAGGTTGCCGAGTTCGACGAGCGGCTTCATCATCCGTGAGACTCGTGACACGGTCGTCTCCATCATGCCGATCTCAATCAGGCTGCGACGCATCTCGCCCAAGACCTGAATCTGCGAGACGAACTCTTCTTGGAAGCCGCCCAGCAGCTCAAGCGTTTGCACGGCATCCGCGACCGAGTTGGTCTTTCTCGCCAGTGTGTCCTGCAACTTGAGCATCCCGTTGAGGTTCTCTTGGGACGAGGTGACATCGAGGCTCTTGCCACTCAGCTGGGTGTTGAGGGCGATGAGGTTCTCAGCTCGTTCGGCGGCGACATCCACGCTCTGGCCACCGTCCGCCAGACGCTGTTCCAGAGCAACCAACTTGTCCGAAACCGACTGCGCGACTTCGATGTTCTCAGCAGCTTTCGTGAGACCAGACTTCAATTCGGTCAGACCCTTCAGTCCGTCAGCCGCTTTCGTCAGACCGTCGTTCTGGCCACGCAAGTCTTGCCCGATAGCAACGAGTTGAGTCAACGCGCCCTTGGCCTGCTCCACATCGACCGATTGCGAACGAACGGTGTCCTTGATCGCGACCATCTCGTCGAGGGTCTTGGCTGCCGATTCGTTGGTCTCGCGTTGAGCCACCAACTTCGCTTCGACATCGTGCATCTTGCCGAACGCGGCATCGGCGATCTCGGTCGCGGCCCGTTGCTCGATCAGTCGCGTTTGCAGCCCGGAGACCATCGCCAGCGACTTCGTTGCTTCCTCGTTGCGTGACCCTTCCGCGACCAATTCGCCACGCAGTTCGCGGATCATCTGCAACGCCGTGCGAGCATCCTCGATCTGCCCCTGCTGAGCCTTCAAGCTGGCCAGCAAACTGTTCGCTTCCCAAACCTCATCGCGGGCACCCACCAAATCCTGCATCCGCTGCTCGACCTGAGTCAGGTCCTGCTGCATCCGCTCCAGCTCCTTCGCCATCGGGCGGGCCATGAGAAAGTGGAGTCCCACGAACCCCACGGTCACTCCGACCACCAGCATCGCCCAGGACTGCTTTTGCTGATCGGCCAATTGATTTTCGATCGACTTCAACTTGCTGCTTTCCGACGTGAACACGGTAGCTCCTTCCAATCCCTCGGCGGGAATGAAGCTTGAAAACGAGGTCGTCCGAGACCGAAAGGGATGTCCTGCTCATGTCCCCCGAAAACGCGACGCTGAGCAGCCTGTTGAAAAACGTAGGATAAGCCTCTGGCTTGCCCGTTTTCCAACTGAAAAGATGGGCAAGCGGGACACTCACCCTACGTTTTTCAACAGACTGTTCGCGCCGCAGTTGGCCGTTCGTCGAGGGGCTTGCAACTTTGACAGAGCCGAAATGGGAGGCGGTTGCTCCCCGGCAAAGTCTTCTTACAAGGAAGACTATCGCCACTTTAACGCGGCAAGTTTTGCCGAATCGCGCTCACCCGGCACAATCGTCACGCTCTCACTGTGGGACGAGACGGGACGTAACGGCTGCAACGCTTCGTCGGCAGCGTTCCTTCGTTCGCCCACTGGCGCCCACTTTGGCCGCAAAGTAGCAGGCACATTCCATGTGCCGCCCGCAAGTCACCGGTTACGGCACATGGAATGTGCCTACTACTTTCGGCTCTCCACCATACTTGTTGAAAATGGTGTTCCGTGAGCGGCATGGCGCTATCAACCACCGCAGCCCGACGCACAAGCAAAGGACTCGAATGTCGAGCGATCTTCGCTGGCGCATCTGGCTTCGATGGGACAGGACATTCGCGTGTCTTCATGCCGCAGACGACGCGACGTTCGCACGCCAGCGTGAAGGTCTCTCAGGGGCCGCGATGGAATCGAACGACACCCACGGGCAGACCCACTCAATTGCCCGGTGCAGGCTCCGTCACGACGGCGTCTTTTTCTTCATTACCGGCGGTGAGTTGATCGAGCTTCGCCACCGCCGCTTTTCGGGCCTTGGCAAAGAGTGCGGCATCGGAAGCCTTTTTCGATTTGGCGAAGACCGTCAGCGCCTTCGCCTCTTTCTCCAACGCAATGTAGACGCCAACCATGCGATTGATGAACTCTTCGTCATCATCGGACAGATTCGTATCTGCCAGATTCCGCAGCAACTTTTTGACGGCTTCGATCCCGTTGACCGTGCCGATCATCAGCTCTTCGACCTTCTTCGCGTCGTAGATGTCGCGGGCGAAAGCATCCGCCGTGACACCGATCAAACCCAGCGTGCTTTGAATGTGACCGACACCCAAACCACCCACCGCTTGTAACGCGGCGTTCCCACGCTCTTCGCTCTCCAGTGTGACCGGAGCGGGCGCGGGTGTTTCGGTCGGTACAGGTTTGACTGGCTCAAGTTCGCTGTCCTGCGAACGGACGGTGCCCGCGAGCGACCCGACGTAAACCACACCACACAACACGGACAACCATGTCACTCGACGCATCCACAGCACAGACATTTGTCGCTCCCTCCTTGGAAACAGCACCAACGCGGCCAACTCTCTGGCCGTGCAAAGCGGCGGGATGATAGTGACGGCCCGAAAATCGACCAAGAGGGGATTGAGCCATGCAGAGAGCCGCTCTCATCAACACCACCGCAGTTCACTCTGCAAGCGGAGGATGCCGTTTGTTGTGTGGACACTCCGCGCCCACCGGGCAATCGCCTGATTGAATCGGGAATGTTGGGTGCCACGGTCACGGAGCTTCGACGTGGC
>JAYTQJ010000657.1:0-3071 GCA_043746775.1 Schlesneria sp.
GTAGTAGGCACATTCCATGTGCCGTTCACCGAATTCCTCTACGAATTAGGCGGCGCTGACGGCACACGGAGTGTGCCTGCTACTTTTGTCGGTCACGTCCGAGTTCCCTTCTTGTTCCCTCCCCTCGGCGGGGAGGGAGTAAAGGCCAAGAATTCGGGAAGTTATTGCGCCCCCGTTCCTCATAGAGGCCCACTGTCGGAGTGGCTCGCAAGACGACCGCCGGTCGAACCTTGCTGCCCGATCCGCTGGCGAACGGGTAATTCACCAGAATGACATCGCCTCGTTGCATCTTCATGGCTGCGGCCTGTGAGCGTCGTAGTTGTCGTAAATCGACATCTCGGGATCGTCCCAACCGGCCGCTCCCACCGTGAAGCTTTGCGCGGCGTAGGCGTCGGGGGCGTCGAATGACTCGTCGGTGAAGACGGATTGAAGTTGCTAGTGCCCCGTCCGTTCTTAATTGGGGGGTAGCTGAAGTCGTGAGACTTTAGGAAACGCAGAACTCTTACGAGTTCGGCTACCCAAAAATTAAGATCTGACGGGGCACTAGTAGACGTGCAGCGGGAGCAAGACGTGCTGCACGCGCGTTTGCTCATCTTCAACGGCCACCGGTCGGCTGGCTCGTTGTTGAACGGCCTCGCGCATTTCAGCGGTGAGTTTGAGTGACATCGTTCGGTCTCTCGGGCAGCTTTGCAGTGGAAGGCTGTTCCCATCGAGCGGTCATGGTAGCGATCACCTCACGAACAGGAACGCCTTGGAATTGATGAGTGCCCAGAGGAGGTCTTCGTAGCATTCGCGCGGGGACGGGTAGTCCTTGAGCAGTGTTTCGGACGCGGCAAGTTCTTGCGGGGACGGTGCTCGGCAGAGGGTCGCGTAGTAGAGGTCGGTCATGATCTCGGCGTGAGGCTTCTTTTCGTTGGGCTTTGTTTCGGCGAGCAGCCTTTCGACGCGGCCGGTCTTCGTGGCGATCTTTGTCGTGAGGATGTCGCCGTTCAGCGTGTGCAGGGCTTGAGCGAGGTTGGCGTCGGGGGAGCGTTCGCACTCGCAGACGCTGGTGCGGCGCGGCTTGGCGAAGGTGTTCAGGAAGTAGTCGGGGTACTCGGCGTCGGGGATTTCGATGGCGCGGGTGCCCAAGGGAAGATCCTTGAATTTGGTCTGGGTTCCGGCCGCGTGGTCGATCGCGTCGAGCAGCGGTTCGGCGGCGAGTCGCTTCACTTCAAAGTGGCTGTAGAATCGGCGGTCGGCTTGGTTTTGCGCGGTCGGTTGCGAATCGAGTTGGTACAGCCGTGAGACCATGATCGTGCGAATGAGTTGTTTGGGGTTGAAGCCTGATTTTACGAACTCATCCGATAAGGCTTGCAGCATGGCGGGGTTGGTCGGCGGATTGGTCGGGCGCAGGTCATCGACGGGATCGACGAGGCCGCGGCCGAGCAGATAACTCACGTAGCGGTTCACGGTCGCGCGGGCGAAGGCTCCGTTCGTCGGGGCTGTCATCCACTGCGCCAGCGCGATGCGGCGGTCGAGCGGGTGATCGACCGGCTCACCGTCGAGCGGTTTCGGCGGCATGACTTTTCCGGTGCGAGGCTGCCTCACATCGCCGCCCGTCTTGATGACGACGACTCGCTCGCCACCGAACAGGCCGAACTCCTGGCTGGTCTTCAGGCCGGTTCGCGCGAAGAACGCGGCGAAGCTGTAGTAATCGTCCTGGCTGTACTTCTCGAACGGATGATGGTGGCACTGGGCACACGTGAGCCTCGTCCCGAGAAACAGTTGCGAGGTCGATTCGGCCAGCTCGCTCGGCGTGTTGTTGACGATGAAGTAGTTGGCCGGGCCGTTCGAGAAACTCGACCCTTTCCCCTGCACGAGCTGCGAGACGAACTTGTCGAATGACAGGTTCTCGCGGAAGGCTCCCTTGATCCAGTTGTGCAGCGCCCACATGCCGGTGTCTTGCAGATCGCGGCTGTTGTTGCGGATGAGGTCCGACCACTTGAGCGTCCAGTACGCGGCGTACCGTTCGTTGTAGAGGCCCTTCTTCGGCGAGTCGGTCAGGCCGAGAACGCGGTCGATCCACAAAGTTCGCTTTGTGAGCGGCACGGCGCTAACCGCCGGTGAAACAGAAGAACCGGAGGCTAGCGCCGTGCCGCTCACGCTGTTGTAGGCAGCCACCGCATCCGCATCGGTCATTCGCAGGAACTCGTCGATCTCTTCGCGAGTTGGAAGCGTGCCGGTCGCGTCGAGAAAAATGCGTCTCAGGAATGTCGCGTCATCGCAGAGCGGGGACGGTTCGATGCCAAGCTCCCTGAACTTCGTTGCGGCCAGTTCGTCGATGACGTTGTTGTTCGTCCAACCGACGAGCGGCGCGGGCGGTCCGAACGGGATGACGAACATGCAGATGTCGGCCTGACCCTCGAAGCGGACCATGATCGGAGCCTGGCCACGTCCGGCGACGGTACAGAGTCCCTCGCGCGTCACGGCGACGAGCCCCTCATCCATCGAGTCGAACTTGGCCCACGCGGTCACGTCGCGCGTCTCACCGTCGGCGTAGACCGCCTCGACGCGAAGCTGCTGTTTGAGACCGATGTCTCCGATTCGCTGAGCCGGCGTGACGATCAGCTTCGAGATGACTCGCTCTGTCCCCGGAGCCGGTGCGCCATTGCGAACCCACGCGGCGAGCAACTCATAATCGCGCGAGCCAACCTCCAACCGTCGGCCTCCGCCATGAGGCACCTGCATCGTCGGCTTCTGCAAGATCAGGCTTTGAGTCGGATCGAGCAGGTTGATGCGCCTCGATTGGCTGTCTCGCGCCATCGCCGTGCGGTCGGCAGCCGGATCGAATCCGAAGACCGACAACTTGAAGCCTCCCTGTCCGTACTGAGCCGCATGGCAAGCTCCCATGTTGCAGCCCGCCTTCCACAAGACGGGGCGAACCTGATCGAGATAGTCGATGGCCGGTTCCGCGACGACCCCCGCGACCGTCACGGCCACCTTCTTTGAATCGCCTCCCACCGTGACCGTGATCTCGGCCGAGCCGTCGGCTCGCGGGACAAGCCTGCCGGTTGGCGAGACTGTAACGA
>JAYTQJ010000658.1:0-3069 GCA_043746775.1 Schlesneria sp.
CCTGCAAACAAACTACGAGCTACAAGCCAGCGGTCAGGTTCTGGTCGAACGCATCGTGATTCTGGCCGATGAGCTTTGGCCAGCCGATGCCGCCTTGCCGGTGGATTTGATGCGGCAATGGATTCACGAGCAGTATTCACAAGGACTTCTCGTGCGACTGGTCCGCGAGTCCGCGCTCGTCAATGAACCTGACCTGATTGCAGACATCGGCCTCTATGGAACCAGAGCACTTGGCATCCAAGAACTGGATGCTGAGTGCCGGACAATTCGCTTCACACTGACGTTCGATTTCGACCAGCTCGCCGCCGCCGAGGCCCGTTGGAAGAGACTCAATGTCTATGCCGCGCCCTATGCGTCGCTGCTGAATGAGTTCTGGCTGACCGATGATGAGTCGCCCGCAAGCTGACCATCCGATGCACCGCCCCGTATAGCGATAAAGTGTACGTCCGGATCGTTCCCGATGGCAGCGGTAAATTGCCGCCCATTGAGAAAGGATGCCGACCGTGTGCCAGACGCTGTACCTCGATGCGGCTCGGCTGGGTCCAATGTCACCACAGGCCCAGCGAATGCTCCACGACTTCAGCCGCCTCACGGCCGAAGCCCCCGCAAGCCTGTACGTCGAGGACTTTTTGCGGCACGGCTTCGCGGCACTCCCGGAAGATGACCGGCAACGATTGGTGGCATTGTCCGCGTGGCCCGGCCTCGCCGGTTGGAAAGACTCACTCCGGCGATTCGTCGGAGCGTCGGCGGATGCCGACGTTCTGGTCGCAGGGCGCTCACGGTCGTTAATGAGGCTCACGGCTCGTTGCCTGTTCCAACGCTGCCGAAACGTCTTGACCACCGACCTCAGTTGGCCCGCGTATCAAGAACTGCTGGAGGGCGAGGCACGCCGCACCGGTCAGGGAGTCACACAAGTCGCCGTTCGTGAGCGACTCTGCTCGCAACAAATCAGCCTCGACCAGTTGGCGGTCGAATTGGCCCAGGCCGCGCGTCGCTTCCGCAGCGACGGTCTGTTCCTTCCAGCCGTGGACAATTTCGGTATTCGTGTTCCCGTCGCCGAAATCTCAGAGGCCATTCGCCAGCAATCCCAACTTCACTTTGTGGCGACGGACGCCGCGCAGGCCATCGGTCACGTTCCCTTGTTGAGTGACGTGGAAGCCAGCGACCTAGTGATTGCCGGAACTCACAAATGGTTGGGTGGCTATCTCCCGCTGGGCCTCGCGTTTCTGTGCAACGAACAAACTCGAAAGGAGATCGTCGAGACGAGCGAACGGATGCGGGCGAATGAAGACCTGGACGATCCGTTGCTCGATTTTCTGACTGACATGGAATTCGGCTCTCTCCGCACCCATACCGAAACTGTGAACCTCACGCCGTTGTTGACGTGCTGCGGAGCGTTGCAGGACTTCACTTGCCCCAACGGTCGAGTGGAAGTGTCACTCCGCCAACAACTGACCAATGCCGAAGCGATCCGCACATTGGCCGAGGTCAACGGTTGGAAACCCATGTTGTCCGTCACAGACCAGCGCACGGGAATTGTGTTGTTGCAATGCGTCCGGCCGAGCATCCAATCTCTGTCCGCCGAAGCCCTTCGCCGTCGAATGCAGCAGGTTGGCTTCGCGGCGACGGCCTATGAGGGTGGAATCATCCGCTTGTCGATGCCACGCACCGTGTTGGAACCGGAATCACTTCAACGCATTGGCAGCACGTTGCAACAGTTATCCGCCGACCACAACCACAGGACCGTGATCAATGGGTATATTCCGGCAGATCATACCGCAATCGCCGCTTGCTGATTGTCATGCAATTTTGCAGGCATAGATACTTGACGCCATGCCGACTTTCATCCGATACTGGATTGGGAGGAAATGTCATGGCAACCAAGACGCTAACCGCAAAACGACCGACCAAGCCCAAACGAATGGTCCATCCGGCATTGCGGCCGGTTCCGGCAGGCGTGCCCGTTCGCGAACTGCGGGACAATCTCGGCTTGAACCGCAAGCTGTTTTCGCGGCTCACCGGCTATTCGGAACGAGCCGTTGCCGATTGGGAATCCGGCAAGGAATTGAGCGACTCCACACGACAGCGGCTCACCGAGATTCAGCGACTGCAACTGGCGCTGACCCGCGTGATGCAAGCCGATTTCGTCGGCACTTGGCTGCAAACCCCCAATCCGGCCTTTGACGGCTTCAAGCCTATCGAGATCGTGGAGCGTGGAGAAATCGACCGTCTCTGGCGAATGGTTCATCGCTTGGAGGCGGGCTTGCCAGGATAGGCAGGTCATTCGCCCTTCGTCGGCAAACTTCGCGACCGTTGAATCTTCCAGGAACTCCCCTTTCGGCGGCGATTGGGGAACAGGACGATGTTCGTGGCTCCCTTCACGCGGGCCGACGGAACCAAGATTCCTTCGAGCGATGCTTCCCACGCCAATCGGCCCAGGCATTGTGTGAGAGCTTCGTCACCCCGCTCTTGTTGCCGCTGCCAAGGCGTGTTGACCATACGTCGGGTCGTAATGCCGAGCACTCGTTGCACGACGGGATCAGTAAGGTTGAGCACCGCTTGCGATTCGACCGCCACCGCGACAAACACCAGCGGCATCGCTTGCGACAATGGGATTCCAAACTCGCGATAGTTGGCCAACGCCTCACTCATGGCCGTCTCCGGTTCCAAGCAGCCATAGACCGCCGCGAACGATCCCCGTGGCGTCCAGCGTGCCCCCGCCATGCGGCTTCCCAAGCCGGTCAACAAGTCCCGCCGATTGGCGTATTCAATGGTCGTTGCACGATAGATCGTCCCAGCCCACATCGTCGCTTTGCCGAGCGTCCGCTCCAATCGGCGTTTCAGCAGTTCGCTTTGCGGGAAGGGACGCATGAGAGTTTCTCAGGAGAGGCATCAGATATCTCGGCATCAAAGGCTGATCGACTTCAATCGTCAACCTTGCCCGACCCTCACTGCTGATGATTCACCATCTAAAGAACGCGGAATTCGGCAACGCAATTTGTTCTGGTGATCGTGTCGAGGTAGTGCTATGCAAAAGACGTTGTGAGGCACTAATCGCCGGACTCAGAG
>JAYTQJ010000659.1:0-3067 GCA_043746775.1 Schlesneria sp.
CATGTCGCTCGACTCTCGTCCTCGCTCACGCTTCGGGTTGGTGTTGTTCTTAGCAATTCAACTCGCACTTCCGTGCAGGCCGTTCAATTCCGTTCCTCAGCAGGAGTCCGCAACGATGTGTGGAATCGTGGGCTACGTCGGTCCGAAGCAGGCTTACGACTATTTGATCGAAGGGCTGTTTCGACTCGAATATCGGGGCTACGACAGTGCGGGTGTCGCCTTGCAGCACGCCGGTCAGATTGCCGTTCGCAAGAAGACCGGGCGCGTCTCGCAACTTGCCGAGTTGGTGAAGGTCCAGCCCATTACCGGCAACGTGGGGATCGGCCACACACGCTGGGCGACCCACGGTGAGCCGAGCGATGCGAACTCGCATCCGCACGTTGGCGGCAACGGCGAGGTCGTCCTCGTCCACAACGGCGTCATCGAAAACTATGCCTTACTGCGCGACAAACTGACCGAAATCGGCTACGTGTTTCGATCGGCCACCGACACCGAAGTCGCGGCGCATTTGATTGCACACCATCTCGAAGAAGAGACGAAACTCGGGGCCGATCCCACACTCGCCGAGACCTGCATTCAGGCCGTCGAAAAGGCGATCAAAAAGATCAAAGGGACTTACGGCTTGGCGATCCTCTTCCGTGACGTGCCCGGCCTGTTGGTGGCCGCTCGTTTGGGAAGTCCGCTTGTCGTCGGCATCGGCAAGGATGAGTACTACCTCGCCAGCGATGCCAGTCCGCTCGTCGGTCACACCGAGGAAGTGGTCTATCTCAACGACCACGAAATCGCCGTCATCACCGCCGATCAGTTTCAACTGCGGCATCAGAACGGTGGCTCGAACGCCAAGCACATTAAGGTGCTCGAACAGGCTGCGATCGACACCGATCTCGGTGAATATGAACACTACATGCTCAAGGAAATCTTCGAGCAGCCCACCTCGATCGAGAACGCTTTGCGCGGACGGCTCGACGACGACGAAGCGACGGCCGTCTTCGGTGGTTTGAACATGGACCCACAGAAATTGCGGCGTATCGACCGCATCGTCTTGACCGCCTGCGGCACCAGTTGGCACTCGGCGTTGGTGGGCGAATACCTCATCGAAGAGTTCGCCCGGATTCCGGTTGAGGTCGAGTACGCCAGCGAATTGCGTTACCGCAATCCACCCATGACAGACCGCACGATGGTCTTCGCCATTACTCAAAGCGGTGAGACGGCCGACACACTCGCCGCGATGCGCGAATGCAAGCGGAAGGGCCATCCCACTCTGGCCATCTGCAACACGGTAGGCTCGACAATCGCGCGCGAAGCGGACGGAGGCATCTACCTGCACGCCGGTCCCGAAATCGGCGTCGCCTCCACCAAAGCCTTCACGTCACAAGTGACCGTGCTCACGTTGCTGGCACTGTTCATGGGGCGGATGCGAAACCTGTCGTATCCGGCAGGCAAGCGAATCATCAGCCATCTGCGCGAGATGCCCGAGAAGATTCGACAGACGTTGAAGTGCTACGACGCCGTCAAAGAAGTGGCTCGCAAGTACTACACCGCCGAGAACTTCCTCTACATGGGCCGGCTCTACAACTTCCCGGTCGCGCTCGAAGGGGCGCTGAAGCTCAAGGAAATCAGCTACATCCATGCGGAAGGCTATCCCGCCGCCGAGATGAAGCACGGCCCGATCGCGCTGATCGACGAGGACACCCCCAGCGTCTTCATCGCCCCGCGTTGCGGCATCTACCCGAAAGTGATGAGCAACCTGCAAGAGGTGAAGGCTCGCCGCGGTCCCGTGATCGCCATCGCCTGTGAAGGGGACGACAAAATCGCGGACCTCGCCGACGATGTGATCTATGTCCCCGATGTCGATGAATACCTGCAACCCTTGGTGACCTCGATCCCGCTGCAACTGCTCTCCTACGAGATCGCGATCCTGCGCGGCTGCAACGTGGACCGCCCACGCAACCTCGCCAAGAGCGTGACCGTCGAGTAACACGAGCCTGCTCTGCGATCGCGTGCTCGCGACGTTGCCGATCCTTGCACAAGCCGCCCGAACGACAACAAGTTCGGGCGGCTTGTCTGTTTCTTTGGCGAGCGGCAGGAAAGTGTTGACCCGTAGGATGGACGCCCCGTCCGTCCGAGCTTGTCCAAAAGAACCGGGCGGACGGGGCGTCCATCCTACATTGCGAGTACGCGAACTCTTGCCAGATGCCTGTGGCCTGCAATTCGACTCGCACGTACTCGTTCCCAAGCGTGAGTTTGGAGGCGAGGCGTGCGTGGTGATTTGGCAACGTTGAGCAACGCCGTGGTGAGCGCTCCGAAGTCGCGGCGTGCTGGCGAGTTGCTGGCGATCAGCGTCTGTGACGCGTTGTTGCGTGTGGTGTTTCGGCAACGTGAGGCTTGGCGTGAGCGGTCTCTGCATGACGGCCGGCGCAAAGATTTCTGAACAACTTAACTCGTTGGTGTGGCTGCGAT
Organism: Schlesneria sp.; assembly: GCA_043746775.1. Taxonomy (GTDB): domain Bacteria; phylum Planctomycetota; class Planctomycetia; order Planctomycetales; family Planctomycetaceae; genus Schlesneria. The sequence continues at coordinate 2,461 of JAYTQJ010000659.1, forward strand.
TTCTAGGGATCGCGGCACGAGGAGTGTCAACTTTTCTGAGGGGGCTGCGCGAGTGGCATTCAGGTTGCTTTACATCTTGTTCATCCTGCAAGACGCAACCACACGAGACGGCCAGCAGGTTGTTGCCGCTCGACAGATTGAATCACTCGTTTACTCGCGTTCCTCAGAAAGGACCACTGCCATGACCAAGCTCATCAACACCCTGATCCACGACGAAGCCGGTTTCATTGTCTCTGCCGAACTCGTCCTCGTCGCCACCGTCGGCGTCCTCGCGATGGTCGTCGGATTGTCGGAAGTCGCCCTCAACGTGAACAACGAACTCGAAGACATCGGTTCCGCGTTTGGCTCGATGAACCAGACGTTCGTTCAGAAGGGTGTCCTCGGACATCAGGGCTACTCGGGCGGCACCGAGTTCAAGGACAACGCCGATCACTGCGACAACACCTGCGACATCCAGCCACTCGCTCCCAACGGTGAGTTCTGAGTGGTTGGGTTTTCAACGACGGCTACTCGCCCCGCATCACGTAGCAGTCTGTTGAGGAACGTCACTTGGACGCCCTCGTCCGAGCGATTTCGAGTTGAAAACGGACGGACGAGGGCGTCCATC
>JAYTQJ010000660.1:0-3066 GCA_043746775.1 Schlesneria sp.
GGGCTGACGCCGCCCCGCTCGGAAAGTCAGTAAGTCGAGCTGACGCTCAAGATCCTGACTCCAGCAGACAGAACTGACTCAAAACTGAGAGCATGAAATGAAGACCGGACAAGTCTCCCGACAACACGTGATCGCCGTGCAAGCCTTGGCCCTCGTGGCGCTGGTCGCTTCGTGGGCGGTTGGTTCGCCCGTGGCGCGACAACGCGTGCTGAATGAAGTCGGGGTGTCGCGTGCGGTGCAGACCGTTGTGGTTCCGCGCACGAAGCCGCTCACCGTGGAGCCGCTCTACGACGATGCGAAAGTGGTGAGCGATGAAGAGCTGGCCGCGGTCCTCGCGAAGATTCGACCGAAGTTCGCGAAGGAGAAGCTCAAGTCGAACTACGTCGAACATGCGATTCGCGCCTGGTGGCTCAACGCGAAATTCAAAGACCCGAAGGTCATGTCGGGCGAGGCTCTGAAAGACCACCTCGTCGATCACGGTCAGTTCCTCGCGTCATGGGGCAAAGAGTACGCCTCAAAAGACAAGGCACTCGAACCGCTCATCCAAGACCGGCAGGATGGCGTGGCGATTCGTTGGGGCAAGGAAGAGTCTGGCTCGGTCCACCACGATCACTGGCTGGCGTGTCTGACCGAAGCCGGTGTCGATCTGCACGAGCCGGTCTTCACGCCGAACCGTCGCCGTGAAGTGGCCGATGTTCTGCAAGAGGCCCTTCGAGATTTCCGCCTTGATGAAGTCGAGGTCGAATGGTCGGCCCTCGCGTTCGGATTGTGGATCGCTCCGCAGAAAACGTGGACGACACGCCACGGTCGAGAACTCTCATTCGATCTGTTGGCCGAGCGACTGATGCGCGGTCACAAGCGGTTTGGAGTCTGCAGTGGTACGCATCGGCTGTACTCGCTGATGGTCCTCGTGAGGTTGGACGACGACCACGACATCCTCTCCGACGCCACGCGGTCCCAGATCATGGAGCATCTCAAGTCAGTGCGTGATCTGATCGTGACCTGCCAGTTCCCCGATGGCCATTGGCCCTCGAACTGGTCCGAAGGAGAAGCCGCTCTCAAGAAGCCGATCGACGATGAACTCTACAAGAAGGTCATCGCGACGGGACATCACTTGGAATGGTTGGCGATCGCTCCCGAGGAACTCCATCCGCCACGCGAGTTCATCCTCAAAGCGGCCGATTGGGTAATCCAGACAACGACCGAACAAACAGATAGCGACATCGCGGGCAAGTACACGTTCTTCAGCCACGTCGGCAACGCCTTGGCCCTATGGCGGAAGACACACCCGTCCGACTTCTGGATGAAATGGGAGTCGATGCATCCACACGTTGTGGAAGAACTCGCTCCACCGCCGAAGGGCGACGCTGCGGAACCGGCGGGCCACTGAACCTTGCTGGCGAACAGGAACTGCTCACTTCAGCAACGCGCAGGGTTCGTCTTGAAGTTGCGATGTCCGTGAGTCGCGAAGCGACGACAGACTGGAGTACGCCAACTTCTGCCGCCGCTTCGCGGCTCAAACCGTCAGTGTTGGCCTGTTTCCTTGGGCTGACGCCCAAGGCTATTGGCTGGCGCTGCTTCGCAGTTCAACGTCCTCGCTCACGCTTCGGGTTGGTGTGCCGGAGCCTGGCTGGTTCTGTCGGTGTAGAGCCACGCGAGCAGCGGCGAGGTCATCAGCGTTGTGGCGACGGCCATCACGACGAGGATCGCGAACAGTTGTGGCGTGATGATGCCCCGTTCGAGTCCGATGTTGATGATGATCAGCTCCATCAGCCCACGCGCGTTCATCAGCGTGCCGATGGCGAGTGACGTGCGTTGGTCTTCTCCACTGAGACGTGCCGCGCCCCAGCAGCCGACTCCCTTGCCAAGACACGCCGCCAACAGGATGACCAGTGCGACTAACCACAGTTGCGGCGTCGTCACCAAGTCGAGCCGTGTGTTCAAGCCCGAGTACGTGAAGAAGATGGGGACGAGGAGACTTGTCGCCATCGGTTCGATTTGGCGAGTCAGCTCGCGCGAGAGCAGTCCGCGCGGCATCGCGCAGCCCAGCATGAACGCGCCGAAGATCGCATAGATGCCGATCGAGTCCGTGATCCACGACCCGAACATCGTGAGCATCAGCGCAAACGACAGCATCGCAGGAGTGGCCTTTCCTTCGCGCTCGGCCATCCGCCCCAAAGGCATGAGCGCCCAGCGGCCGACCGTCAGCACGATCACGCTGTAGGCCAAGCCCCCACCAATTGCGAGAGCGGCGATCAACGGATTGGACTCTGAACTGGAGAGGACGATCGCCAGCAGACACCACGCCGCCGCATCGCCCATCGCACCGGCAGCCAATGTCAGCGTGCCGAGCGTCGTCCCCGCGAGGCCGCGCTCCACGATGATCCGCGCCAGCATCGGGAACGCCGTGATGCACATCGCCGCGCCGAGGAACAGTCCCGCCTCCCAAGCCTTCACCTTGGACGTGAAGAACTCACCCGGCGACTGCACTAGCCACAGGGCCACGCCGACACCGAACACAAACGGCACGATCATCCCCGCCACCGAGATCGCAGCGGCTGATTTGAATCGCTCGACAAACAGGTCGGTCCGAAACTCGACGCCGACGAGAAACATGTAGAGCGCGATCCCGACTTGCGCCACCGTGAACAGGATCGCCGTCGAGTCCTTCGGGAAAATCAGCCGCTGCCACTCGGGAGCCAACAGCCCAAACAGTGACGGTCCCAGCAGCACTCCCGCCACCATCTCGGCCACCACCTGCGGCTGCCCCATTCGCCGAGCCACCAGCCCGACTAAACGACACGCCCCCAAGATGACCGCCAATTGCAGGAAGAAGAGCACAGAAAGATCAAACGGAGACATGCGACTCACAGCAAGGTACAGGACGGGTTGATCTCGAAGTCCGGCTTTTCTGAAAGCCGGACTTCCTGCGGGGGGACTCTAAAAATGAAGTCCGGCTAACAAAGCTAAGCCGGACTTCGGTCTCAACATCGAGTCGTTTAACCGCGTGGGCAACGCCCCGCGCGTCGATGGTAAAACAGGCTCAAACGTCGCTCGACGCGCGGG
>JAYTQJ010000661.1:0-6758 GCA_043746775.1 Schlesneria sp.
GCGCGTCAGGCTTCGAGGAATTCGACTCGTCTCCGAATAGTCCTTGCTCACGCTGCGGGTTGGTGTGAGCGAAATCACTCTGTCGATCACCCACGGATGGGTTTCTCAATGAGTCTGCTGGAAGCGCGCCGCCTGAAGAAAAGTTACGGCAGTCACGTTGCCGTGAGCGATGTCAGCTTTTCTCTTCATGCCGGTGAAGTGTTGGGGCTGCTGGGACCGAACGGCGCGGGCAAAAGTACGACGATGATGATGCTCGCCGGATTGCTCACGCCGGACGAGGGCGAAGTGCTTCTTGGCGGCCTGCCATTCGATGGCCGCAACCGCGACGGTCGCCGTCGGCTGGGAGTCGTCCCGCAGGACTTCGCGATCTATCCCGAACTCAACGCCGTCGAGAACCTCCAGTTCTTCGGTCGCTTGTACGGGCTGCACGGTCGCGAACTGACCGCGCGCTGCGATGAGGTTCTCGAACGGATTGGTCTCGTCGAAAGTGCGAAGCGCGCGTCGGGCGGGTACTCGGGCGGAATGAAGCGACGGCTGAACTTCGGCGTCGCGCTGATGCACCGACCGTCGGTCCTGATCTTGGATGAACCGACCGTCGGCGTCGATCCGCAGTCGCGATCACATCTGCTCGACTGTGTGCGTGATCAGGCGCGGAGCGGCGTCGGCGTCATCTATGCCAGTCATTACATGGAGGAAGTCCAGTCGATCTGCCAGCGCGTGGCGATCGTCGATCACGGTCGCGTCCTCGCGTGCGATTCGATCTCGAACTTGCTCCAGGGTCTCGCTGCGGACCTGATCCTGTACGTCGATGATGTCTCGCGAGCCACCGCGTCCGTCGCGGGACTGGCCCGCGTCGGCACCGGCAGCGACGGCCTGCCGGCATTGATCCTTTCGAGCGGCGACGCGCCTCGTAGCGGTCCCGCAGACGACGACATCGTGCGCCACCGCGTCGATGTTGGTGAACGACTGCGAACCGTCCTCGAACACATTCACGCGACCGGTGCGAAGGTGCTGCGCGTGGAGACTCAACAAACCAACCTAGAACGGCTGTTCCTCGACCTGACCGGAAGCCGCTTGAGAGACTGAGAGTCATGACCGCTTGGTACATCGCCCGCAAAGACCTGTTGCTGCTCGTCAAAGACAAGCGGGCCGTCGTGTTGTTGCTGGTGCTGCCGTTGCTGTTCATCTCGATCGTCGGGATGGCGACCGGCCAGTTTTTGACGCGCGATGAGAACAACCAACGCTTCAAGATCGCCGCCGTGGATCGTTGTCAGACCGATCTTTCGCGCGAGCTGCTGACTCGATTGGAGCAGCATGGCGAGCTGCTCGTCACACGGATGCCATCTGTCGAGGAAGGCCGCGCGGTTCTCAAGCGCGGCGTGGTGTCGTTGCTCGTCACGATCGGGCCGGAGTTTCAAGAGCGCGCGGACGAACTGCGCATCTCGGACATCGTGAACTCGGATCGCGGTCCCTTGGCGGACGGACCAGCGTCGCTCGACGTGTCGTTTGAAAGTCGCCCGGCGGCACTCGGATTGGGCCGACTGCTGGAAGGAGTCCTCTTCTCACAGGTGATCAAAGTCGTGGCTCCTGTTGCCGCGCGCAAGAACCCGGTGACGCGCGCTTGGATGCGAGATCGCTCGAACGACGAGCCTGATCCGGACGCGAAGCTGTTCACTCCAGTTGTTCCCGCAACCGGCGCGAAGAATTCGAGTACCGCGTACCTGTGGATCGTTCCCGGCTTTACGGTGATGTTCGCGTTCTTTCTTATCAGCGTGATGGCGCGCTCGTTCATCAGTGAGCGAGACAACGGCACTCTCAAACGCTTGTTGCTCGCTCCCATCGGGACCGGCTCAGTGTTGATCGGCAAGACTGTGCCGTTCTTTCTCACGTCGGTCGCGCAGTGTCTGTTGTTGTTCGCGTGTGGTCGCTTGCTGTTCGGCATGTCGTGGGGGCCGGAGCCGCTGTACTTGCTCCCCGTCATCGTCTGCACTTCGCTCGCGGCGACTTCGCTCGGGCTGTTGCTCGCGACCGTCGTGAAGACCGATCAGCAGGTCTCGTCCTACGGCACGACGCTGATCTTGGTCATGAGCGGACTGAGTGGCTGTTTCTTCCCGCGCGAGATGTTTCCGCCGTTGATGAAGCGAATCAGCCTCTTCACGCCGCACGGATGGGCGCTGCGCGCGTTTGACGGCGTGTTGACACAAAGCCACGTCGATGGACCACAAGTGCTGACGTGCTGCGCGATGCTCGTCGCGTTTGCGATGCTGTTCGTCACGCTCGGCTGGTGGCGGTTCCGCGGCTTTTCGTAGCGTAGGCGGCTCGCCTGCGTTGGCCTCGCGGTGGATGAAGCACCTCAGGCGAGCCGCCTGAGCTACGAGTCGCGAATCGCACCGTTCCACTTCGCGTGACCCTCACCGCTTGCCAACGAAAAGCCTCCGGCCCGGTGAACCTTGCTGGTTCTCGCGGACTCAGCGCGGCAGTTCGCGCGGCCCTCAAAAATCTTCGCCGAGATCACTTGAAGTTTCTGCCGCACGTGCAAATCGGGCGCACAATCTCAATGTGCCTGCCACGCTACGCAGTCCCCAAACGCGAAAGGAGAACACGGTCATGAACCCGAGTTTGACTTCGACTTGGTACGAGAATTCACAACGCCCCGGATGGCGATTGGCACACGGGCCTCCTGCTGAAGACCCGCGGGGGACTTAGGCCGGTCCTCCCAATTCACCCCCGCTGAACCGGATCGATCAGATCGAGATGGATCGCCCCGCAACGGCACTCGCGGCGCGGCTGACTAAAAAGAGTCAGCCCTCGCCGCAAGGTCGATGTGGCGGACGAGACCGAGACGGACTCTCGGTCATCGAGTCTCACAGCGGATTGCCAGACCTCAAACAAGCGACCCCACTGGGCTTGCCCCGGTGGCTCGCGGGTTTCTGCACTACTTATTTTATTGCTGCGACGATTCGAGTTGCTGTCTCGGCTCGAGTGAATATGCAAAGTGAATATGCAAAGTGAATATGCAAGTAGTGCAATGACCTGAATCCACCGGGACAAGCCCGGTGGGGTTCGCGGGTTTGAAGGCGAGATCACACAGCCCCCGGAACTCGCGGCTCAACGGAGTCCGTTGCGACCCACTCCTCGGGACCGCATGCAGGAGCGGCCACCCCGCCGCATCAATGACTTGGACAAGGCACACGGCTCGCCGGACACGCGCGGGATTCGCAATCGCGAGTTCCGCACGCCTCCACCGTGCAAGCTTCGTGGATTCGGCCGTCAGCCCGTGGAGCGGGCGGGCGATGATCGCGGAGGCAGCGCCGCACCGCGATCTTCCGAATCGGCGTTCTCCCACCCACACGGCCCGGCCCGCATCTTGCGAGCCGGGCTTTTTTCGTGCGCGGCGTCGAGTAAAGTGCAGCGAGTTCCGCCCAGCCTGAAGCTGTAGAGTGGGACCAGCGGCGCTTCGCCGCGCCGGCCCACCACGATTTCTCGACGCATTCTGATGGTGGGCCGGCGCTCGAAGCGAGCTGGTTCCACCCTACATTTCAGCGGGAAGCAGTCGTGAGTCCCATCACAACACTTCGACGAAAGCCCGTTCATGCGAACTCTGATTTCTGGTGCCACCTGCGTTCTGCCGAGTGGTCTCGCCCGCACCGATGTCCTGATTGAAGACGGCACGATTTTGGAAGTCGATCCGCCGGCGGGTGCGCGCGTCGATGAGACCATTCGCGCCGAGGGACTCCATCTGCTCCCCGGCGTCATCGACGATCAGGTTCACTTTCGAGACCCCGGTCTGACGCACAAGGAAGACTTGCGCACGGCTTCGCGGGCGTGTGCCAAAGGGGGCGTGACGACGTTCCTCGAAATGCCCAACACGAAGCCCGAGACCATCACCTGCGAGCGGCTGGCCGAGAAGCTGGCCCTCGCGGCGGGAAAGAGTCTCGTCAACTTCGGCTTCTATGTCGGGGCGACTCCGCACAACGTCGCTGAGTTGCGGCGAGCGACGCGCACGCCGGGGATCAAGATTTTCATCGGGTCCAGCACGGGCGACTTGCTCGTCGATGACCAGTCCGCGCTGGAACACATCTTCGCCGAGACCACGCTGCCAATCTGCGCCCACTGCGAGGATGAAGCGACCGTCCGCGCCAACCGCGAGGCCATCGGTGGCGGTTCGACGTTCGCCGATCACTCGCGCATTCGTGACGAACGCGCCGCCGTCGTCTGTGTGCGACGAGTCCTCGATCTCGCCCATCGGCATCAGCATCGCTTCCATGTGTTGCACGTCTCGACAGCCGCCGAGACCGAGCTGCTGCGAGACCATCGGGGCCTCATCACCGGCGAGGCGTGTCCGCATCATCTGTTCTTTAATGTGGACGATTACGAACGGCTCGGTTCGCTCGTCCAGATGAACCCGTCGATCAAGACCGCCGCCGACAACGCCGGGTTGTGGAAGGCACTTCACGACGGACGGCTGCAAGTCGTCGCGACCGATCACGCTCCGCACACACTCGAAGAGAAGCGGCAGCCGTACCCGAAGTCGCCGTCGGGATTGCCCGCCGTTGAGAACTCACTCGCGCTAATGCTCGATAGCGTCCATCGCGGCCTCTGCTCGCTCGAACAAGTTGTGAGTTGGATGTGCGACGCCCCCGCGCGCGTCTGGGACATCGTAAACAAAGGCCGCATCGCTGCTGGCTACGACGCGGACTTGGTGCTCGTGGACCTCAACCGCCGTCAGACAATTCGCAATGCGGAACAACAAACCAAGTGCGGCTGGAGTCCGTGGGATGGCACAACGCTGACCGGCTGGCCCGTCAGAACATGGGTGCTCGGACGAACGGTCTTCTGTCAGGAGGACTTGCTGCCAAGCGCACCCGACTCGCCCGTCCGTCCGTTTCAACGAGGTCACTACGACGAGACCGTGCGCGGCAGCGAAGCTCAGTTCGATCACACACGCGGCGGCTTCTGGCAGACGATGGATTGAAGCCGTCCGTCGAATTAGTGTTCCGGCCACTAGCCCGACGCGCAAGCGAGGGCTGGACCTTCGATGACAGTGACACCCTCGCTTGCGCGTCGGGCTAATGATGTCTGCCTTCCCGCTCTACGCAGCGACCGTTTTCAATCTGGAGTCTGTCATGGCCCGCGTCGGAGTTCTCGCGTTCATTCAAGAGTCGAACACGTTCCTGCCGGGCAAGACCACGTTCGAGCATTTTCGCCAGGACCTCATTCTGTCGGGCGAGGAAGTTCGGCAACACTTCGCGGCGGCGCATCATGAAGTACGCGGTTTCTTCGACGGACTGGCACGCGCGGGGATCGAAGCCGTACCGATCTTCGCGGCGCGGGCGTATCCGTTTGGAGCGATCGAACCGACCGCGTTCGATCGTTTGATGCGGCTGATGCTCGACGAGTTGCAGTACGCGGGGCGACTGGATGGGCTGCTCGTTGCCCCGCATGGAGCCACGGTGGCCGAGTCGTATCCGGACGCGGACGGACACTGGCTGACTCTCGTGCGGCAAGCGGTCGGGCCGCAGGTGCCGATCATTGGGACGCTCGATCCTCACGCGAATCTATCGCCGAAAATGGTCGCCGCGACCGATGCCTTGGTCAGCTATCGCACCAATCCGCACATCGACCAGGAACAGCGCGGCCTCGAAGCGGCGGAGCTGATGGCGCGGACGTTGCGAGGCGAAGTCCGACCGACTCAAGCCGCCTGCTTCCCGCGCATGGCGATCAACATTGAACGGCAATGCACGACGGAGCCACCGCTGTCGGGAGTCGTTTCGCAATTTGAAGCGGCTCGCGGTCAGCGTGGCGTGCTGGCCGCCAGCCTGATGCTGGGCTTCCCTTACGCGGATGTGGCCGAGATGGGTTCGGCATCGCTCGTTGTCACCGACAACGATCCCGCGCTGGCCCAAGCGGTGGCGAGGCAACTCGGCGAGGCGATGTGGTCGCAGCGCGCGGGACTGGCGGGATCGTTCGTCTCGGTCGAAGAGTCGGTGGCTCAAGCGATGTCACTCCCCGGTCCCGTTTGCTTGCTCGACATGGGCGACAACGTGGGCGGTGGTTCACCGGGCAACGGCACTTGGCTGGTTCACGAACTTCACCGACAAGGGGTCGGCCCGTCGTTCATTTGCCTCTACGATCCGACTTCTGTGGTGCAGGCCGAGGCGCTGGGAGTCGGCTCGCGTATCCGGTTGTCCGTGGGTGGTCAAACCGACGATCTGCATGGCGCACCGTTCCACGCGATCTTCGTGGTGAAGTACGTCGGGGACGGACAGTTCACCGAAGACCAAGTCCGACACGGCGGCATCACACATTTCGATCAGGGCCGCACCGTGATCGTGCAGACGGAAGATGGACTGCTGACGGTGATGCTCACGTCGCGCCGTGTCCCTCCCTTCAGCCTCAAACAACTGACGGCCTTCGGTCTTGATCCGCAATCGTTCCACGTCCTGGTCGCCAAGGGCGTGAACGCGCCGCTCGCAGCCTATCAACCGGTCTGCCCGAGCATCGTGCGCGTCAACACGCGCGGTGTGACGACCGCCGACATGACGCAGCTCGACTACCATCACCGCCGCCGACCGATGTTCCCGTTTGAACGCGATGCAACGATGTAGCTTGGTCGCGCCGCGATAGGATTGCCGAGGGGCAGGGCACGGTGAAATGCCGAAGTCCGGCTGAGACTAACAGCCTGTTGAAAAAGGGAGGGCGAGGCTCCTGCCGAGCCGGATGTGTGTGGAATATCACTTGTTTCTTGCGGCTCGGCG
>JAYTQJ010000662.1:0-6757 GCA_043746775.1 Schlesneria sp.
ATCAAATTGACGTTCAGTGCGACGTAGCTGAATTCGTGAGAATTCAGCCGGCTTTGATGGTCGTCTGAAGTCTTACGACTTCAGCTACACCCCAAAGTAAGTGCCATTGGCCGTAAGGCCCCGGGTTTCTGGCTGCACTCAAGCACCCGCAGCCTTACGGCATGCGGCTCGCCAACCTCTCATTCTCATTCTCAGCCGTACGAGGCGTCTTCCGATGTTTTTCGTCACATGTTTCCGAACTGCAACTTGCCCTTCAGAATTCGTGAGCTAGGTTCACTCGTGTCGTCAGTCACGGCGGTTGAAATCGGCTTTTTGAGTCTCTCTCGTCGGAGACTGGGTCAACCTGCGGCTGACTCGCCAAACAAACAGAGGAACAGAAAATGATGCTTGCCCCTGCGGTCAATCGTGGCGCGAAACGCCGTGGATTCACACTCGTCGAATTGGTCATCGTGGTGCTGGTGATCGGCATCCTGACGGCTGTCGCCGCTCCCAAGATGATGAACACCGCGACCAACGCTCGCATCAGCGGTACGAAGCAGTCATTGATGGTGTTGCGCGACGCACTCGAACTCTATCGCTCGCAAAACGGGACGTACCCGACTCTGGCCAACATGCCAACAGCAGCCGGCTTGTTGCCCTTCCTGAGTGGTCCGTTCCCGATCAACCAAGTCACGACCGCGAACCAAGTCGCAACCGTAGTCGCCGGGACGAGTCCAATCGCGGCGACTGTCGGTACGGCGGGCGGCTGGTCTTATGACGTGGCGACCGGAGAACTTCGTGCCAACGATGCCTCAACGGCTGTGACCAACCCCGCGCCAGTCACTTGGTAATGAGCAGGATGTTCTGTGCGAAGTAGCTGAATTCGTAAGAATTCATTTGGCTTTGACGATCCTCTGAAGTCTGACGACTTCAGCTACACCCCCCAAAGTGAGTGCCATTGGGCCTCAGCCACAGGATGTCTCACTCCCGAGTCCAAGTGCCGACGCCGCCTGGCTCGTCAAATCCAAAATTTGAGAACGCAACTGTGATTCGTGTGCCAGACATGGCGTCAAACGCTCCTTTCCGATCTGAGTGAATCATCATGCAATACGAACGCTCCACCGTATTGATCGTCGAAGACAACCGAGCCATGACGCAGGTGCTTCGGTTTAACTTCGAGCGTGCCGGGTTTGCCACCGCCGTCGCCTTCGACGGGTTGGAGGCAGTCCGGCAGCTCGAAGAGCAAAACTTCGACCTCATGATCACCGACCTGCAGATGCCCGCCATGGATGGCGGCGAGTTGTGTCGCCATGTCCGTGACGTGATGCAGCTCAAAGACCTGCCGATCATTCTGTGTTCGGCCAAAGGAATGGAAGTCGATGCCGCTCATCTGGTCGTGGCTTACGACGTGAGTCAGGTGTTCTATAAGCCGATCAGTCCGCAGGCCGTCGTCTCGTATGCCCGAAGTTTGTTGGACACCAATGCTCTTTCCCCGTGCTGCCGCTAGATCCTCGATCAAGCGACCCCACCGGGCTTGCCCCGGTGGCTCGCGGGTTTCTGCACTACTCACGTTCGGTTTCAAGTGAAGTCACAAGTAGTGCAAAAACCTAAATCCACCGGGGCAAGCCCGGTGGGGTTCGCTTGTTTTAGGGCTAGACCCTCAACCTTCAACCCTCAACTCGCGTCCCTCCCCCCCGAATGAGACCACCATGACTGGCCACACGCTTTCGCAGCCCCTCACGCGGCGATTGGTCACTTGGTACTTGGCGTTTGGTTTGGCCGGACTGTTCTTGTCCTTGGCCATCACCATGCTGCTGATCTACCAGGGCCGCATTGCCGACTTCGTGCCGTTGGCGGCCGTTGTGCCGTTGGGCATCTTGGCGGTCGGAGCGATCGTGCTTTCCCAGACCGTGCGCTTTCATGACCAGATCGAGCAACAACTGCTCCGCATCTCGACCGATCCGACCAGCACTCAGACTCGAATCGAATCGCTGCCCGGCAACGAACCGGCCATCATCGGCTGGAACACGCTGCTCGAACGGCTGGCCACGCAGGAGTCACTCGCGGCGCTGGAGAAACGTCTTTCCGGATCACTCGCCGGCCGTCGCGATCATCGGCCGTCGATCATCCTGCAAGCGTTGTCCGAGGGGATCGCGCTGACGGAATCGGACGGTCGGATTCTATACGCGAACCGGGCGTTGGCACTGCTCGTGCAGAGCCGTACTTCGGACGAACTGAGCGGGAAAAACCTGTTGCAGTTGCTGCGGGTCCAAGAGGCTCACAATGCCGGAGCGGTTCTCGCCGCGCTGCTCGCGACAAACGCCAACTCGGTATTCGAGCTGCATCGCACGGCGGTCTTGCGGGACGGTGTGCTGCGGATCGCCCGGCATCTCACCACCGACCCCGAATCGGGCGCGGCGCGCGTGGTCTGGTCGATCCGCGACGTGACGCAACAGGCTCTGGTCGATGAGTCGCGATCCGGCTTCGTCTCGCTCGCCACGCACGAGTTGCGGACGCCGCTCGCCAACATCAAGGCTTACGCCGAGACGCTCGCCATTCATGACGGCATTGATGTCGAGAAACAAAAAGAGTTCTGCAACATCATCAACTCCGAAGCGACGCGGCTGTCGCGCTTCGTCGATGAAATGCTCAGCATCAGTCAGATCGAGTCCGGGTCGATGGTCTTCGATCGCCGCGAGACCGATCTCGAACGGATGCTGCAAGACGTGGTCGAACACGTCCGGCCGCAGATGGAACAGAAACGGATCACGCTCGAAGTGAAAGTCCCGGCCAAGTTCCCGGCGTTGCGTTTGGACAAGGACAAGTTTGAATCAGCCCTCGTCAACCTGCTCGGCAACGCGGCGAAGTACACGCCGGAGGGCGGCAAGGTGCGGTTCGATGTGCAACTGCGCGGGCAGAGCATCGACTTCATCGTGGCCGACACCGGCATCGGCATCGACCAGACCGAGCAAGCTCGCGTCTTCGAGAAGTTCTTCCGCAGCGGCGATGCCCGCGTGCGCGAAGTGGATGGCAACGGCCTTGGCCTGACGTTCACTCAGGAAGTCGTGCAACAGCACGGTGGTCGGCTCACACTGGAGAGCGAACTCAACCAGGGATCGACCTTCACGGTCACACTCCCCCTTTCTGAAACGGGAGGTCGCTGATGTTTCCCGTCACACGTCAGGGAGCGGTCATCGTTGTCGGAGGCAAAGAAACGTTTGCCGAGGACAACTTGGAAGAACTCAACCGCGTCTTGGAAGACTGCCTGCGCGAACCGTCGCCGCGCGTCGTGCTGAACCTCGGCGATGTGCCGCTGTTCGACAGCCTCGGCCTCGAATGGTTACTCGACGCGGCCGAACGCTGTGCCGAAAGTGGCGGACAATTGCAGATCGCCGCCGCCAATCCGCTGTGCCGCGACATCCTGGCCGTGACGGGAGTCGGCGATCGCTTCGAGCGGTTCGACGACGTGCGCGCCGCCGTGAGGAGCTTCACACGATGACAACGACACCATCGACTCCGTCCCTTCCGGCGTTCTCTTCATCGGCGCTGCCCACCAATTTGATGAGCCTCACCGACCGCGCCCCTTCGCAATCGAAGGGCCTGCTCGGCGAGCGATTGGTGTCGGCCGGATTAATCACGCAGACCGAACTCGAAACGGCGCTCGGCGAGTCTCAGTCCAAAGGACGACGGCTCGGCGAAACATTTCTGCAACTCGGGCTGGTCGAGGAAGAAGACCTGCTGCCATTGGTCGCCGATCAGTTGCGAGTCCCTTCGGTGCGCTTGAGGCACGGGATGGTCGATCCAGCCGCCGTGAAAACGATCCCGCGTGCGAAGGCGGAGTCGCTGAGTGCCCTCGCGCTGTTCCGCGTGCGGGGCGTGCTGACGGTCGCGATGACGGAACCGCAGAACCTGTTGCATCTCGATGAACTCGAACGGATCACCGGGCTGCGAGTGCGTCCCGTGCTGGCCCTCCGTTCGGCGATCGAATCGCTGCTGCCGCGCTGCTACGAGGACGACTTCCGCGTCGATAGCGTCACCGCCGACATGAACGTCGATGCGGTCGAAGTCTCGCCCGATGCCTTTCAACTCGACCTGCAAGCCACGCAGTCGCTGGCGGACGAAAGCCCCGTCATCAGCCTCGTGAACTACATGATCGTTCACGCCACTCGCCAACGGGCGAGCGACATTCACATCGAACCGGGACTCAAGCACACCTCCGTCCGCTTCCGCGTGGATGGCGAGTTGCGTGAAGTCCTTCGCCCACGGAAGGAATTTCATGCGGCCATCATCTCGCGCATCAAGGTCATGGCGAAGATGGACATCGCCGAGCAGCGCGTCCCACAGGACGGCCGCATCCACGTCGTCGTCGAACGCCGTGAGATCGATCTGCGCTGCTCGACCCTGCCGACGGTGCAGGGCGAGAAGTGCGTGATGCGCGTGCTCGACCGAGCCAACGTGACGTTCAACCTCGACGCGCTGGGCCTGCCACCGCAGCAGTTGTCGGCCATGAAAGGGATGCTTGCCAAACCTTACGGCTTGATGCTCGTCACCGGCCCCACCGGCAGCGGCAAAACGACGACGCTGTACTCGGCCATCGAGCTGGTGAAGTCTGAGGCCCGCAACATCGTGACCGTGGAAGACCCGGTCGAGTATCAGTTGGAACTCATCAACCAGGTTCAGGCCGCGAGCAACCGGAATCTCACGTTTGCCAGCGTGCTGCGATCCATCCTGCGGCAAGACCCCGACATCATCATGATCGGCGAAATTCGCGATGCCGAGACGGCCGAGGTCGCGATCCAAGCGGCACTCACCGGACACCTCGTGCTGAGTACGCTACACACGAACGACAGCGCGAGTGCCATCACGCGCCTGATGGACATGGGCGTCGCCTCGTACAAGATCGCCGCCGCACTGGTGGGCGTTGTCGCGCAGCGGCTGGTCCGCACGATCTGTCCCGCCTGCCGATCGACCTATTACCCGCCGACCGAAATGCTGGAGATGCTCCACTACAAGGGCGACCACCGCCGTCAGTTCGTTCGAGGCGAGGGCTGCGAAGCCTGCTTCGATTCGGGGTTCAAAGGCCGCGTCGGAATTTACGAAGTGCTGACGGCGACGAAAGAAGTCCGGCAGATGATCGCGCAACAAGCGAGCTTGGAACAACTGCGTCAGTGCGTCCGCGACAGCGCGGGGGCGACGCTGCTCGACGCCGGGCTGCGCTGTGCCGAAGACGGCCGGACCAGTTTGGATGAAGTGATGCGCGTGGCGCTGTTTGAATAGTCCGTTGCCGCGTTCCAAGGGTGTCTCTTGGGCGTTAGCCCTCTTTTGTTTTCGGAGCGGGGCGGCGTCAGCCCCTTGGTTCTTACTTTGAGCCAATTTCGAATGGACGATCTATTCGATGTAGCTGAATTCGTGAGAATTCAGCCGTCTTTGACGATCGTCTGAAGTCTTACGACTTCAGCTACATTCCAAAGTAAGTGCCATTGGGCGTCAGCCCCCTGGTTCCGCGTTGATCGAAGCCGGGGCTTACGCCCAAGAGCCAGGGGGCTGACGCAGCCCCGCTCCGAAGATCATTTCAAACACCACTCGCTCCAGTTCCCGTCCAAGGGCAAAACCATGTCCACCACATCACTCATGAATCACCAGGCCACGGGAGGGCAGGGCGTTTCCCTGCGCTCGCGGCGTGAAACGGCCGTCGAAACGAAGCCTTCCGCGTGGGCGCGGACGACCGTCGCCAAGTCCGATCTGCTGGTCATCACGACGCAGCTTTCGATCATGTGCCAGTCGGGCGTGGACTTGGCGGCGGCGCTCAACAGCATCACTCACGAGTGCCGCCACGTCGGCCTCAAACGAATTCTCACGACCGTGTCGGCCGATGTGAACAGCGGCGTTTCCGCGTCGGTAGCCCTCGGCAGACATGCCGCGACGTTCGGCGAGGCGTATGTCGCCAGCATCGCGGCAGCCGAAGCCTCCGGCACACTGGTCGCCGTGTTGCAACGGTTGTGCGAGTTGCTCAAGAACGAGATTCGGATGCGGAACGCGATCCGGTCGATCGTCGCGTACCCGGTCGTGTTGACGGCCGTGGCGGGCGTCGTCATCGGAGCGTTGGTGTTTTTTGTGCTGCCCCAATTCTCGAAAGTCTTTCAGAACATGGGCCGTCCGGCACCGCCCATCACACAGTTGCTACTCGACTCGGCCAGCTTTCTGCGGGCGCAGGTTCACTGGCTGGCAGCGGTCGTAGGAGTCGTAGGCTTCGGCCTGTTTCAACTCAGTCGCACCGAAGGAAGCCGACGATACTTCGACCACTTGGTGCTGCACGCGCCGCTGTTGCGCGAGGCAACGCGGTCACTGCTCACGGGCCGGACGTTCCGGTTGTTGGGGTCGTTGCTCGAAAGTGGAGTCCCGCTGTTGAGCGCGCTCCGTTTGTGTCGGAGTGCTGTGAAGAACCGACTGTTTTTGGAGATGTTCGACAACCTCGAAACGGAAGTGACGAACGGACGCGGCTTGGGCGGAGAAGTCTCACGATCGGAGTTCGTGCCTGCCGGAGCGGCTCAAATGGTGCAGACAGCGGAGCGCACCGGACGACTCGGCAACGTGCTCCAACTGATCGGGTCGCACTACGAAGAGGAAGGCGAACAACTCATCAAATCGGCGATGAAAGTGGTCGAGCCAGCCGTGATCGTCCTGATGGGCGTGGTCGTCGGCGGCGTCGTGATGAGCGTGATGTTGCCGCTGCTGGATGTCACCACGGGGGCGCATTGAGTGCCGGGGTCAGGTGGTT
>JAYTQJ010000663.1:0-34581 GCA_043746775.1 Schlesneria sp.
CCTGATTGGATGTGACTCTGGCCGCGAAAAATGAACTTTGAACCACCTGACCCCGATCGCGCGACCATTCAAATGCGCGCGAGAAAACAAGATTTCGACAACCCGTAGTACGAAGAGCGTTCCGGCTCAAAAATCATCGACCTCTTGGACGGCGATGGCTCCTTCGACTTTCGATGAGGCGGCCAGTGAGCGGTTCATCATTTCTTGGGTGATCGTTCCTTGGCGAACGTAGTCGTCGCGCATTTGGCGATAGATGTTGAGGTTCGCCTGATCGCCCTGTTCTTCAAACTTCTTGACGAGAGCGTCGAGCAACTTGGCGACGACGTTCTTGTCTTTGGCGGTCGCCTGGCCTCGTTCGAGCAGATCGCGTTTCTCTTGGAGGAACAGCAATTGGCGCTGAGTCTCCGCCTGCGTGATGACGCGCCGCACGTCGCCGGTGCGCATCAATGTGCGCGCTTCATCGGCGGTTGATTCGATGGCGATGTTCGCTTCGACTCGACCGCCCGACACGCCGAGCGCCGGGATATCAAACGTGAGCGTCGCTTTGGCGAGTCGAAAGCGGCCGCTGTCGCGGGCGGGGACGGTGCTGCGGAACAGCACCTCGTAAACCTTGCCGCGTTCCATGTATTCCAGCGGGATCGAAACCGTGTTGCCCGCGTCCGGCTGCATGTCGCCAACGAACAGGACTTCGGGCTTGGTGCGATAGAGTTCCCGGACGAAGATCTCGGGCGACAGCCAAAGTTGCAGCGAGACGTTCGTCGCGAGGATGTTCTTCTGACCGGTGAAGACTTTGTCAAAGCAGTCTTCGGCCTCGCGTTCGTTCTTGAGATTGTCGAACGCGCCGCCGAGTGTTGTGCCGCAGACCTTCATCAAAAAGTCGGCGCGCGAATCGCCCGTGCCGAGCGCGAAGATCGGCAACCGAAATTCTTCTCCTAACTGAGTCGCCTCGCGCAACGCGGAGTCTTCATCGCTGTCTTCACCGTCGGTGAGCAGCACGATCCGGCGCGTCTCCGACCGACTCTCGGCTCCCGTGAGCGATTTCTTCACCGCGCTGAACGCCAGGCTGAGGCACGTCCCGCCGCCGCCGACATCGACCAACTGGCGAACGGCATCGTCGAGTTCGCGGCCTCGCGGCAATCCCTTTGCGAGCGGATAGGCTCCCTCATCGAACGCGACCAGCGTCATGCGGTCGGACGGTTCCATTCGCTCGACCAAGCGACGGACGACGTTGACCGCGACCATCCGGCGACTCGGGACCGACGCGACAACTTCGGTCATTGTCCGGCCTTCGACAGTAGCGGAACCGACGATCTTCGCGTGCGGATCGGGTTCGATCAGCGTGTTCATCGAGCCACTGACATCGACGATCACGATCAAGTGTGCGGGGAGACTCGCGCCGCCGGACGATTCGAGCAACGCCCCCAATCTCGCGCCGTTCGGCTTGATCGTGACGAGGCTGTAGACATCCGCCGCCCGACCGTTCAGCACGGCCGGTTGGTCGAGCTTGCACTCCAACAAAAACTCTTCGGCCACGATCAACCCTTTCCAGACAAAGCACCAAGTGACGGGGCGACTGCCCGAGGCACACTAACCCGCAGCGTGAGCGAGGGCGAACGTTGCGAACGACCAACTCTCTTGGACGACCAGATATGAGCGGCCCCGCTCGGATGTCTCATCGACGACTACGTGAGGTCGTTCAACACGCGTCCTCGCTTACGCTTCGGGTTAGTGTTTGAGCCGCAACGTGCCGCAGCACGATCGCGGCGATGTTGTCTCCGTAACCATTCGGCTCGGTCGGCGAGGGCAAGCGTTGCTTCGCATCCGCCGCTGCGACGAGGTGTTCCGCGAGTTGTTGTGATGTGAGGTCTCGCCCAGCATCTAGGATCGTGGCGAGGTCTTCCGGTTCGAGAAAGACCCGCTCTTCAACGAGGCCATCCGAACAGAGGACGATCGTGTCACCCGGCTTCAGTCGCCAGTGACTGATCTGCGGTCGTGCCCGCTCGACATTGACGACCAGTTCCCCCGTTTCCGCTTCGCGGCACGCTCCTAAACAGAACCGCAGCGCCTTGCCCGCAGCGCCCAGTTCCTGCACCTGTTCTGGTGGCGTGCCCAATGCAAGTTGCGACGACGCGACATCGCCATCCACCGTCAGTTGCTCGGCGAGGCCGTTCGCCACGAGATAGGCCCGACTGTCGCCGACGTTCGCGAGATGCAGTTCGTCGCCATCGAGGACGCCGATCAGCGCGGTGGTGCTCATCAAATCGTTGTCGCGCAGTGGAATCGGCCGGTCGGGAAGTGAGAGTGCTTCGCGAACGATCGCTTCGCTGGCTGCGACGCACGCGCAGTCGAATACCTTCGCCCACTCTGGCTCATCGTCCTCGATGCGCGATTCCAACTGACTGCGGATCGACGCGAGCAACACCTCGCACGCGAGGCCGCTCGCCTGTTCGCCGGTTCCGACCCGCGCGTGCGTCACGCCGTCGGCCACGATCATCAGTTGAATCTCACGCCCGCGAACGGTCTCGCTCACGACGACGACTTGGTCTTGGTTCACCGCGCCGAGAGCCGACTTCGCGCGGCCGGTTGAGGTGAGCCAACCGAGATCCATCTGAGAGCGAGGCTCCAACAACGGGACATCCACACTAACCCGCCGCGTGAGCAAGGATGTTGTCTCAAGCGGACTCGCGACATCCTTGCTCACGCGGCGGGTTGGTGTGGATGCGGCTACCCGTTCAAGTTCCTCGATCAGTTCACTTGTCGAGGCATGGCGTTGAGTGACGTTGATCGCCAGCGCACGGCGCAGGACCGGCCACAGACCGACAGGCACGTCGGGACGAAAGACTCGCAGCGGCGGCACTTCAAATCCGAACGCCTCCAACCCGCGCCCGGCAAACCCACCGGGCCACAACCCCGCCAGCCGGTAATAGACGAACAGCGCGAGGTGATAGACATCGGTCGTCGGCCCGATCCAGTCGTCGTGAAAGCGACAGACTTCGGGGGGCGAGTACTGCGGCGAGATGCGTGCGAGATGGCTGGGGCAACGCCCGATGGGAAACAACCGCCAGTCGAGATTCGTCACGCGCACGAGTGACTCGCGCACTTCGATCGCCTGCGGATCGAACTCCAACCAGACATGCCCCGAGTCATGGAGGTCGGTCATGACGACGTTGAGCAAACGAGCGACTCGCAGTGTCTCTTCGAGCAGTGCGGAGACACAGCGGTTCTCTCCCACACCAACCCGCAGCGTGAGCGAGGACGACATCGGTTCGACACCGATGAACTCTTCACGCCCGCTGGCAGCGTCGTCCTTGCTCACGCTGCGGGTTGGTGTGGGGAGATTGATGTTCGGTCCCGCCGGCGGAGCGTCGGGACTACGGGTGTTCCAAGTCTCTGCGGCGATGATCGCGCCGCCACCGAGTTCGATCACATGCACGAGAGGCAAGATGGCGAGCGAGACCGCTTGACGTGATCTGACATCCGGCGCGAGGTCCGGCCACAGCGCGGGGCGAATCGCGCGGACACGGAACGCAGTTGCGCCCACAGTCACCTCGAACGAACGACTCGGGTCATCCGGCCAACCGACGCTCAGCGCCGCGAGACTCCACTCGGAAGCCATCGCCGAACTCACGGTGGAGATGGCGTCGATCAACGGGGCAGGTATTCCCAACGGGGAATCGTGTACCGCCGCTGGCAGCTCCGACTGGCAATGCTCGCAATACGCGAGGTCGAGCGACACGCGATCGCACCGAGGGCAACGCACTCCCGCCGATGGCACACTCTGTGACATGCGAATCAGCCCCGCTTCAACATCGTCGGATTAATGTGGTTGCAATACCGATCCGTTCATACCGGTCGATGCGGCGACATGCAATGCGGCTGATTGCCAAGAACAGACTGTGTTCGAGTTGGTCCGCTGCCGATGAACTCGGTTACACTCCGGCCGCGATTCACACCAACCCGAAGCGTGAGCGAGGAGGTGCGCTATTCGGGATGACGGTCTGCTGGCTGCGTATTGAAATCGTAGGGTGAGCCTCTGGCTTGCCCGCTTTTCAACTGCATTGGCAGGCAAGCGAGACGCTTACCCTACGTCTTTCAAAGGGCTGCGAGGACGAGCGTCCTCGCTCACGCTTCGGGTTGGTGTGTCGATCCTAAATGTGAGGCAACTCTCACAACATCATCAGGGACACAAGAACCATGTTTCACGATTACACACGCCGGGCGACTTTGCGGATCGGTGGTCTCGGGATGCTGGGGCTGACGTTGCCGAAGCTCGTTCATGCGGCGGAATCGTCCGGCAGTGAGACCGCGATCTCCGCGCGAGCGACTCGCGCCAAGTCGGTCATCTTTCTCTATCAGTTTGGCGGGCCGAGTCATCTCGATTCCTTCGACCCCAAGCCCAACGCTCCCTCTGGCGTGCGGAGCCACTTCGGAGTGATCGACACCGCCGCGCCGGGCATTCGCATCTGTGACCAGTTGCCGAAAATGGCGAGGGTGATGAACGACGTGACCCTCGTGCGGACGGTTCATCACACGATGAAGAACCACAACTCGGCGGCCTACTACGCGCTGACGGGTCACGCGCCGCTGCTCGACGACATCCGGCTGCGCGACTCGCAGGAGTTGTTTCCGGCGTATGGCTCGGTCGTTGATCGACTCGCTCCAAACACGAACGGGATGCCGACGTTTGTCGCGTATCCGCATGTCCTGCGCGACGGTGAGATCACGCCCGGTCAACACGCCAGTTTTCTCGGCAAGGCGCACGATCCGCTGCTCGTGACGAGCGATCCCAACGAAAGCGGCTTCTCGCTCCCCGAGCTGTCGCTGCCGAGCGGCCTCACCGCCGAACGGCTTCAGAATCGGCGTGAGATGCAGCAGCTCGTGAATCGTCAAACGAAGCTGCTCGACTACTCCGCCGCCGCGAAGGGGCTGGAGGCTTACTACGAGAAGTCGCTCAGCATGTTGAACTCGTCCAAGGTGCGCGACGCCTTCAATCTGTCGGCCGAACCGCAATCGGTGCGCGACAAGTACGGACGGACGACGTATGGGCAGAGTTGTTTACTCGCGAGGCGACTCGTCGAGGCGGGTGTGAAGTTTGTGAACGTCTATTACTCGGACAGCATCGGCGGGCGGTTCCCCAAGGACGGTTGGGACACGCACGGCTTCGACAACACGCGGATGTACCCGATCCTCAAGGACTATCACCTGCCACTAGTCGAGCAGACCCTGCCGACGCTCATCAATGATTTAAAAGAGCGAGGACTGTTCGACAGCACGCTGATCGTTTGGATGGGCGAGTTCGGGCGGACTCCCAAAATCAACGACAACATCAGTCGCGACCACTGGCCGCAGTGCTACACCGCGCTGCTGGCAGGAGGCGGCGCGAAGCGAGGCTTCGTCTACGGCACGTCCGACAAACAAGCCGCCTATCCCGACAAGGACCCCGTCCTGCTGGACGATCTCACGGCCACAGTCTTCGCGCTGATGGGCCTCGATCCCGAGACGGAAGTTCGCGACAAGCTCAATCGCCCGCTGCCGATCTCGGCGGGGAAGATCGTGACCGGGGTGATGGCGTAGTCGATTCGTAGGATGGGCACTCTTGCCCGTCTGTTCGTTGAAGACAGGACGGGCAAGAGTGCCCATCCTACAGCTCCTCACCACCCGCTCCTTTGCGGCCTCTTTTCCACGCGGTTACACTCCGCCGCCGTTTTCCATTTTCAGCCCCTTACCAGCAGGCAAAACACCGATGGCTCAATTCTTTCCAGACATTCCACACATCGAATACGAAGGCCCCAAGAGCAAGAACCCACTCGCGTTCAAGCACTATGACCCCGAGCAAAAGGTCGAAGGGAAGAAGCTCAAGGACTTGATGCGGTACACGGTCTGTTACTGGCACACGTTCCGAGGGACCGGCAGCGATCCGTTTGGTTCGGCCACCTTGCAACGTCCGTGGGATGACGGCACGAACTCGGTGAGGAACGCCGTCAAGCGCGTCGATGCGGCGTTTGAGTTCATCGAAAAATTGGGGTGCCCATTCTATGCCTTTCACGATCGTGATGTCGCTCCGGAAGGTGACACGCTGGCCGAGACGAACAGGAACCTTGATGCCGTCGTGAAGGCGCTCAAGGCGGCTCAGGAACGAACGGACATCCAACTCCTGTGGGGCACGGCCAACATGTTTTCGCACCCGCGCTACATGCACGGCGCGGCGACGACCTGCAACGCCGATGTCTTCGCGTGCGCGGCGGCTCAGGTGAAGAAGGCCCTCGAAGTGACGAAGGAACTCGGCGGAGCCAACTACGTCTTCTGGGGCGGTCGCGAGGGCTACCACAACCTGTTCAACACCGACATGAAGCGCGAACTCGATCATCTCGCCAAGTTCATGCACATGGCGGTCGATTACGCCAAGCAGATCGGCTTCACGGGCCAGTTCCTCTTCGAGCCAAAGCCCAAAGAACCGACTAAGCATCAGTACGACTTCGATGTCGCCGCCTGTCTGAACTTCTGTCGCGCGAACGGGCTGATGGAGCATGTGAAGATGAACGTCGAGACCAACCACGCGACGCTCGCCGGCCACACGATGATGCACGAGTTGGAATACGCCCGCATCCAAGGGGCACTCGGCAGCATCGACGCCAACACCGGCGACGCACTGCTCGGCTGGGACACCGATCAATTCCCGACCGACATCTACCTCACCACGCAGTGCATGTTGGTGATCCTCGAACAAGGTGGCATCGCGCCGGGCGGCGTCAACTTTGACGCGAAGGTCCGACGCGAAAGCTTCGAGCCGATCGACCTCTTCCACGCGCACATCGGTGCGATGGACGCCTTCGCTCGCGGAGCCAAGATCGCCGCCGCCATTCGCAAGGACGGCGTGCTCAAAAACTTCGTTAAGAACCGCTACCGCAGCTTCGACGAAGGGATCGGTGCCGAAATCGAAAGCGGCAAAGCCACATTCGAGTCGTTGGAGAAATACGTCCTTGGC
Organism: Schlesneria sp.; assembly: GCA_043746775.1. Lineage (GTDB taxonomy): Bacteria > Planctomycetota > Planctomycetia > Planctomycetales > Planctomycetaceae > Schlesneria. The sequence continues at coordinate 6,986 of JAYTQJ010000663.1, forward strand.
AAGAAGAAACTCAACCCGAACGAGTCCGGCCGCCAAGAGATGCTGGAGAACATCATCAACCAGTTCCTGTGACCGCCGTCTGTTGAAAACAGGAGGAGCACGAGTTGATCGTGCCCAGACGCAGAGGACGCGGGGCACGCTGGAAACGTGCCCCGCGTTTTTCAGCAGACGATTCGACGCACGACAGCAGAGTGACTTCCCACAATGGTTCGTGACGGAGAAAGGGAGACTGAGCCATGGCAACCCTTGCCGAAATTGAAGCAGCGGCGGAAGACCTCTCACAAGACCAGCGGACTGAGTTGGTGAGTTTCCTGCTGGGGCGGTTCTTTCCAAAAGAAGGAGCCGTGTCGGTGGGGTGGTATTACGGTGATCCGGGCCTCAAGCAGATCAAAGTTGAGCGAGAATTTGAGCAACTCAAAAAAGAGTGGAAGCGGGAGACAGTCTTCCTCTCGTCGATGACTCAGATCTGTACTCACCCGGCCTATCAACGGATTATCGGGTTGGGTGTTCCCGCAGTGAGATTGATTCTGCTCGAGATGCAGCACGAACCCGCACTCTGGTTTTGGGCCTTGAAGGCAATCACGGGGTGTAATCCTGTGCCCGACTCTCACCGCGGTAATGTTGCAGCAATGACATCCGACTGGTTGGCGTGGGGACGCTCCGAGAGATGGCTCACATCATGAGTCACCTCGCCACGCTGTATCACAACCTCGGCATCGGCATCGACGCCACCACGGTTCGCGATCCCTCCGGGCGTCCGCGTTATCTCATCGACAGCCACCGGCCGATCCCCGAATTGATCGGGTGAACGGCACGGGTTCAACGAACAACGGCGCGAGAGGACTCGCGCCGTCGATCAGTGTGCCGCTCGACTCAAAAGTCAGCCTACGCCTGAATCAGCAACTGCGTCTGTTCGGGCAGTTGTTGGGCGACCCCTTGGATGATGTCGCCTTTCATTGTGCGCCACAGTGCGCCGCGCTTGGTGGCACCGAGGATCACGCGGTTCACGCCGTAGGTGACGGCGAAATCGACGATGGTCTCGGCGATGTTGTCCGCGACGGTGTAGAGGAACTTCGCGGGAACGCCCGCCTCCTTGGCCATCTCTTGAATTTGGAGGGCGGCCTTCTGCGCCTCGGGGTCTTCGCGGAGGTCTGGCCTATTGGCCGGGCCGAGCATCGGAACGGCAATGTGGCGGACGTACAGGAACAGCGCTTCGGCATGAGCCTGCTTGGCCTGTTCCAGCGTGAATGCGACCAGCTTCGGATTGCCCTGCGTGGCCACGAGGAACCGCAGACCGCTGGTATCAGCAGGCCGTTCCGCTCCGACGGTCGTGATGTCTCGAAGCTGTTCGACCAGCGCCGACACCTTGCCACCGATTGCTCCACGATTATGAGTGATCCAGCGCGCGGTCATCCCTGCCAGCACGATGACGCCTGCGAAGGCGAGTGCATGAGGCTTCTCGTACGCGATGGAAATCCAGACGGCGATCATCAAGACCGCCAGCATCGACATCAGGATTCGTTCCCACCTTTTCAACGGCAGCGTGAACGTGGTGACGCAACTTCCCAAGTTGACAGCAACGGCCCCGACAACGCCGATCGCGTACAGGTCAGCCAGATGCCCCACATCGGGAACCGCCAGGACGGTGAGCAGCGGAATGATCGTCGCGATGGCCAGTGGGATCAGCGGCATCCCCCATTTGTTCAAGCCGCCGAACGACTGAGGCAACTCACGGTCGCGAGCCATCATGTATTGAATGCTCACCAAACCGGTGATGGCCGTGTTGACGGCCGACAGCAGTAACAACGCGAAGACCACGGCGGCAACCGCCGCGAAGGCCGGCCCGACGTAGTAGTCGGCGATGACGCGCAGCATGTCCTCTTTGTGAGCGGTGTACGGATCGGCTCCGTCCTTGCTCAGCACCGATAATGGAATCGCCAGCATCGCCAGCGTGAGAACGAGGTTCAGCACGACGATCTCGATGAGCACGATCCAGATGGCGCGCCGCGCCGTCCGTTCGACCGGCTCCACCATGATGCCCGTCATGTTGGCGACGGCTTCCACTCCCGAGATCGCCAGAATGATCGCGGTGAACTGCGTCCACCATTGAATCGGCGAACCGGTCGCCGCTTGGAGATGAACGTGCGGCAACGACGGTCCCGCCGCGACGGCAATGACCATGCTGAACGCGATCGTCAGCACCGCCGCGACCAGTGCCGCAGTCCCCGCTTTGGTCGGACCAAAAATGTTCACCAGCCCCAACACGGCGATGCTTCCCGCCGCCCACAAGGCCGGGTACGGGATGTTCAAATAGTGAAAGGCATCCAGTGCCGAGAGCGACGCCGTCACCACGTAGTCCGCGCTCAGCAGCAATGCGCCAAGCATCGCCAACGATTGCGACTTTTTCTTTGCCGACGAATAGACGCCGCCTCCATCCGGGTACAAACGGCAGATCACGGAGTAGGCCCAGCCGACCGCCAACAGCAGTGCCGACATCGCCAGCATAAACCACAACGCCGCGTGCCGCGTGTGCATGAAGCACAGACCCAGCACGTACAACCGACTCGTCCCCCAATCGCCGTACAACATCGGTCCGGCGTGATACCAGGTCAACTGGCGCGGACGATTCCCCTGAACCAACATGTCTTTAACTCCGAGACGCAGCACTGGCACGTCGGGCGAGGCCGGTCCGACCAAGGGACCGGTAATAGAAGCAGACCGAACGCGGTTCGAGACGACTCGGGAATGTCACCCGCTGTGTCCGTGTCCCGACGTTCGATCTCTCATCCTCGACGCGTTTACGAGGTTAGCTGACGGGCTGGGAGTCGAGTGATCTCCCTCCGGCAGGATGTTTCTTCCCAACCGGATTAGCCCCAAAAGTGTGGTTCCCCCGTTCCGCCGCAGTCAGGCGGATTCAACGTTCGTCACAGCGTGACCAGTGATGACTGCGTCTCCAACACCGAAAACCGTAACAGGAACGGCCCGAGTTGCGAAGAGATCACTCCGGCATTGCTGTCGCGAGAGGGTGTTGCAGACGTGGATGTTGTCAACGGTTTCACGACCCTACTTCGTGCGCGTGGCGTGAAGCGAAGCCAACCTTACGCTAGATTGTCTCGCGTTCAAGAACGCTGCTCCACAGACACCACATCCACGGGAGAGACTACATGCCACGCTCTGTGTTCGGGTTGATTGCCGTTTGTTTGGTTTCCCATTGGGCTGGCTCCGCCTTCGCGCAGGAGACTGCTGTCAAATGGGAGCGAATCAAGTTTGAAGACGCCTTCCGGGCCGAGGGGGTGGCCGTCGGAGACTTCAACCAGGACGGACGGCTCGACATCACGAATGGTGAGGCGTGGTATGAGGCTCCGGACTCAACGACGCCCAAAGGGGCGATCCACTACAAGTCCGGCCTCTGGACGATGAGGCAGATCCGTCCCGAGGGTATTCGTTCGTTCATCAATGACGGCGACTACAGCCAGAACTTCGCGCTGTGGACTCACGACATCAGCGGCGATGGCTGGACCGACATCATTGTGATCGGCTTCCCCGGCGTGCCATGTCACTGGTTCGAGAACCCACAGAACAAACCCGGCCCTTGGAACCAATACGAAATCTGGCACAGCGCGGCTGGTGAGTCGCCTCAGTTCCTCGACGTGACCGGTGACGGCAAGCCCGAGCTGGTGATGACCTCCGAAACCGAACAGATGATGGGCTATCTCGAAGTCCCGACGCCCGAGATGGCGAAGAAGAAGTGGGACTACCGGCAAGTCAGCGCGGACAAGCTCGGCCCGTTGGCTCATCGTTACTACCACGGTCTCGGTGTGGGCGACCTCAACCGCGACGGCAAGCAGGACATCCTGATTCCCGCCGGTTGGTGGGAGCAGCCCGCCAAGCTCGAAGGTCCGTGGGCGTTTCACAAGCACACGTTGAGTGCCAACGGTGAGGGTGGCTCACACGCCGCCGCCGATATGCACGCCGATGACCTCGATGGCGACGGCGACAGCGACATCATGATGAGTTCCGCTCACGCTCATGGAGTCTGGTGGTTCGAGAACAAGGGCGAAGGGAAGTTCCAACAGCACGAGATCGACAAGAGCTACTCGCAGACGCACGCCCTGCACTACCAAGACATCGACGGCGACGGTCAGAAGGACTTGATCACTGGCAAGCGGTTCTACGCTCACGGTTCTAAACACGACCCCGATCCGCTGGGCGATGTGGTGGTGTGCTGGTATCAGGTGAAGAAGGGCGACAAAGCCGCACCGACGTTCACCAAACACAAGATCGACGCCGGAACCGATACCGGCATCGGTACCCAGTTCTTCGTCGGCGACATCAACGGCGACAAACTTCCCGACATCGTGCTGTCGAACAAGAAGGGGACAAACATCCTCGTGCAGAAGCGTTGACGTGCAGTACCGCCGAAGTCCGGCTGAGCTTTGTCAGCCGGACTTCGGGATGAACACCACTGTTTTCGGAGCGGGGGACGTGAGTCCCCTGAGTCCGCCTCAAACTTCAGTTCACGCCGTTTCAGGGGACTCACGTCCCCCGCTCCGAAGAGCTATCGCACAAGTCGCTAAGGATCGGCGCTGGGTTGATTGTCGTGGTTCGCTCCGCGTACCAACTCGCAGAGCGAACCACGACAATCTGCGACAGTGATTTCTGTGCCGATCCTAACGCTCCCATTTCTGAAGCTCGTTCGACAAACGTGAAGCCTGTCGATCAAGGAGTTCGCGAGATGTCTGATGTCACACCGGCGATCATCCCAAATGGAAATGCCGCAGAGACGATTGCTGCTCTGATGGAGCACTCTTGGTCGCCGCAGCCCGAACCGGCGCGGCTCGTGCAAGCGTTGCTCGATGATTCGCTGCAACGGTGTTCGTTCGCGGCGAACCTCGCGCGGCGGATGCTTGATGAGTCGGGAACGAGACTGCTCGATTGGATCGATCATTTCGGTGTGGACTCGAATGACCCGGTGGTGGTTGAGTTGAGCGGCGTCGGATACGCGAGGTCGGCCCGCGCGTTGCGCGACTTGGCGGCAACGGATCTCGCGAACGGACAACGTTGCGTCGCGGGCGTTTGTTCGGATCGACACGGCCACGCGGTCGATGAACTCGCCACGGCAGACACGGACGTGACGAGCGATGGCGACGAGTCGGATCGTTCCGACTCCCTCAATGCCACATGGGAGCATCCGCTCGGATTGTTTCCGCGCGTGAGGTCTCTGCCAACATCCTGTTCGATAAACGGAACGACGCGGCACCTCGCGATCAAAGTCGAGTCGGTCGTCGATTTCTTGGCGGCTCACGAACTGACGCAGGTTGAGATCGAAGGGCCTCCGTTCGCGTCATTGCGCCGCGCGCGAGTGGCCAGCGAGAACGGCGTCGAACTGTGGGCCGTCGAACGGCACGGGTCGCTCGCCTTCGAGTCCACTCTGAGCGAAGGCGTTCCGCTCTGCGCAATCACTCATCACTCGGAAGCCTTTCGATTAAGGCACCGCGAGTTCGATCACGATGCCGACGGGTTCGCTCACGCCACGCAGCTCGTGGACGCCGCGATCACCGACTTGGGGCGAGACCGCGCATGCGATTTGTTCTTCGCTGCCGAGCGTGAATACTGGCTGAGACGCAACCAAGCGGGGCGCGTTCAGAAGGGACGACAGGATGCGCTGGGGCTGGGCTGGGCCAATCACGATCACCACACGTACCGTTCGAGTCGGGCGGGTTTCGCGCCGCTGATCGCGTTCCTCGAACGGCTCGGCTTCGTCTGTCGTGAGCGGTTCTACGCGGGACGCGATGCCGGCTGGGGTGCTCAAGTCATCGAGCATCCCGTCACCGGCATCATCATCTTTGCCGACGTAGACATGTCTCCCGAAGAACTCTCGCAAGACTTCTCGCACGAGCCACTCCCGCCGCGCGATCAGCTCGGCACCGTCGGTCTCTGGTGCGGTCTGCATGGCGAAGCCTTCTTGCAGGCGGGACTGCATCACCTCGAATGCCAGTTCGACTTTAGCGCGACCCGCGACCAACTCAAGCTGGCGGGAATCGACACGATGCCGCCCTTCACCGATTACCCGTATTTGCGACAAGCCTTCACGCGCGGCGACCACTGGCCAGTGAAGCCGCAGCGCATCGAACGCCTCCGCGCCGCGAGCTTCATCACCGACGAGCAGGCTCAGATGTTTCTCGCCAACGGCGCGCTGGGGTCTCACTTGGAAATCCTCCAACGCAACGACGGCTACAAGGGCTTCAATCAAAAGGGGATCAGCGAGATCATCGCTGCCACCGATCCCCGTCGAGCTGGTTAAGGGACGTAGGCCGTTGTCCTCAGACCCCATCCGCCTCGTGCGGATGGTGAACGAGACGGCGAGCCAATTGGGGACCGCATGGAACAGAACCTAGACCCCATCCAGCTTGCCTGGATGGTGAATCAGATGATCCGGTTGCGAGGACATTCGCGGCGTCCCATCTGCTTCACCATCCGCACAAGGCGGATGGGGTCGTCTGCCTAACAGCGTTGTTACCAAATAGCCCGCCGTCTCGTTCACCATCCAGACAAGCTGGATGGGGTCCAAATTCAACACCTGCAATCCAGTAGCATCATCAAGTTCGAACGCCCGACCCCAGAACAACGAGGCACACATGACGAACCGGCATCACAGCACTTGGGCGATCTTGGCGATCACGTTCTTGAACCCGCTCGTGTTCGCATCGGTCGCACGGGCCGAGGAAGCCGACCCGCGACGGCCTGCCGCGATTGAAGCCAAAGAAGTTCCCGTGGTCCCTGCGGAACTGATGGCCAAGCTGGCTCAGTATCAGAGCGTGCGCGGGGCGAGTTTTCGTGGGTTCGCGCCCGACGGGACGGGCATTCTGATCGGCACGCGCTTCGGCAATTCGTCGCAGTTGCATCGGGTTTATGAACCCGGCGGGCGACGCGAACAGATCACGTTCTTTGACGAACCGGTCTCGGGCAGCTTCCTGCCCAAGGCGACTGACGGCGCGATCGTGATGCTGATGGACTCGGGGGGCAACGAGAACGATCAGGTCTATCTGCTCGACCGACAGCAGTTCGCGACGACTCGCCTGACCGACGGGAAGAGTCGCAACAAGCTTGGAGCCGTGAGGCCCGATGGTTCGCAGATCGTTGTAACGAGCAATCAGCGGAACGGTCGCGACGTGGACCTGTATCTCGCCGATCCGCTGCAGTCCGGTTCGATGAAGCTCGTGATGCAGGTCGATCAGCAAACGTGGAGCGCGTACGACTGGTCGCGCGATGGGAAGACGCTGCTGCTGAATCGGTATGTCTCGGCGAACGAGTCGTATCCGGCGCTGCTCGACGTGGCGAGCGGTCAGCGGACTGAGTTGCCTCGACCGACGAAGGACAAGGCGGCGTTCGGGCCGATGGCGTTTGCGGCCGATAGCAAGTCGATCCTGATTGCGACGGATGCCGGTGGTGAATTCAGTCGTCTCGCGCGGCTCGACCTCGCGTCGCAGAAGTACTCTTGGTTGACCGACGACATCCCGTGGGACGTGAGTGACATTGCGATTGAACCGATCTCGGGACAAGTGGCGTTCGTCGTCAACGAAGACGGCGCGAGTCGCCTCTACCTGCTGCCTCAAGTGGACGGATCGCGCCGCGCGTTGAACCTGCCGCTCGGGATCGTCACGGGTTTGGAGTTTTCACCCGATGGCAAGCGGCTCGGTTTCACACTGGCTCGCCCCGACTCGCCACCCGATGCGTACTCGCTCACGCTGGCTGATGGCGAACTGACGCGCTGGACGTTCAGCGAAGTCGGCGGTCTCAACCCGGCGTCGTTCCTCGCGCCGAACCGCATCCAGTTCAAGTCGTTCGATGAGCGGATGATCCCGGCCTATTACTTCCGTCCGCGCGTTGCGTCATCGTCGAAGAAAGTTCCCGTCTTCATCAGCATTCACGGCGGGCCCGAGTCTCAGTACCAGCCGTTCTTCTCGCCGATCATTCAGTACCACTTGAACGAGCTGGGGATCGCGGTGATCTGCCCGAACGTGCGCGGATCGAGCGGCTATGGCAAGACGTACCTCGCCCTCGACAACGCTGAGAAGCGAGAAGACAGCGTGAGGGACATCGGCGCGTTGCTCGATTGGATCGCCCAGCAGCCGGAGTTGGACTCGTCGCGAGTCGTCGTCTCGGGGGGATCGTATGGGGGCTACATGGTCCTCGCGTCGCTGACTCACTTTGGCGACCGGATCAAGGCGGGAATCGACAACGTCGGCATCGCCAACTTCGTGACGTTCCTCGAACGAACTGCTCCGTACCGAGTCGATCTCCGTCGCGCCGAGTACGGTGACGAACGCGATCCCGCGATGAAGGCGGTCTTTGATCGCATCAGTCCGCTCAACAACGCGGACAAGATTCGATCCGCTTTGATGGTCGTTCACGGTCGCAACGACCCGCGCGTCCCGTTCTTCGAGGCCGAACAGATCGCCGCGAAAGTCCGATCCAGCGGCAAACCGGTCTGGACCCTGTTCGCCAACAACGAAGGCCACGGCTTCGCCAAGAAGGACAACAGCGACTACCAACGCGCCGTTGAGATTCTGTTCCTCAAGCAACATCTTGGGATCGAGTGAAAATGCCAACAGCCTGACGCGCGAGGCGATGTCGCTGGCTACTTCTGCGAGTACTCGATCTTCGCAGCCGTGCGTTCGCGGGCGATGGTCGCTTGCCAGAGTTGATCGGCGAGGCGTTCGACGATTTGCGGGCGAACGTCTTCCAAGCTGAGGTCGCCCGGATGGCGTTCAGTCACCTGGATCAAGTGGACTCCAAACGTCGAGACGATCGGCTCGCTGATGTCGTTGACCTTGAGACCGAACGCGGCTTGAGCGACCGGTGCGGGGAGTTTGCCTCGATATCCGAAGCGGCCCACGTCACCACCCTGTTCGCGGCTGGGGGCCTCGGAAAACTGTTTGGCCGCGTCGGGGAACGACAGCTTGCCCGAGACGATCTTCTCGCGCAGTTCCTTCATCCGCGCGACCAAGCCTGCGGGGTTGACCTCGGTGGCGCTGGCGTCGCGTTTGAAGAAGACTTGCCGGGCGTGAAGCTGCGTCCCGTCGAACTCGGCCCGATGCTGATCGAAGTACTCGCGCACCTGCGGCGTGGTCACGGTCTGACGGACATAGACCTGCCACGCGAGCGGTAGGCCGAGTTCTTGCTTGAGCCGTTCACTCGTGTAACCGAGCTTCGCCAAGAATGCCTCGGGGTCTTCGCCTAGCTTCTTAAGGACCGACTCGGCGTGTTGAATTTGGAACTGCACGTCGTCGGCCGGCGCCTGAATTTTGCGCTTGGCCAAGAACTCACGCACGAGCTGTCGTTCGATCAAACGCTCGATGAGCTGTGCTTCGCGAGCGGCCCTGTCCTCCGGCTTCACTTGCTCAGTGACCGCCGCGAACTCGACATCTCCCGCCGTGATCGTCTTGCCGTTGATCTTGGCCACCACCCGCGCGGCCTCGTCCGCCCCGAACAGGCTGTTGATCGAAAGCAACGCCACCACGAACAACACCAACAACCAAGCAGTCTTCATGACGACTCCGTTCTGAGCTGCAATCAAGGCCAAGAGATTCAACCACGGATGACACTGAATACACGGATAAGACTTTGCAGGGCAGGCAGATTTTTGAGTGCGCGATGTGCGAGGACTTGGCGACTCGGTTGTCTTTACTCCGAAGGAGTTGCGTCTCACAGCCCAGGGTTGCCGCGCATCGCGGCTACCCTGGGGAGGTCAGGATTGAGAGGTCTCTACCCCAACGGGGTTGCGTCATCTCGTCAGCCTGACGCAACCCCGTTGGGGTAGAAAATTATCCGATACCCCCCGACCCAGGGTAGCTCGCTCCGCTCGCAACCCTGGGCTATGTGACGCAACTCCTTCGGAGTAAACACAACCTGTGTGCATGCCGAACGCCAACTCGGATCGGTTTGGGTTGCGGGGACAGCCCGCGCCGGGAAATCAGTGGTCGAACTTCTGCGTCATCACTCGACAAGTCACGCCCCTGAGCGGGTCAGTGCTTGGAAGCGGGCGAGGAGGTCGCGGGTGATGGGGCCGGGTTCGCCCGATCCGATTTTGCGACCATCAAGACTGACGACGGCGACGACTTCGGCGGCGGTGCCGGTGAGGAACATCTCGTCGGAGACGTAGAGGTCGTGGCGTGTCAGCGAGCATTCTTCGACGCGATAGCCCGCTTCCGTGGCGAGCTGCATGACCGCGTTGCGCGTGATCCCTTCGAGGATGCCTGCGTCAGGACCGGGTGTGCGCACGACACCGTTCTTCACGAGGAAGATGTTGTCGCCGGTGCATTCGGCGACCTCGCCCTTATGGTTCAGCATCAATGCTTCGACCATGCCGGCGTCGGTTCCCTCGATCCGCGCGAGAATGTTGTTCAGATAGTTGAGCGACTTGATCCGGGCACTCAACGCACCGGGATGGTTGCGGATGGTGCTGGCTGTGACGAGGTTCATTCCCTTGGTGTAGGTCTCGGGCGGATAGAGCGAGATCGTGTCGGCAATGACGATCACTTGCGGGTTGCTCGTCCGGCGAATGTCCAAGCCGAGGCTGCCCGCTCCGCGCGTAACGACGAGTCGGACGTAGCCGTCGCCGATGTTGTTGGCCTTCACGGTTTGCTCGACCGCCTCGATCACCTGTTCGGGTGTCATCGGGATGACGAGGCGAATGGCCTTGGCACTCTCGAACAATCGGTCGATGTGCTGGCGATGCAAGAAGACCTTGCCGCCATAAACGCGAATCCCCTCGAAGACGCCGTCGCCGTAGAGCAGCCCGTGATCGAACACGCTGATCTTGGCATCGGCTTCGTCCACCAACTTGCTGCCGAGGAAAATCTTCAAGGCCATCGAAAGGGTTCCCGTGATGAAGCAGCCCGGCACGAGGCCGGGCTGCGAGGCGTGACTGTGAACATACGATCCAGAAATGTGAACGAGAGAGTCGAGCGACTTCACCCTTGCTCACGCTGCGGGTTGGTGGCGCACCTGACACCACGCACCTCACGCTGGTTCGATCCGACCTTCACGCAGTTTCACCGTGCGATGTGCTTCCGCCGCGATGAGCTGGTCGTGTGTGACCATGATAATAGTGAGGCGTTCCTGCTCGTTCAACTTGGCTATCAGCTCGATGATGCCTCGACCCGTGCTTTGGTCGAGATTGCCGGTCGGTTCATCGGCGAGCAGGATTTCGGGACGAGCGACGAGCGAGCGGGCGATGGCGGCACGTTGCATCTCACCCCCGGAAAGTTCGGACGGACGGTGCGTCAGACGATGGCCTAAGCCCACGCGGTCGATCATTTCGCGAGCGCGATCCTGGTACTCGCGCCGCCGCTGCCAGTAGCCCCAGATCGAGTGGCGGATCATCAGCGGAACCAGCACGTTTTCCATGAGGCTCAGTTCGGGGAGCAAATGATAGAACTGAAAGACGAAGCCGAAGACGCGGTTCCGCAATTCGTCGCGTGTGCGAGCGGGAAGGTCGTCGATGCGCTGGCCGTCGAGCTGCACTTCACCCACATCGGGAGCGTCGAGCAAACCGAGCAGATGGAGCAACGTACTCTTGCCCGATCCAGACTGACCGACGATTGAGAGGAACTCACCCTTGTGGACCGAGATGTCCACGCCGTGCAACACGGGGACTTGGTGGTCTCCCTTGCGGTACGCCTTCTCAACGGCAATTGCCGCAATCTGCGGTTCAGGCATGAGTGGCTTCTCGCGAGCTGGGGCCGAGGACGTGGAGAGGGTTGAAGACGGATGAAGGGTCGCGCTGGCAGTAGGCATGGTTTCCGTTCCTGGCCGGTGAGGCTGGTCCGTTGAGTACGTCAAATGCCACTGCTTCGGAGTCTTCGGAGAAGCAGTGTTCTTCGCGAGGTCGTCTCTCAATCGGCACTGCTTCTCCGAAGACTCCGAAGCAGTGGCACATCTCACTCGGCTGTCTGCTCGTGGCCGAGTTTACTCGTGCCTCAGTGCCTGTACCGGTTGCAGTCGCGCGGCGCGGCGAGCGGGGAGGATGCTCGCCACGACGGCGATCGTGATCGCACCCAACGCGACCCAGCAGACCGTGAACGGGTCCACATGAGTCGGAATCTCTTTGAAGTAGTAAATACGCTCGTCGAACACCTTGTGGCCGGTGATGATCGTGATGATCCCTTCGATCTGATTGATGTAGTGAACGAAGAGCAATCCGGCGATCACACCGACGCCGCTGCCGACCATTCCCAGCGACAGGCCGTAGCTCAAGAAGATCGACATCACGCCGGAGGAACTCGCGCCGAGCGCCTTCAGGATGCCGATGTCGCGCGTCTTCTCGACGACGATCATGAAGAAGATCGCCAGGATGCCGAAGCCCGCGACGGCAATGATCAGGAACAGCAGGATGTTGAGAATCGACGATTCGACATCGACCGCCGCCAGGAGTGGCCCCTGTTTCTGTTCCCACGTTCGGACGGTGTAGCGATCGGGCGTGAACTCGGTTCGCAACAGTTCGACCACCTTGTCGGAGTCGCGGTAGTCCTTGAGGCGAATCTGTACGGACGTAATCGCGCGAGATTCGGAGCCGTCCTCGTTGGTGCGAATCATCTTGCGAACCTTCTGCAAATGTTCGAGGTTGCAGAAGACGAAGTTCGAGTCGTACTCACTCATGCCACTTTGAAAGACATCGACGACGGTGGCGTCGAAGTAGGCTCCGGTGGGGATCCCCGCTGTCGCCGTGGTGATCTTCACGTCGTTACCGGGACGAACCATGAACACGGTGCGCGTTTCACCCGATTGTTCGTCCTTGTGAGGAAAGCTGATGAGTCCCGCGCCGATGTAGACTCGCCCATCCTGCGTTTGAGCAATCGCGGCGACATCTTGCATCGCGACGTTCTGCACAGCGCCGTCGAGTTCCGCGAATGGGTCATCCGCCGCGCCGCGCGAGGCCGGTTCGTGTTGCCCCGCTTCGCCATGCCGCTGCTTCTTGTGTTCTCTCAACATCTGGGCGCGTTGGTGGGTGATCTCCGCGACGCGCTGCCGCCGTTCGATCGCGGAGGCCGCCAGTTCCCAACCGGGCTTCTGGTTGAGGGGCCGCTCGGCGGGAGTGACCTCTTTCCCATCGTGCTGAGCGTGATAGCTCTGCAAGTAATCGACCAGTGGGCCGACTTCCGACTTGCTCTCGGGGTCGATGCCAATCAGCGTGACGGGGTGAGGAATGTATTGCCCGCCGTACTCGAAGCTGAGCATCCCGTACATCTCGACCGTCGCCGTAACGCCCGCCACGTACTTCCCGATCAGCTCACGGACGAGAGCCTTGTGAGACTCGGCGTCCGGCTCGCCGTCGGTGCTGCGGGTTTCGATGACGACATCGGCGAGAACGCCCTTGATGCGCTCCCGCATCTCGCCGCTAAACCCGGCCATGACCGAGTTCACGACGATCATCGTCGCCACGCCAAGCGTCACGCTGATGACGCTGGCCAAGGCAATGTAGCGCGTCCGCAGATAGCGCTGGCAGAGGATCAACTTGTACATGGGCCAGTCCTTTGGCGGTTGGTCGCGAGGCGATTGCCGCCTGCCGCGTTCGTTCCGTCGGTCAAATCATTCGTGGGTTTGCCGGTTCGCGCGGCGATTGTGGTCGAGATGGCTGTTTGCGGGAAGGGCTGCTTGTCATCAGGCGACCGGCTAGAGCTGGTTTGCCAGACATACCAACCCGAAGCGTGAACGAGGGCAAGGGCGAATTGGCATGAACGAGAGCGAAGTCAGTTGCCGCCCCTCGTTCACACTTCGGGTTGGTGTGGGTCAGGCAAACTCCGGCTGATCGAGTGACGGGCCACTCGACGAGTCAGTTCGATCCGTCCAAGAGTTCGTCCCACGTCGTTGCCACGTCGAAATCGACAACGTGGAGGAGCAGGTGTTCGAGACGATCGAGATTGTCGATCAAGTCAATTCGTTCGCGAACCGTCTCGCTAGGAGCACCAAATCGCCGCTGTCCAAATTGAATGAGCAACCGCCTGGCTTCGAGCAAGCTCCCCTCCGATCGCCCTTCTGACCGCCCTTCCGATCGCCCTTCTGACCGGCCCTTTGCCAGACCCTTGGCAACACCTTCCTCAATGATCGCTTGGTAGGAAACGGACTCTTTCATGTTATTCACTCCTCGAAGCTGGTTCATCAGGAAGTCAGCGGGAAATTTGAGGCCCATCAGAATGTAAGTGGCCGTCCACAGCGAACGAGCTTGTTCGGTTGTCGCTTCGCTGTCCAGCCGAGTTTGCATTTGCTGGATGATCTCGGGAATTTGGTCTTCTGTCGCCGCTGAAATGGGGGCCAACGGCAACGTGGCCAGATCACCGTGCAACAGCGTCTCGACCGGCAATTCCCAGACTCGGACCACGCGATAGTGGAACGAGAAATAACAGAAACCGTCGGGAAGACAACGCCGAAGCTCGCCTGTGAACGAGGGAGAATCGGCGGCGGGACGGAGCAGGACGAAGACCGTCTGCACCGGTAGGCCATAAGCGTAGTCGGCCAGTACGCCGTACCGGGCACCTCGCAACGGCAACTGGCTGTCGTGCCCCGACTGAAGTTCGAGATGCACGATCCACGGATCTTCGGCCTCCACGCGGAAAAGCTTGTCGGCGTCAGTCGTGATCGTGGAGAGGTCCGATTCCAACAGCGTGATCGGCGACGAGACCTCGATCCCCGCCAACCGCAGCCACGCTGCCGGGTTCTCTTCGAGCAACAGTTTTGTGGTCGCGTCGTAAGGTTTGGGCATCAACAACGTCTCTACGCCGAATGCTCCGGCTTGAGGAGTGGAAAGAAGATCACGTCGCGGATGCTGGTCGTGTTGGTCAGCAGCATGACGAGGCGGTCGATGCCGATCCCCATGCCACCGGCGGCGGGCATTCCGACCTTGAGGGCGCGGACGAAGTCGTGATCCATCTTGGCCATCGAGTCCTCTTCGGCCAGTCCCTGAAGTTGGGTGCGGAACAGTTCCTCTTGCAGACGCGGGTCGTTCAGTTCGGTGTAGGCGTTGGCCAGCTCCATGCCGTCCACGAACATCTCGAACCGCTCGGCGATGGCCGGGTCGGACTTCTTTCGTTTTGTCAGCGGACACATCGACGCCGGGTAGTCGTAGACGAAGATCGGGCCGACCAGCTTGTCTTCGACGGTTGCCTCGAAGACATCGTTCACGATCACGTCGTGGTGGCGGTTGGCCGTTTCGATGTGAAGCCCCTTCGCGGCCGCGATGACTCCCTCGGCGTCGTGCATGTCACAGCCCGCGTGTTCGCGGAAGAGCTCGCCGTACTTGGCTCGTTGGAACGGCGGCGTGAAATCGACGGTCTTGTCGCCCCACGGCAGAACGGCCGTGCCGTTCGCAGCGATGGCGGCGTTCGAGATGATCTTCTCGGCGAGTTCCATCATCACTTCGTAGTTGGCGTACGCCTGATAGAGCTCGATCATCGTGAACTCGGGGTTGTGAGTCCCATCGACCCCTTCGTTGCGGAACACGCGACCCATCTCGTAGACCCGCTCGACGCCGCCGACCATCAGCCGCTTGAGATGCAGTTCGAGCGCGATCCGCAGGAAGAGCGGGATGTCGAGCGCGTTGTGATGTGTCGTGAAGGGCCGCGCCGCTGCGCCCCCAGCGATCGCGTGCAGGACGGGCGTCTCCACCTCGAAGAACTTTTCGCCACGCAGCGTCTGACGGATCGAGTCGATGATCCGGAGCCGCTTGAACATCCGGTCGAGCACGCCCTCGGTGTAGATCAGATCGACATAGCGCTGGCGGAGCAGCAGCTCTTTGTCTTGCAGGCCGTGGAACTTTTCAGGCGGCTGCGCGAGCGACTTGCAAAGGATCGTGAGGCCCGTCACGAGGATAGTTTTCTCGCCGGTGTTCGAGACGCGCGTCGTCCCATCGACGCCGATCAGGTCTCCTAGATCGAGGCACTCCAGCAACGACCACATCGCCTCGCTGGCGTCCTTCTTGGAGAGCATCAACTGGATGCGACCGGTGTAGTCCTGAATGTGGATGAAGTGGAGCTTCCCCTTGTCGTTCCAGCGAAGGATGCGTCCCGCCACTCGCACGACCGGGCCTTCCGTCCCCGATTCGGTCGGACACTTTTCCCGAGCCTCTTCGATCGCGATGTGCCCATCAAACCGCTGGCCCCACGGGTCGAGACCAAGAGCTTCGATCTTCGCGAGCTTCTCAAGACGGGCGGCTTCCAAACGATCGGGAGTGTCGGACATGATTCGCAGTTTCTGTCTGTAAAATAGGGGTTTTCTGGCGTTTCCGGCGGGGCGGAACTATGGGTGAATCGCCATCCAACGTCAATGGCATGGTCGAGGAAGAGAAGAAACGGGAACGCTGATCGACACTGATTCTCGCTAATGGAAGTCAGCGTGCGGCCTGTGTGGCGACTTGCTTCAGGAACGATCGCAAGGCATCGGCGACGAGCGGCAGATCGGGGCCATAGACATCGTTGTGATCGGAGTTCGGCAGGAGGACTTGTCGTTTGGGAATCTTGCTCGATGACTGAGCCGGTGCCGCATCGAACAGCTTCTTGCCGAGTGACAGGGGGACGATCCGGTCTCGCACGCCGTGCAGTTGGAGGATCGGGCACGTCACGGTGGTGATGTGGCGCGAGGACTCGAAGCGGTCGATCAAGAGTAGGCTGACGGGCAGGATCGGGAAGTGATGGCCACCCGCTGCTGCCAGCGAATTGAACGTGGACTGCACGATCAGACCGCCCGGTTCGACACCCTCACGACAGAGATCGCTCGCCAACCACACGGCCGATCCGCCACCGAGTGACTCGCCGTACAGCACGATCTGCCGGGGTGAGACTCCCAGCGTTTTCGTCGCGAAGTCCCACACGGTTCGTGCGTCGCGCCGGAAGTTGGCTTCGGACGGTTTGCCGGGGTTATCTCCATAGCCTCGGTAATCGAAGATCATCGCGTCGGCATCCAGCTCGCCGAACGTGTGGAGCAAGTGAGACCGGTACGCGCGATGACCGGCATTGCCGGGGAAGACGATCACCAACGGTCGCCCCTGCTTCAGCAGCGGCTTCGGATCGACGGGCAGTTCGGACTTGGGTTGTCCGGCCAACATCAGCCAACCGTGCAGAGTCAGTTCATCGTGCGACTTCACCATGACATCAAAGACGGCGTGCGCGAGGTGGCTTCCCGCCGCAGGCAACTCTTTGACCTTGGCCGGATGGTAGATCAGCGAGCGTTGGAACCAAGCGAGCATGATGAGCAACAACAGCACGATTCGCAGGGAAGAGATGAAGAACCGCCACGTCAGCGAGCTGGCTTTGCGTGTGGGAGGAACCGGCGATCCGGGGGTTGTGGTCGGTTCGGTCATGCGACACCTCGCGTTCAGTACGTCGGGTAAGCGTCTCGCTTGCCCGGCTGGTTCATGATTTACAAACGTCACGGACCAGAGAAAACGGGCAAGCGAGACGCTTACCCTACGGGGGGCGGATAGTATCACCGCATGTTTTGGTCTCTGTCCACATGACCGCCCTCCACGTCGAGCTTTCCTGATGAATGACTTCGCCTCCCTGACTTCAACGCCAACACAGCCGCTCGCTTCATTCGTGCTGCCGGTGCTCGACCTGCTTGATGGCGTGGTCGTGCGCGGTGTGGCGGGGCGACGGGAAGAGTACTTGCCGATTCGGAGTCGGCTCACGTCGTCATCGGTTCCGCTCGACGTGGCTTGTGCGCTGCGGAGTGAGTTCGGTTTTGAACGGCTCTATGTGGCGGACTTGGATGGCATTGTCCATCGGCGTCCGAACTGGGCTATCGCGCGGCAGCTTGTCGAGGCGGGTTTCAAGCTGCTTGTGGACGGTGGGGTCGAGACGATCGAGGACGTTCGTAAATGGAGTTCGCTCGGTTGCGATGTCGTGATCGGTTTGGAGTCGTGTCGTTCGCCTGATGATCTTGCTTCGATGGCCGCTGCGGGCAAGTCGGTCACATTTAGCCTCGACCTTCAGGACGGCGAGCCGAAGCGCCATCGAGCGGCGACAGGCTGGAGCGATGCCCCGCTGGAGATCGCTCGTCAGGCGCTCGGTTGCGGCATCGGGCGACTCATCGTCCTTGACCTTGCTGATGTTGGAATGGGAAGCGGGGCGCGAACGGGTGTGCTCTGCCGGTCAATTCAGGTGGAGTTCCCTCGCGTCAGCCTGATCTGCGGTGGCGGAGTCCGCAGTCGTGCGGACCTGATTGACTGGCAAACGGCCGGTGTTCAGCACGTCTTGGTCGCATCGGCCTTGCACGATGGCCGACTCACCCCAGATGACCTGCGCCCCCTCCCCCACCAACCCGCAGCGTGAGTTTTGAAGTTGCGCTGTTGGTCACATCGTGGGCGAAACAAGCATGTCGATTCCCCGCGTTTTGATCTTCATCCGTGCCCCGGCTTTGCCCTCCGTGACGTGACCGACAACAGTCGGCGTAGGGTGGGGCAAGCTCGCTTCGAGCGCCGGCCCACCATGTAAAACGCCTACACATTCTGGTGGGCCGGCGCTCGAAACGAGCTTGTCCCACCCTACTTTGCTGGCAAATCCGACTTCTGTCGGAAACGTCCTGAATGGGATGAACGCTTCGATATCAGAGTGCATCGCAGTGCGATGCCATTCGATTTCTGCTGAAGGCCGGGCAACGTTGTGTTGTCGGTTTGAACGATTGCCCCCGTTGACGCGGTGTTATGCCGTGAAGGGGCTGCTGTCCGAGCCATTTGGTGACAGCGTATTTTCTATATGAGCGGCAGTTGTCGCTCGATCAGTTTTTCCATGGGGAAGGTTTGTATGACAGAGATGGAACCCGGTGCTCCGAAGCGGATAGCTCGCCCTCGTCGACGGAGGGTTCCGGCAACGGATGCCGTCGAATCAGGGGGAGTGCTGGAGACGGGCATGTCCGAGAATGAGGCTCTCAAGCCGGTCATTGAAGACGTGTTTGAAGAGATCGCGGCCGCTCGGGCCGAGTTTGAACAGTCGCCTCCCACGGAACGCGATATGGATTTCGAGGCGAGTGATGTCCCGCGTGGCTACGTGGGTGATTCCGCGCCCGTGAGTGGAGATGCGGGAGCGGCAGGTGGTGGCGAGTTTGTGGGTAGCGATGATGCCAACCGCCGTCGCCGCCGTCGTCGCGGTCGCGGTCGCGGTGGGAATGGTGCGGCTGACAACACTGGTTACGCATCGCAGCCCGCTCCTCCGCAAAATCAGAACTACGGCCAGAACCAAAACCAGAATCGGTCTCCGCGGGGCCGTAACAACAACGTCCAGCCGGATCGTCGCGGTGGCCAACCGGGGAACCAGCGGCGGTCTCATGGCGACGGTGGTGGTCAGCGCGGCCAGAACAGCAACTCGCAACGTCAACCGTACAGCGAGCCTCGTGGTGGCGAACCTCGTGGTGGCGAGCCGCGCGGCCCGGAAGTGCTGACGCCGGTGCAGGGGACGCTTGAACTTCATCCCAAGGGATACGGGTTCCTGCGCGATCCCAAGGCGGGCTATGTCTCTCAGGATTCGGACCCTTTTGTGTCCGGAACGCTGATCGAGAAATACGGCCTGCGTGAAGGAGTCCACGTCACCGGCGAGTTCGCATCGGGCGGGCGCGGTCAGGGACCGAGACTCAGGTCGGTGCAGACGATCGAAGGACGGTTGCCCGAGTTCTATCAGACCGTCAAGAAATTCGACGACCTCACGCCGATCAACCCCTTTCAGCAGATCAGGCTCGAAACGGGACCGACTCCGATCACGATGCGAGTGATGGACCTGCTGTGTCCGATCGGGAAGGGTCAGCGGGCGCTGCTCGTTGCGCCGCCACGATCAGGCAAGACCATGCTGCTGCAAGAGATCGCTGACTCGGTCAGCAAGAACTACCCCGACATCTACCTGATTGTGTTGCTGATCGACGAGCGGCCCGAGGAAGTGACCGAGATGCGGCGTCGCGTCAACGGTGAGGTCGTGGCCTCGTCGCTCGATCGCGAAGTCGAGAACCATGTTCGCGTCAGCCAGCTCGTGTTTGAAAAGGCCAAGCGGATGGCCGAAGCGGGGCGCGATGTTTTTCTGCTGCTCGACAGCATCACTCGCACGGCGCGTGCGTTCAACAAGTGGACGAACACCGGTCGCACTGGTACGGGCGGGCTTGATGTGAAGGCGATGGACATCCCGAAAAAGATGTTCGGCATGGCCCGTCAGTTCGACGAGGGAGGCTCGCTGACCGTGGTCGGAACCGCGCTGATCGAGACCGGTGGCCGGATGGACGACGCGATCTTTCAGGAGTTCAAGGGGACCGGCAACATGGAAATGGTCCTCAGCCGCGAACTGGCAGAACGGCGCATTTGGCCTGCCATTGATGTGGGTAAGTCGGGAACGCGCCGCGATGAGAAGCTCTTCACTCCGGAAGAACTCGAAGGCGTAACACGACTCCGTCGAAGTTTGATCTCGCTGAGTCCGGTTGAGGCAATGGAGATGCTCACCAAGACGCTCGCCAGGTACCCGACCAACGCGGACTTTTTGGCGAAGATTTGCTCGATCCTGTGACGGTTCAGGTGAGGTTCGGGCGGTTGGCGGCTGCCCGTTGAAGGCGTTCCATGGCGGCAGCGTCACCGCGCAGCATGAGTACGAAGACGGTCGCGTCTTCCCGCCAGACGACCCATGTGCCTGTCGTCGTGTACTGGACTTCGGCCTCTGAAAATGGTCCCGCCCTGAGAGGCGCAGCCCACGCCGATTCGTGGAGCGGCAGCAGCAGGCCGGTCATTCGTGAGGACCGTCGATCCGCCTGATAGGACAGCGACAGCATGTGAGCGTTGAGCGTGTCGTTTGAAGCGACGACCAGTCGATCTGCGAGTTCCAGTCCTCGCACGAATTGCCAACCGACGGGAAGGACGCGGCGCGTCTCTGATCCTGCGGGTGTGAGTACGCTTGCGTCGAGTTCTGCGAGCCGTCGCACGTCGGTTTCGGTCACGACGACTCCGCTCGGCGTGATCCAACTCCACGTGGCGAAAATCGCGATGGCGGCACAGCTCGCCAGCAGGAACCGTCGCGACCAACGGAGGCTGGCAACGTGGGGGCCAACGTCACCTGCGGATGGCATTGGCTGCGAATTCACCCCCGCCTGCAAGCGGGCAACCAGTCCGGCGGGCACCGCGACATCTTCCATCGCACGCGCCATTCCCCTGTCGAAAGCATCGCGTGTCATGACAGGCAGCGGCGTGGGGTCATCGGACATTTCGGGATGCTCTTCGGTGCGGGGCGATGATTTAAGGTGGGCGGGTGAAGGTGGCGCATTTCACACTAGCCCGAAGCGTAAGCGAGGATGTGGAGAGAAGCGAATATGAGGATGCGAGTTCCAGTCCTCGCTTACGCTTCGGGTTAGTGTCAACGTGTGCCGCGCGAGGTGTCACGCGGGCGATTTTCAAGTGCGTGTCAGGGCTGCACGAGGCAACGGGGCGGGGGAGTGTTGTGTATGCCGAGGCGACTCGGAGGCTTCCACAAGCTCCGTCAGTCGCTTCTTCAAAAAGGCTTTTGCGCGGGAGAGACGACTCATGATGGTGCCGATCGGAACGGCCATGTGTTCGGCGATTTGCTGGTAGCTGAAGTCTTCAAAGTAAAACAGGACGAGTGGCGAGCGGAACTCTTCACTCAGTTCCAACAGGGCGAGTTGCAACTGTTCGCGGTCAATGGGCGAGTTCCAAGATTCCTCAGCGACTTGAGGTTCCTCGATCGCGTCGAGTGATCGGCCACCACGGTGTCGTTTCGATTTGAGAAACGCGTTGCGGACGATCGTAAGCAACCAGCTTCGCGCGGCCTGAATGTCTCGCAACTGGTGGCCGCGTTGCTGGGCGAGCAGGAATGCTTGTTGAGTCAGATCTTCGGCCTCGTGCGAATTGCCCGTCAGACGATAGGCGTACCGATAGAGCAGCGTGGAGTGCTGTTCGATCAAAGCGTCCATCGTCGGGAGGGGAATTCCATCAACCATGAGCAACCTCACGCGGAGAAGACTCCGCAGCATCCGCGTTTATTCCCTTGTGGCGGGAACCTGTCCCATTTTTTCGCTTTCACCGCGTGGTGTTGCCCACACGGTGAAACGATGTGACTGGTGCGTCGTCAACGCTAAGAACCCGTCCAAAAACAATGTCGCCTTTCGCTTCGCGAAAGAGCGTCCTTTCGCGGAGCGAAAGGCGACAAACGGCGGAGTCATTCTTGGACAGGTTCTAAGAATGGGGATCGCTTGCCCATCCAGAATCTCAGTCATGGAATGACTGAGCTACGTCGTCCGGTCATTCCATGACCGGAATTCTGTCGAGCCCCCCCCATTCTTAGCATTGGCGCAGCACTAGTGCCCTGTCCGTTCTTAGTTTGGGGGGTAGCTGAAGTCGTGAGACTTCAGAAAACGCAGAACTCTTACGAGTTCGGCTACCCCAAAACTAAGACCTGACGGGGCACAAGTGGTTGTCGCGACCGTGCGTCACGAATCGACCGCTTTCCAGAAATCGGCTTCACCTGAATCGGGCGGCTTGGTGGGCTTCTTGCCTGTGGGAGGAGTTGCCGGAAGCTTTCCTCGGCCCGGCATGGGTGGCAGCGGTGGTGCTTTGGCGCGGGGCTTTGCTGAAGCTGCTGTGGGAGCGGCCGGAGGGGGCGTTCGTTTGGGATGACTGACGGGGCGAGCCTCTTCGAGTTCGATGATGTCGTCGTCTTCGGGCAACGGCGGCAGAGCCATTGGCCCCGACTTCAAGATGGCCGAGCGTTGAGCGGCTGCCGACGACTTGACCATTGTCGCGGGAGCGGACTGCGCGGGCGATCCTCCTCGCGTTGGTGAGGCTGCGGGTCTGGCTGCCGCTTGGGACGAGCGGCATTTCGCGCATTGACCGCGCTGGTCGAGTGGGTTGCCACATTGATTGCAGAGCGGCACCGGTTGGCTGGAGTCTTCCAAAAGAGCCGCGCGCGTATTGGCCGGCTTGTTCGCCGATGCAGGCCGAGTCGCCGGTGCATTCGTCGGTCTGGTTGCAGTCGGTTTGAGCGGGGCTGGCGCGGTGGGTCTCGCCGGAGCTTCAAACTCAACACGCGCTTCGGATCGGGGGGCGGGAGGAACTGCGGGTGCGACTCTGACTGCGGGAGCCGGTCGCACCAAGATTTCGGCGTCGGATTCTTCGGCCTGAACTCCTTCGCTCAGAGCGCTGACGACCATGTTTTCGGGACGCACGATCTCGGTTTGAGCGACCTGTCCGGTCTTGAGAACCTTCGCTTCGACATGGACTCGCGCCTGTTCGTCGTAGCGGATGGTCACTTCGATCTCAGTCGCCTCGGGCAGGTTTTCGGGGAGCGGATCGACCTTGCACATGCCGAGTTCGACGAACTGCGCGTCGGCGGCGGTGCCACTCTCCACGATTCGCAGATGGACGCGCCGCTGGTTGTACGAGACCGTGCCGTAAATCTGCGTGACGGATGCCGGGAGCGGCGTGTTGGCGGGAAGAATGTAGTGCGGCACGCGCGTTTGTGTGTCGGTGTCTCGGATGAGAACGCCGAGTGCTCGTGCGGTCGCGCTGTGCTGCTTGAACTGCTTCAGTCGCGCGGCGGCGGTCGGGTTGAGGATGGACTGAGCGAAAGTGCTATTCGACAGCAGCATTCCCGCGTAGTAGGTCGCTCCATGCGCGATGGATTGGTCGGGCGACAGCGACGTGTTCAGAGTGCGACCGCTCAACCGCTTGAACAGCGACCGAATCATCGGCATTCGCGACGATCCGCCGGTTGTCAGCACCACGTCGATCTTGGCCCAGCCGTGATTGTGTTCCTTGAGCAGGTCGAGCGTCAGTGACTCCGACCGGTCCACCAAGTCCTTCGTCAGTCGCTCGAACTGTTCGAGTTCCACTTGGTAGGTCTTGCGCTGTCCGCCCGACGCACAGGTGAGCGCGGCTTTGGGGCGAACCGACAGGCTGCGTTTGGTTTGCTCCGCTTCCAGTGCCAGTGCCTGAGCGCTCTCGCGATCCTTGGTCGGGTCGATCCCGAATTCTTTTTGGAACTGTTTGCCGATCGCCACTTCGAGGGCCTTGTTCCAGTCGAGGCCACCAAGATGCAGATCGCCGCCACTGGCAATGACGCGGACTTCGTTCTTCTGATAGCGGACCAGCGACAGATCGAACGTCCCGCCGCCGAGATCGACGACCATGATCGTTTGCGCCGTCGCCAGCTCGGTAAACCAGATTCCTTCGGTGCCAAGGACGAAGCACAGCGCTGCCGCGACGGGTTCGTTGATGATGTCAACGTGTTTGAGTCCCGCCCGCTTGCCCGCTTCGGCGGTGGCTTGTCGCTGCACGTCACTGAACTGAGCCGGAACGGTGATCACCGCTCGCTCGATGTCGCCGATTCGCTCGCGCGCACTGTCGAGCATCGACTTCAGAATGAACATGCTGATATCGACGGGCGAATAACTCTTGCCGCCAATTTTCCAGCGGTGATTGGGGTTGCCCATGTACCGCTTCGCGTGGACGACGACTTTGTCGGGATGTCGGATCGAATTGCGAAGTGCCTCGGTCCCGACAATGACGTGGTCGCCATCGAACAACACCACGGAGGGTGTCGAAAGTTCACCATCCTTGTTGGGGACAGTGATCGGTTCGCCGTGCTCGTTCAGATAGGAAAGACACGAGTAAGTTGTCCCCAAGTCGATGCCAACGGCGTGTGTCGAAAGCATGGTGCGCTGGCCCTCGAAGGTGGAAGAAGGATGGGCTGTGACGTGTCGCGAGCGAGGGCGGATGCTATCAACACCCTGTTGCGTTTGCCACGAGTTGGATCGGCGCGTTGGGTGTCGATTGGCGCGCCTTTCTGGGGGCGCTGGAGATTGGCTACGAGCCAGAAAAACTCCTTGCGCCACTCGCACTTTGGATGTTCGGCTAACAAAGCTAAGAACCTGTCCAAGCACGACTCCGCCGTTTGTCGCCTTTCGCTCCGCGAAAGAGCGTTCTTTCGCGGAGCGAAAGGCGACATTGTTTTTGGACGTGTGCTAAGCCGGACTTCAGCCGCAAAAATGGCGACCGTGGAATGTCAACGGCCAATTTGAAAACGTAACCCATGCGTCGCTTTCAACAGGCTGGTCGTGGACGGCCCCATTTTGGTGACCTTCCTCACTCACGCTGCGGGTTGGTGGGAAGCGGCTTCTGCCGTCCTATTGTCCGATCTGAGCTTCGTTGCGCAGGGACTGGCCGCGATTGAGGAGTTCTTGGTTGGGAACCATGCGTTTCGGTTCCATCTCGAACTGCACGCTGCGGCGGTCGGTGACTCGTCCCGGCAGGAAGTTGTCCGAGAAGAATTCGATGACGGGCCATTGGTACCACGGTGCCCGAACCGGGACGAGTTGCGTTTTGGTCTCGTAGCCGTCCTTGATGAGCGTCAGTTCGCGCGTGCCGTAGTAGGTGAAATCAACTCCCGTCGGAGTCAGTCCGATTTCCTTCCCTTCCATCAAGACCATCGCACCCGGCGGATTGGATTGAACCATCAATCGGCGACTCACGCAGCCCGTTTGAGAGAGCGCGGCGATGCAGAGCAGGGTGGCTGCGAGGGCGTTTCGGGTAAACCGGTGCATCGGGACATTGAAAGCGTGTCGGTGTGAGTTCAGGCCGCGTCTCGCGGCGTCACGACTCGGTCTAAGTTGGCGGGGGCTGCCACTGAGTTGTCCCGTTGTTGCCGTTGTCATGCGCCATCCATCCGTGAAGCCAGCCGCAACCTCGCCGCGAACGGGCGGGAAGTCAGAAAGGGCGCGGATGGTAATTTTCGGGCCGTATTGAGCCTAGTGCAGTTTTGAGAGCCTCGTTTTGAGGGATCCTGCCGTCGATCGCTTTCACTCTGAGATCAGCCTGGAATGAGCCCGTGTTTCCGTATCGCTCCTCAAATCGACCTGTGGTCTGATGTTGTCTCTTTCCGTCAATCGACGCTCGCAGATAAGATGCGGCTCGATTTTCGTGAGCCGCTTCGCCAGCGGCACGAAAGTTCATTGAGGATATTTCAGTGAGGGCCGGGCCTTCACTTCAAAAGAGGCACTCATGCTTTGGGAACAGCAGATTCGTTACGCAGTTTTGAGTGATGTCGGGTTTCGCCGGCAGAACAATCAAGACGCGTGCGTCGTTCACTTGAGTCCTGATCAGGCGACCTGGCAGCAGCGCGGGCATCTGTTTGTCGTGGCCGATGGCATGGGCGGTCACGCGGTGGGGGAGCTGGCCAGCAAGATCGCGGTCGATACGATTCCGCATACGTTCGACAAGCTGAGGCACCTCAGTCCGGCGGACGCCTTGAAGGCATCGGTTGAAGCGGCGAACGCGGCGATCTACGAGCGGGGGATGCAAAATCCGGACTTCCACCGGATGGGAACGACCTGCACGACGCTGTTGCTTTGTCCGCAGGGAGCCATCGTCGGGCATGTCGGCGACAGTCGGGTCTACCGCATCCGGCACAGGCAGATCGACCAGCTCTCGTGCGATCACAGTCTTGTTTGGGAATTGATCGAGCAACGCAAAGTTCATCCGCGCGATGCGGAGCGTCTTTGTCCTCGCAACGTCATCACGCGGTCGCTTGGTCCTGATGCGACGGTGCAGGTCGATGTGGAAGGTCCGACGCCCGTGTTTCCGGGAGACGTGTTCGTCCTCTGTTCCGATGGCTTGTGCGGTCTGCTGAATGATTCCGAGATCGGCATGATTGCCGGAGAGCTGCCTCCCACCGACGCGACGCGGTTGCTGGTCAACTTGTCGAACTTGCGGGGCGGACCGGACAACATCACGGTCATTGTCGCTCGCGCGGGCGATGTTCCGGCTGATGCCGTGGAGAGCGATGACGACGATGTGATTCCCGGCAGTGGCGTCACCGGGTGGTGGGCCTTCGCACTGCTGTGCCTGTTGGCCGCGATGTTCCTGCTGGGGCTGGGGCTGTTTGTTTTGGACCCGCAGCAAAAGGCGGGGGGGCTCGGTTTGATCGTGGCTTCCGGTGTCATTTCCACCGCGTGGCTGCTCGTGCAGCGGTTCAAACGACCGACTGTCGATACGCCTCGGCCGCGACCACGCGATCCGGTCTCGACCATCGTGTGGCGGCCGTATCGGACGGCCTCCGCCAAAGTGACGGAAGAGTTCGTTCAGCGGATTGCCAAGATGGAGTCGGAGTTGCAACGAGCGGCCGTCGATGAAGGCTGGGCGATCGAGTGGAAGCAGTACGAAGCGGCATTTCGGCTGGTCGAAGACGCCATGCAACGCCGCAAATTTGCGAAGGCGCTTTGCGAGTACAGTCACGTCTTCGATCTGCTGATGGTGGGGGTCCACATGCAGCGGAAGCAGATGCAGCACGACACCCGCTGGGGAAAGGGAAGCAACCCGGCGGTGAAGGCGAAGCCGCAGTAGGCGAGCGGCACGAACGGAATGGCCCGTAGGATGGACGCCTCGTCCGTCCGGCCCCTCGTGGCAAGCTCGGACGGACGGGGCGTTCATCCTACGAGTGAGACCGCAATCTCTTGCCGCTCATCTCAACGGCTAGTGCTCGGTCCATTCTTAATTTGGGGGTAGCTGAAGTCGTGAGACTTCAGAAAACGCAGAACTCTTACGAGTTCGGCTACCCCAAAATTAAGAC
>JAYTQJ010000664.1:0-3055 GCA_043746775.1 Schlesneria sp.
CACACTGCGGGTTGGTATGTTCGGGTCGGTCATTTCTTGCCGCTTGCCCAAGCAACCTAGCCGTTCGCGCAGGGTGGCGAAGGATGGAATCCTTCGCCCGGCAACCGTCGATGGATGCGTCATGGACACGACAGACACAATGACGACCGACACGATCAGCAGCGCTGCGACGAATTGTGCTTCGGCAACCGAGGCGGCGATGCTTCCCCTTCGACCGACTCGCCCCGCATCTCCCCGCCGCTTTGCCGTTCTCTGCTTGGCAGCACTGGCAACGGGGATTGGCGTCGCAACGTGGTTTGAAGTGCGGGGAGCGATCTCGTATGCGGGGCGACTCGAAGCGAGGACGACCACTGTCTCGGCGGGACGTGCCGGGAAAGTTCTGTCACTCAATGTGACGACGGGGCAGCGCGTCGTTCCGGGTGAGAAGTTGTTTGAGTTGTCCGATGACCGTCTGTCAGGCGAGATCATCGCGAAGAAACGCGAACTGGTGGAACTGGAATCGGAGCTGCATCGCGTGCGAGCCACTGCCGACGTGGAACTCGAATGGCGACGGCGCGATCTGCAAAGCGAGGCGTTTCAAACGCAGCTCAAGGCGGCGGCGGTGACTCAGGAGCGATTGAGCCGCCAGGTCGAGCAACTCGCGTGGCAGGAACAATTGACGGGACGCCCCGCCGATTGGAACGTCAAGCCGACGCTGGTCGCATCGACGGCCACGTTTGGCCCGATGCTGCTCGATGGTCACGCCCGAGATGAACGGCGAATCCAAGCGATGTTGAAGGAAGATGCGGCGGCCAGTGCGGCGGAAGCATTGGCTGCTCAGCTCGTACTGTGCGAACAGCGGCTCGAACGATTGAAGAAACTCGATGATGAGTTGCCCGGCAAGGTCCGACTGTCGGTGGGCGTCGAGTTGGCAGAGGTCCGGTTGAAGCGTGTCAAGGACGAGTTGAGTTCACTCGAACAGCAATGTGATTCCCTGACGTTGACGTGCCCGTCGCATGGCGTCGTCGGTGCGGTCCATCGCGAATCGGGAAGTCTCGTCGCACCGGGCGATGCGGTGGTCGAACTGTTCGATGATGACCGCCGTCATCTCGTCGCCTCGATCCCATCCTCGGCCGTCGCCAAGCTGAAGCCGGGGACCAAGCTGACATTGATCTTCCCGTCTCGATCCAAGCGAATCGGCCTCGTCGCAACCATCCCACCGCAAGCGATGCGTTTGGATGATGATCAGGACGAGGACTCGCAGGTCGCGGTGAAGATCGAACCGGCCGGCAAGCTCTGGCCGAAGATTCCGATTGGCTCCCGCGTCAAGGTGCAAGTTCCGCAGTGATGCGAGCGAGATGTGGAGCGTGAGTCAGGTTCATCGTTCGGAAAATCGCTGACCCAACCGGATTGCATGTGCGGTCCCGAGACCCCATCCGCCTCGTGCGGATGGTGAACGAGACGGAGGGCCAATTGGTGGCACCCTTCGAAAGGGCTTCAGACCCCATCCAGCTTGTCTGGATGGTGAATCAGATGATCCGGCCTCGATGACGTTCGCGGCATCCCATCTGCTTCACCATCCGCACGAGGCGGATGGGGGCGTTCTCCGATGAGCGCTGTCACCAAGTTAGCTCTCCGTCTCGTTCACCATCCAGACAAGCTGGATGGGGTCCAAACCCAACACATGCAATCCGGTAGGGTCAGGAAAATCGAAGCCTGACGCGCAAGCGAAGAAGGCTCAGCGAAATGATCCTTCGCTTGCGCGTCAGGCTTCGATGAGTTCGATGAGTCTGACCGCTCGCTCACGCCAGTCGCTTCACCGCGATGATCTCTTCGAGTGAGAACGGCCCGCATTCGCACGGTTGCCCGCTGCTGGGGTCCGTGCCCCACAAGACCAACTTGCCCTGCTGACTGGCCCGTGAATCGGGAAAGCCCGTGACGGAGCGACCGTCGCGCAGAGTGAGCTCGATTTCGCAGGTCTCTTCGATCCCAAGCGTCTCGTGAACGAGTCCGGGAAAACGAGACCACGCCCACGACCAGAGCGTCTTCTCGGGATTCACCTTCCCCGCGATGTCGATCCATTCCAGTTCGGCCTGTCTCAGCGAAAGCAACGACGCACGCTGGCACCACGGTTGAAGTACGTCACTCAGCCAAGCCTTGCGTGAGGCCACCAGTTCGTCGAACTGAGACATGCTCAACCTTTCGTCACCGAGGCGACTGCCTGCCAAACTTCGTCCGCGATGTGATCAACCGATTTGAGTTCGTCGCCGTCGAGACAGCTCACGCGGAGCCAACTCGGATCGTCCGCTGCCAGTCGTGAATAGATGCCGTGAACGCGCTGCAAGTACGCGGCGTCCGCTTCCTGCAAATCAGCGGCACGGTCGGTGTAAGTCCGCTGCGCCTTGAGTGCGATCAACTTGGTTGCGTGATCCACCGGGAGATCGAGAAACACCGTGAAGTGCGGACGAGGCAACTCGTACAGCGTGAACTCGACGGAGCGAACCCACTCGATCAGTTCGTCTCGTTCGGCTCCGTCCACTTTGGCCGCTTGATGGGCGACGTTGGACGCCACGTAGCGATCGCAAACAACCACGTCGTTCTCAGCCAAGGCCCGCGCGAGGAGCGGCTTCGATTCAAACCGGTCCCCCGCAAACAACAGCGAGACGAGGAACGGGCTGACCTGATCGAGTTGCCCAAAGCGACCATTCAAAAAATCGCCGATCTTCCGACCGAACTGTGTGTCGCGATAACGCGGGAAGCTGAGTAGCTCGCAGCGACGGCCCTCGGCACGCAGACGTTCCACCAGCCGAGCGGCCTGCGTCCCTTTGCCCGATCCGTCGATCCCTTCAATAGCAATCAGCACACTCACAACGATGAATCCTTTGGAACTGGCCGACACATATAAGTCCGGCCTTTCTGAAAGCCGGACTTCTCACCGGGCATAGAGCGCATTTCAAAACTTGTTTTTGCTTCGAAAAACTAGTGGTCTGCCAATTTTAAGTTGATAGGTTCGATGACAGGATAGAGTCGTTTGAGCTTGACGCGTGCATCGGGAGTGGTGAATTGCCAGTTGATT
>JAYTQJ010000665.1:0-15969 GCA_043746775.1 Schlesneria sp.
GTGGGAAAATGTGATCAGGCTCCCGCACAGCCCGGAGGGCGACACCTCGATGGTTGGCAATAATCGCTCAAAGTGTCGCCCACCGGGCTAATGAATTCCGTGTCTCTCAACCCACGGCTCGCGCCGCGGGCTACCCTCTGCCGCCCTCCGGGCTGAAGAGACGAACCGCATCCATGATCCGGTCTGCTGTGCTGGATCGGATGCGTATTTGACCTCACTCCGGCCTTCCTCTGTAGTTAAGGCGAGCGGCAAGAAACAACTTACCCACCGCAACGCGCCCAGTGACCCGGACGCTTCGGAGCGTCCGGGTCACTTCGGGTAAGGTCTCTTCTGCCGCTCGCCTAATACGTCGATTGCAGAAGCTCACCTTCACCGTACTTCACGCCGTTCGGTGTGAGCAGCTTCGCGTAGACGTGTGGATCAATTCGGTCACTGAGGTACTTCCCCGACCCATCGCAGAAGATGACGTTCACACCGCCCGTGTGGTTGGAACTCGGTCGAGGCCGCGTGCCGGTGGCCGCCTTGAGATCGCTGTTGATCCGCCATTCTTGAGGTTGAGCTGGCGCGATCGTGTCGCCGTCGAACGTCGTGTTGAGCGGCCGCTCAACCGACTCGAACAACGTCCCCTTCCCGAACGGAACTCGCCCACCGATCGTCTCGACCGGGATGCCAAACGCCAGCCGGGTCGTATCCGTGTCCCACCAGTTCCCAGCCTGAAGGTTCTCGGACAACATCAGTGTGTTCGTTGTCCCGTCGCCCTCACCGACGTAATCGAGCGACGGCCGAAACACCTTGCTGTGGTGCCAGTACACACCGGTCGCCGCTGCCACTTCGACATCGGCCTCTTCGCCCGCGACATCGTTGCCATCCCAGCTCAACTGATCGACTCGATGCAGCCGCTCGGGGTCGCCGTGAAACAACTCGCTTGAAAGAAACCCCGCATTCACGACGTAACTCAACCCGCCAGGCTGTTGGTGAGAATCGTCATCCAGTGGGCAGGTGAAGCCTCGGAAGTAGACGCGCTCCGCCGATCCGATTTGCGAGGTCTCCACGACCGCATTGCTTTTGATGTCTTTCATCAGCTTCGAACCGTCCAACGCGGGCATGATTTGAATTGGCCAACCGGCAATCAACTTTACTTCCTTCGAATCTCGATTCACGAACTTCATCTCACCAGAAAGTGAAGGAAGTTGACCGTTGTTAGCCGACGCAAAGTTCTGCATCGCAATTCCAACCCCTCGAATGTTGTTCAGGCATTCCAACGGCCGGACACGCTGGTGCTTTTGGTTCTGAAGTGCCGGTAGGAAAAACGCCGCCAGCAGCGCCAGTATTCCCAACAACACAGCCACCTCAACGCGAGTCAGCCCGCCGCGCCGCCCATCATCGTCGATCCGAGTCTGTATCATGGCATCACCTCTTGGGGAGCAAGTCCTTGAGAAACGATTCAAAACTCTGTGTTCTTACTGTTGATGCCGCCAAATCTCACACGCCGGTAGCCGCTTTCGCAGCCGCTGATGCACCTCGTTGGTGATCTGCTTGCCTGAAACGGTGAGTGACTTGAGATTGGGAAGCCGTTCGACGAATGACAACCCCGACTCGGTGATGCCATTGGAATGCAGGCTAAGCGTTTGCAGTTTGGTCAATCCACCTAATGACGGCAAAACCGCGTCAGTGAAACTTCCCTTGAGTTCGAGCCGTTCCAGATGGACATTCCGCGCGATGGCAGGAAAGTCGGCGTCTCGTACATTCCAATCCAGTTTGTCGTGATGGAACAAACCGACAACATGTCCGTCGATGTCCTCATCGCAAAAGCACGAGTGATCGCCGCTCGGCCAACCGACACGTCGCTTCAATGTGTCACGAGGCACGACAAAAGCTGTCGGCCTGACGATGTTGTCCGGAGTCTTTTTATGGCCCGCCAAGTCGGGGCCATTGAGACTCTGCATGAGTTCAGAATCCACGGCATTCGAGATGAACTCAACATGACCATCGGCGAGCAGAAACAGGCAGCCATCCTTCGAGCTGCGTCCGTAGGTTGGTGGAGTCCCGTTCAACGAAATGAGTGGCCGCAAGTTGTACGGGCTGCCCCACGGCACATAGTCGCCAGACAACTCACCGACGAGGAAGACCGTCTCCTCCGATGTGACATCCTTCAACTTCACCGAACTGTTCGCCGCCAGCAAGTGAGCGTTGACCGAATAGTGGGCGAGATAATAATCCCAAGAGCCAACCGGAGTGTGTACGGATGGACTCTCATAGGCCGGATAATGCTGAGCAAAGATTCCTGCATTGCGTGGCGAATTCCAAGGATGATCGAAGTCGACCCAACTGTAGACCGGAGACGCATCTACGTAAGGCAGAATCGAAGTCATCCATCCGTGGTAGCCTCGACCATCGGCGTAAAAAGTTCCGCCGGGTGGTAGGGTCTGACATGTGTCATGATAGTTGTGCAGCGCCAAGCCAAGCTGTTTAAGCTGGTTCTTCGATTGCGTCCGCCGCGCCGCCTCTCTCGCCTGTTGCAGCGCCGGAAACAATAAAGCCACGC
Organism: Schlesneria sp.; assembly: GCA_043746775.1. Classification (GTDB taxonomy): domain Bacteria; phylum Planctomycetota; class Planctomycetia; order Planctomycetales; family Planctomycetaceae; genus Schlesneria. Next base: position 2,546 of record JAYTQJ010000665.1, read on the forward strand.
CAACAGCAACCACCGCCAGAACGACCATCACTTCGATTCGGCGTCGCCACATGTTCGGCCTCGGACATTGGGAACTCGTAGGATGGGCACTCGTACCCATCCTACATTCCGTGACGCCAACGATTGCGTCACGCCTTTTCAATCCAAACCGAAACCTTTGCGTCCCCGACGTTCACCGCTTTCGCATCGAGCGGGACTTCGCTGGATGGGGCCAGGCTGTCGGCGAGGGTCTCGCCTTGAATGAGGTTGCTCCATTCGGTGAACATCGTTTGGACTTGTTCATCCGTGGTGAAGTAGCTGACGCGGATGCGGTTTTCGATTTCTAAGTCGGCGTCTTTGCGGAGTTGTTGGATTTGGCGGATGAAGTCGCGGGCCATTCCTTCTCGCAGGAGGGCGGGCGTGAGCGATGTGGAGAGTGCGAGCTGGATGCCTCGGTCGTCGCCGCTGACCCAGCCGGGGGCTTGTTCGGTGCCGACCTGCACGTCGTCGGGGGCAAGCGTGATCTCGTGGCCATCGAGCGTGATCGTGACCGCTTCGCCGGACCTCAGCGGGGCGAGTTTGCTGCCATCGACGGTCGGCAGTTTTTCGCGGAGCACATTCAGCAGCTTGCCGTACTTCGGGCCGAGCGTCTTGAGGTTCGCCTTGTACGTGTACTTCACGATGTCGGCGAGGGACTCGACGACGGTCAGTTGTTTGACGTTGAGTTCCTCGCGGATGACATCGGCCAGCCGCTCGATGGCGTCCCGCGCGGCAGGGTCGCTCGAGGAGACTCGCAGTTCGGCCAAAGGCTGCCTCACCCGCTGATCGGCCATGTCGCGCAACTTGTGGCCGAGTGCCACGACCGTCTGTGCCATCGCCATCCGCGCGTTGAGGTCGGTATCGAGCAGAGCGGCATCCGCCTCGGGGTAGTCGCAAAGGTGAACGGACTCGGGAGTCTCGTAGGGTGTGACAAGGCTTTGCGCCGGCACACCAGTCGTTGATGTTGCTCCCGAAGAATGGTGTGCCGTCGAAGACTCGTCACACCCTACGTTGCGAACCAAGTTCTGATACATCCGCTCACTCAAGAACGGCACCAGCGGCGCGAGGAGCTTCGTCACCGTGACGAGGATCTCGTACAGCGTTTGATACGCGGCGAGCTTGTCGGTGTCGCTGGCGTCCTTTGATCGCCAGAAGCGGCGGCGGTTGCGGCGGATGTACCAGTTCGACAGATCGTCGATGAAGGCGGCGGCGAGACGGCAGGCTTCCGGCGTGTTGTAGTCGTCGAGCGCGGATCGCATCCCGTTCGTCAGGGCTTGGAGGTTCGAGAGAATCCAGCGGTCGATCTCGGGCCGCGCGGCGGCTTCAATGTAGCCATCAACTTTGTAGCCCTCACGTTCCACGTGAGGAGAGCCGAGTGAGGGGACGGCTGGGTTGCTCGAACGGTTTTTGACGGTGGAGGCGGTTGCCCTTGATCGGCTTTCTTCACGCGGAGCGTGAAGGCTACTTTGAAGGCGAGCAATCACCGGCGTCGGATCGAACTCATCCAGCCGCGCGTAGTTCACGAAGAAGGCATAGCTGTTCCAGAGCGGGATCAGGACCATGCGGCGCGTTTCGTCGGCGGGGGTGCTGGTGACGAGATTCGTCGGCACACCGTCGATCGTCCGGTCGGTCGGACCGTTCGGGGTTTGCAGCGTCACCGGTTGGTCGGGATGCCGCGTACCGAAGCGGAGGTCACTCGATGGGTTCTGCTGGAGATACATCCAGCGCATGGTGTCCACGCCGATTTGTTCGGCCGCTTCCTCGAACCAGATCGCGCTGCCGTCCGACTTGTGCATCGGCTTGCCCGCTTCGTTCATGACGAGCCGATGCCCGAGCAGCGTCTTGAAGGGCTTCTTTTCTTCGGGGTCAGACTTGTCTGACCCCATCATCGTGGCCATCGAGAGCAACGAATAAAACCAGTTGCGGAACTGGCCCGGAAAGCATTCGGTGACGAGATCGGCGGGGAACCACTTCTTCCACAGATCGGGGTGCGAGTTGAAGCCGAGTGTGCTGAACGGCACGATCCCCGCGTCGAGCCACGGGTTGCCGACATCCTGCACGCGCGTCATCAGGTTGCCGGTCTTCGGGCTGCGAATCTTGACCTTGTCGATCCACGGTTTGTGAGGGGTGTGACCCTCGAACTCGTCCCAGCCTGCGCCGCCATCGAGTGCTCGTTGTTTGAGTTCGGCCAGCGACCCGATCACTTCAAACTTGGCGGGATCAGTCCACGGAACCGATTCGTCTTCATCGACCCAGATTGGCAGGGCGAGACCCCAGTACCGCTTCTTCGAGATCATCCAGTCGCGCATGTTGGTCAGCCATTCGCACTCTCGCTCGCCCCCCTGAATGGACTCAGGCAACCAGCGGATTGCGTTAGTGACGCCCATGATCTCCTCACGCCAGTCCATGTTGATGAACCATTCATCGACGAGACGGAAGACCAACTCATCGCCCGTGCGCCAGCAGTGCGGATAGATGTGCGGATACTGCTCGACGTTCAGCAGCAGCCCCTTCTCCTTGAGCTTCGCAAACACGAGATCGGCCGTGGCGGGGTCGGTCGCCGACTTGCCAGTGAATTCGCCAAAGCCTTCGAGGAAGCAACCGTCTTCGCCGAGCGGCGCGATGATTGGCATTCCAAACTCACTTCCAAGGCTGTGGTCAATATCGCCGCAACCTGGGGCGATGTGAACAATGCCTGTTCCTTCACCCGCGACGACGTTTGGATTGCCAATGGCGTCTCGGCCACCGTCGATAACGCGATGCCGCTTGGACGACATTGTTTCAGCAACGGCCACAAGATCATCACAGACGGCGTTCCACAGCAAGACGGTACTGCTTCGTGTCAAATCTACATCAGACCCCATCAGAACGGCATCTGCGTTCCAACCCGCGAGTAGATTCGCCGCACGCGACAGGTCGAGTTCACGAAGCTTCTTCGCGAGGCTCGGAAAATACGAATCTTGATGTTGCCTTTTGTGAGCGACGGAAGGTGGTGGAAAGAAATCGTCCAACCAACCAAGCAACTTCTTACAGACATCTGGGGCATTACCGGCCCATGAGTCATTAGCATCCTGCAACTGAGGAACCGATAGCCTGAGGAGTCTCGCCACAGCAAGGTGCTTCGTATCCCATCGGTCCGTTGCCTCCTGCTGCGCGGCAAGGTCATCGAACGGACCGGCGTATTGCCAGCCGACCATCTCGGCTCCCTTGAGCGTGCATTCGATGTCGAAGCCGCCGTTCTCTTTGAAGATTTGCGAGAGGGTCTTCAGCTTGGGGACCGACTTCGGCCACGCCCACTCTTCACGCCCGAAGCCGTCTTTGAACTCGGTCGCCAACCGCTGGAAGTCGAGGTTGTCCTTCGCGAAGTAATAGATCGCGCCGTCGCGCTTGGCCTTCAGTTTGACGTAGTCCAAGTCTGGGTTGACCGCTGCCGCGACGTTGCTGGTCAGCGTCCACGGGGTGGTCGTCCAGATGAGCAGGAATTCGTTGGTCGTCGGTGATTGCGGATGGTCAGACTGATCGGTCGGATCCGTCTGACCATCGACCTTCCGCACGATCGGGAACCGCACGAACGCCGAGCGATGCACAGTCAGCTTGCGGCCGTCAGCGACTTCCATTTGCGAATAGGCACTGCCGCCGCGACCGCTCCACGGCATCACGTCGTAGCCGCGATAGACCTTGCCCCGCTCGAAGCACTTCTTGAGGAACGTCCAGATCGTCTCGTTGTTCTCGGTGGAGAACGTGAAGTAGCTGCCACCCCAGTCGGGGTTCCCAAGCTTCGCGACAATCACTTCGGCCTTGTCGCGCAAGACCTCGTCCGGACGCTTCGGCGGCGTGAATGAAACGACCTCATCGGTGCCAATCGCTTCCGCCAGTTTGCGGAGCTGCGCGGGATCGTCCCACTCCATCCAATAGCCGAGCCGAATCGACTGCTCGGTTTGGATGGCGGCATACTTCAAGACCCGCTTCTTGCACTCGTTCGCAAACTTGTCGATGCCGTAGGCTTCGACCTGCGACTTTGCGCCCAGCCCCAGTTGCTTCTCGACTTCGACCTCGACCCACAGGCCCTGACAATCGAAGCCGTTCTGATAACGGAGGTCATAGCCTGACATCGCGCGATAGCGTTGAAAGACATCCTTGTACGAACGGCCCCAAGCATGATGGACGCCCATCGGGTTGTTGGCCGTCATGGGGCCGTCAATGAAACTCCACGGCTTCCGTCCGGCGATCTGCCGCTGCAACCGCGCGAAGATGGCTCGCTCGGTCCAGAACTTCAAAACGTCATGCTCACCCTTGATGAATTCGGCGTCGGCAACTTTCTGGAACATCGGCACACAATCTTGGAAGAGCGGGTGAGTAGTAATGACGTGGCTCGTTCACCACACGGGTCGGGTGGACGAATGCCTGACAACAAAGGCATTTTTTTAACGGCAACGATCCGGCAACAGTGGGGAATCTCTGTCAGAAGCGTGCCGAATTCCGAAGAGGTTTGGCATTCTAAGAATGCTCTTCGACGTTGGGAATGAAGCGTGCAGGAAGGGAGTTGGCGTGGATATCAAGCGGGCGCGACGCGGACAGGCGTCCGTTTCGCGGACGGTTGCGGGCATCAGGCAGAGCCGTTTCCAGAGGGTGGCTTTGCGACTTGATGCACTTGACGGCACAGGGGTTCACAAGATACTGCCGGTCGTCAAACGACCTCGACGCAGGTTTTGGCGTCATGTTGTCGCGGTTTGCTCCGCAGTTTTGTTCAAGTGTTCGATTTGTCCAGCAATTTCAGTGAGAGGGCTTGTGATGCAAAACCGTGTGCTGAAGAACAGTGTGCTGAAGAACAGTGTGCTGAAGAACCGAAAGGTTCGGTGGGCGTGTGGGTTGGCCGTTCTGCTGCCAATTTCCTTCGCAACAGGTTGCGGCAAAGTCCCGACGTGGAATGAACTGACCCAGCAGCAGGCTCCGCAACCGGCTCCCGTTATCGTGGCTCCACCTCCGGTTCAGCCAACGGTAGTTCCGGCTCCGCCCCCCAAGCCCAATGCCGCCGTAGTTTTGGCGACCTTTCGATCGTTGAAGCCGCATGAAATCTCCGACGCCACGCTCGCAGAACTGGCCACATTGACCGAAGGTTTGGAGACGGTCACGGAGGTCAATGCGAGCGGGAGCAGCCTCACCGGTGCGGGCTTGGCGAACCTGAGCAAACTCCCCGCATTGAGTTCGCTGGACCTCAGTTCGACGGGCGTCACCAACAGTGTCATGCAGCATCTGACTCAGATACCAATGTTGGCCTCACTCTCGCTGAACGGCACGTCGATTTCGGATGACGGCCTCACCGTACTGAATGCTTGTCCAAATCTGAAAAAGCTGGAGATCAAGGGCTGCAAATTGACTCCCAACGGCTTCGCTGCGATCGGCAAGATGCCCGTCCTCGAAGAACTCAACTTTGAAGTGACTCCCGGTTTGAATGATGTCACGCTCGATCTTATCTGCGAGGCGCGCACGCTCCGGCGGCTGAATTTCCGCGACTGTGGTGGGATCACCGACTCCGGCATGGCCGCGCTGGCCAAGCTGGAGGTCTTGGAAGAACTCAACATCAACCGCAGCGGAGTCACGAGCGAGGGCTTCTTGGCGGTCACCAAGGGTGGCGGCCTGAAGAACATGAAGCTGCTCGGAGTCTCCGTGACACCGATGACCGACAAGGGAGCCAAAGCCATCAACACCATGAAGTCACTCGAACACATCGACCTGCAACTGGTGCAGGGGATCAACGATGTCGGCTTCACTTCGATTGTGACGGGCATGAAAAACCTGAAGTACATCAACATCAACGACTGTTCGAGTATTACTGGCCCCAAGGCCTTCACCGCCCTGAAAGCTTGTGATGAGTTGGAGGTGTTGCACGCATCACGAACCGGCATCAACGACGTATCGCTGGGGCAACTGGTGGGACAAAAGAAGCTCAGAAAGCTGGATGTTTTCGGCACCAAGTGTACGCAGGCCGGGGTGATCAAATTGAGGAAGCTGCTTCCCGAGTGCGAGATTCACTTCTGAGAACTCGTCCAAAAACAATGTCGTCTTTCGCTCCGCGAAAGAACGTCCTTTCGCGGAGCGAAGGGCGACAATAGAAACATACACGGCCTTCCGCGCGAGTGATCTCACGCGGAAGGCCGTTCTCATTTCGTGGTAGAGACGCTTCGCAATCCTGCCGTGTTCAGCTTTCAAGAGGCTGTTGCTTGGTCATGAGCGATACGACGACCAATGTCAGGAACCCGAGCGGGATCGTCACCAAGCCGGGCTGGCTGAACGGCACCCACGAGAGTTCCGCCGCTTGAGCGGCCGAGTACTTGTAGACTTTCTCGAAGGATTCGGCGCTGAGCAGGATCCAACTGAGTGAGCTGATCATGCCGACGAAGATCGCGGCCGTGATCCCCTGCTTCGTCGTCCTCTTCCAGAAGAGCAGCATCACCAGCGAAGGGAGATTGGCCGAGGCCGCGACGCTGAACGCCCAGCCAACGAGGAAGCTGGCATTCATGCCTTTGAAGAGGATGCCTAGCAGGATCGCGATGATCCCGACGATCACGGCGGCGATCTTGCCGACGCGCACCTTGCCGTGATCGGACATCTCGATTCTCAACACGCTCGTCATCAGATCGTGAACGACCGCACCGCTGGCCGCGACGATCAGGCCGCTCACCGTGCCAAGAACCGTGGTGAACGCAATGGCCGAGATGATCGCGAACAGCAATTCACCGAAGCTCTTCGCCAACAGCGGGGCCGACATATTGGTGTCGGTCAAGTCGAGCGTGCCGCTCGTCATCGCACCCAGCCCGAGGAACAGCGTCAACACATAGAAGAAGCCGATCGTCGCGATACCGACCACCGTGGAGAGCCGTGCCGCCGCCTGGTCCTTCACCGTGTAGTAGCGAATCAAAATATGCGGCAGTGACGCCGTGCCGCCGAACAGCGCGAGCATCAACGAGATGAAGTCGAGTCGCGCCATGAGCGAGTTCGACTGCAAACCCTTGAACGTCGGACTGTTGCCGGGACGAAGCAGCTTCTCACCAGGAGTGATCTGCGGCGTGAAGGTCACGAGTTCTCCTTCGTCAGTCTTCTTGGTCTCTTTCTTCCACGTCACGACATCGCTGCGCTGCAACACGGAGAGATAGCCTGCCGGGCTGAGTGGTCCCGTGGACTTCAGGCCATCCGGCAGACGACTGATGTGACCGACCGGCCGCAGATCGGCCTCGCCCTCTTTGTGACCGTGCGGCTTCCCGTTGACGATCTTCGTCCCGTCGGGCTTGGTGAGAATGGTCTGTGGCTGCATCGACTCGGGCCGATCGTCCACCGTCAACCCGCGTGAGAGAATCATTCCGGTCAAGATCGCGCTGAACAGCACGAGCAACGAGCCTTTGATGAACTGCACGTAAGTGGTACTCACCATCCCCGCCGTCGCCACGATCAGCACGACGACCACACCGACCATGACGACGCCAACTTCGTGCGAGTATCCCAGCAACGGCTTGATGAGCGACCCGGCTCCGACCATCTGCGGGATGAGATAGAAGACGCTCACGACCAGCGTGCTGATCCCCGCCGACAGCGTGATGCCGCGCGATTGAAACTTGCTGTTCAAGGCATCGGCGAACGTGTACTTGCCGAGTCGCTTGAGCGGTTCGGCAACGACGAACAACGCCACCACCCACCCCGCCAAGTAGCCAATGGAATACAAGAACCCGTCGTAACCATAGAACGCGACCAGCCCGCAAATCCCCAAGAACGACGCCGCCGAGAGGTAGTCCCCCGCGAAAGCGACGCCGTTCACGAACCAGTGAATTTGGCCTCCCGCCGCGAAGTAGCCCGCCGCCGACTTGGTCTTCGCCGCGAAGTAAAAACTCAAACCGAGCGTGAACGCCACGAAGATGGCAAACACGACAACGGACATCATGGACGGTGAGTGAATCATGGCAAAGAGCTTTTAGCGAGGAGACAACAGTTGTAGGGTGCGTGGAGTCTTCGAAACGCACCGCGCGTTGTGACGGACCTGAAAGACGTGACGAATCGCGGACTCAAACTTGCTGGCCAAAAACGAACAAGTCTCCGTCTCAACCCAAAGTAGCCATCATCGCTCCGCGTGATGAGCCTTTCACAAGTGGGCGTCTGATTCCGTGAGGCTCATCACGCGGAGCGATGATGGCTACTTTGAAGCGGGCCGCAAAACGTGACTGATTCACAACAACGTCCCCGCGACGCAACTTTCTAGCAGTGATCAGCCCACCGCTCTTCCCCGGCACAGCCACGTGTAGATCAAGGCCAACACCATCGCGATCGCGATGAGGGCGAAGCCATACGTGATGGCGAGGTTCACGCCGAACAGGGCCTCGCGCGCCATGACCTCGGGCCAGAACGCGCTGAGAACCACGAAGCCGCCGTAGATCAACAAGTAGATGATGAACAGCACCATCCCGTACCGGGCATTCCGTGCAGCGAGGACCATGTCCTCCACTTCCTTCGGATGCGACGCAACGTGATCGAGACCAGCCATGAGCGTTCCTTGGAAAGTTCTGTCTCACGAAGAACGAAGAAGTAGTTCGGTTATCGGATCTGTCGCCAGCCAAGAGGGACAGAACAGGGGCGGCACAGATACCAAGCCCCTCGGTGAGTCGCAACCAAGTCGCGCGAGTGGACGCGTCCCGCAACGGCCGGCAGAATGCCGCCGCTCAAAGTAGGCCCACAGAGAAATTTGTACAGGTGAGCCGGGCGGCGTAAGCCCCCGGACATAGCGAACGAAGAGTCCGGGGGCTTACGCCGCCCGGCTCACCAACTGAGACTCCTGAGCGGGACTACATGAGAGCGAGCGTTTGAGTCCTCACTCAGAGCAGTTTGGTTCTTGTTTTTTGGAACTCCTCCCCGTGCCTCAGCCCGGTTCGATTCTCTTCACGCAATTGCAGTCGGCGCTCGATGAGGCGCGCGGAGCGTCACGTCGCGCAAAGCAGAGCCTCGATCTGCTCGACGGTCAGATGGATGAACTCGTCGCGCGGAAGGGGGCGGCGCTGCTCGAACTCGCCCGGCACTATCTGCCCGAGATGAGTCGTCCGGCGATCGAAGCGACGTTCGTCGAGATGCGGTCCAGCCTGCTCGAAGTTCTCGGTCGCAAGGAGCGGACTCAGGCGGAGCTAACGGCGCGACGCGAACGGTTCATCGAAGCCGCGGGCAAGCTCGAACAGCAGCTTGTCGAAGTGACGACGCAGCTCAACGAACAGGTCCGCCAGCGCGAGGTTCTCGAAGCGACCGTCGCCGGGCAGCTCGAACGGGATGCGCAGTTCCCGCGACTCACGCGCGAGGCGGCGCTGGCCGAAGAGGCCTTGCAGAAGAACGAAGCGCGCGTGAAGGAGCTGCAACAAAGTGCCCGCGAGAAGCTGCCACCCTATCAACGCAGCTCGCTCTTTCAGTACCTGCTGCGACGGAAGTATGGCGAGGCTCCGGAGGCGGCTCGTGGTTGGGTTAGGCGTTGGGACAAGTGGGTCGCCGACCTGATCGACTTCCCGCGCGCGAAGCTGGGTTATGAGTTCCTCACCACGATGCCGGGTTTGATGGCGACGGAAGTCGCACGGCGGCAGACCGAGTTCAAACTGCTCATGCAACAGATCGAGGCCATTGAGGATCGCTATGCCGACGCCGCCGGTCTCACCGCCGTGCGCGAAGTCGGTCAAAAGCTGGGATCGAAACGCGACGAATGCCTTGCCACGCGCGAGACCAATCGAAAGCAGCAACTTCAGATTGAGGACGAGTTGCGGCAGCTAGATCAGGCGCAGGGCCGCTTCTATACCGAGGCGATTCAAAAGTTTGAGCAGTTCCTCGGACAGACCGAAACGGGCGTGTTGCAGACGCGGGCGCAGCGCACTCCCGATCCACGTGACGACGAAATCGTTGGCCGCATCGCTGAGTTGAACAACCAGATGAAGCAGCTCAAACCGCGCCTCGCGCAAGGGGCACTCGATTGCAAGTGGACGGATGATCTCGCGCAGGGAGCCGAGCTGGTCGTGAGCCGCTTCCGTCAGAACAACTTCGATTCGGATCGCTCGTCGTTTTCCGAAGCCCTCAACGTGACCTCCGAACTGGCGCGGTATCGCGATGGGTTGCTCAAGCCGGAGGAACTGTGGCAGACGATCCGACGACAGCAGCAGTTTGAACCGACTCAAGCGGAAGTCCTCGCGACAGGAGCAGCTCACACGCTGGCCCATGTGCTGAGCGATCCCGCCATGTCACGAGTGCTGGTCCACGCGATGGGCCACGTCGCCGGAGCGGCCTTCAACGCACTGGCCCAAAGCAGCGTCGAACGCCGCGCCCCGGAACGCCATCAGAGTGACGTCGATCAGGGCCGACCACCCACCGGCGGCGGCTTCACCTCGGGCGAAGGGTTTTGAGTGACTACGCGCTTCGTCAACACGAAGTTTGTGGGTTGTGTGAGCGGCACGGCGCTAGCCCAATGGCACCCACTTTGGAAAGTAGTAGGCACATTCCATGTGCCGTAACCGGCGATTGGCAGACGGCACACGGAGTGTGCCTGCTACTTTGAGCGATTTTCAAATTGACGTTCAGTGCGACGTAGCTGAATTCGTGAGAATTCAGCCGGTTTTGACGATCTTCTGAAGTCTTACGACTTCAGCTACACCTCAAAGTGAGCGCCATTGGGCTAGCGCCGTGCCGCTCACAGAGTCAGCCCCAAAATCTTGGTTTGACGACGTACGAGAAAATTCGCCAGCACCATCGGCAGCAACACAGCAGCGGCGTCCGTCATGCGGCCGAGAGGCGGACAGACCAGGATCACGAGCAGCAACTGAAGAGTGGCGTACAAGACCGCGACTAAAAACAGGACTCCCCCCTGCTCCGCTCCGTTCGCGATCTCGATCTGTCGCGGCAACGCCGCGCGGTGACCGAAGAGCGTCGAACTGAGTTGCATCCAGACGCACGCTGCGGCCAACAGCAAATAGGCCGGGTTCCTCACGAAGTCGGAGACCACCAAGCGTGCGGCCTGTCGTGTCGCTTTGACGAGCCATGTCGCGTAAAGCTTCGGCCGCGTCCGGACGATGGCCGAGGCGAGCTGCCGCAGTTCGGTGTTCGTTCGCCGCGTGTCGTCCCCAAACAGTTCGCGCGCGGCGGGATGGAAGACCTGCCAGATCGTGGTGTCGTACTGAGCCTCCATCTGCATGTAGTTCGTCAAATCGCCCGAGCCTACGTTTGATAAGGCCAGTCGCTGACGATGCTCCAACGCGCGTTTTGCCAACGGGCGCGAAGCTTCGGGGAGATTGGGAATCAGGCCCGCGTCGAGCCATTGCCCCGAGATGCCGATCAGATTGAAGCCGCCAAACGCCACCAAACCGAACTTCCCGACGACGCACCATCTCAACACGCAGTACGCGAGCAGCGGCGTCACGCTGGCCGCGAGCAGTTCAATGCCCGCGCGCCGGACAGGCCGCGCGGCATTCAAGCCATCTCGTTCGCTCAACCAACTCAGCAGCGTTCCCGTCAGCGGGACGAAGACGATCAAAAACAAATAGGCCGGTCGCACGAGGCACGTCGCGAACAGTGTCACTCCGAGGACAAACAACTTCAGCCAGCGCGTGCTGGCTGACATTTCATTCCGTGCCGTCTGTCGCTCCACCAGCAGGCCCGTCACCGCGATGCCACCGGCCGCGGCCAGTGTGTCCGTCGCCAGTGTCTCGACGTAGCCGAGCAAGATATTCGAGTAGAGCAGCGAGCTACTGATGGCCATTCGCTGCCAAGGACTCGGACAGACGTGACGCAACCCTCGATAGAGGAGACCGACCGCTAGGCAATACGCGAGGAAGTGCGCCAACGGCGCAGCGGAGTAGTCCGGAGTGATCCGCGCGACGATGCTCAAGAAGACCGGATAGCCGGGCGTGCGCAGATGACCGAGTGCCGCCGACCACGATGAGAACGGGAACTCAACGTAGCTCACGGTGTCTGGCACAGAGACGGGCGACAGTTTGCCGACGACCATCAAACCGCAGGCCACGGCCAGCATCTGAAACACCAGCACGAACGCCGTCGGTGAGACTTGTGCAGCCAGTGAAACGAATCGACGCATGACAAGCAGCTCCCAGTGAAACAACTCGCGCAGCGTAGTGGATGGTCGCGCGGCTCGCGAGTGCATCCGAGAACACGGCCGAGGCCATCGCTCTGTTCCCTGTAGGGTGTGTGGAGTCTTCGGAACACATCGGCATTTCACCGGGAACTTGGTGCGTTCCGAAGACTCTAGTGCCCTGTCCGTTCTTAATTTGGGGGTAGCTGAAGTCGTGAGACTTCAGAAAACGCAGAACTCTTACGAGTTCGGCTACCCCAAAATTAAGACCTGACGGGGCACTAGCGAGGGCTGCGCCTCAGACCAACGTAGCCTTCATCGCTCCGCGTGAAGAGAGCCGAGTCAGTGGGGAGGTCGATTGAAGGATCAGCGTTGAACTCGCGCACGGCTGTCTTCACGCGGAGCGATGAAGGCTACTTTGAAGGCAAGAACGAGAATTTGACTCAATGAGTCAAGTTTCAAACTCGAAGAAGTCCACGCGGCCTACAGGTTTCACAGCCTCAACAAGACGAAGGCCCTGTTTCGGAGCGCGTTGACATTGCGATCCCCGCAGCATGAAATCCGAAGCCAACCCCGCTCCTGTCCGGCTTATCTACTTCACTAACAGGCATCCCCCATGAACCGCCGCGTGCTGTTGTTTCTGCTCTTGCTGGCGATCACCCCCGTCGTGCGGGCTGACGAAAAATTGAAGGGGATCGCGTGCCGATCGGTCCATCTCGGCTACCCGGCTCCCGTCGGCGTCGCCTTCTACAACGAAGTGACCATCGAGCAGTCGGCGGCGGGGACGTACTTCATGGTCTGCGGCTGGGACAAGGGCTACTTCGGAATGCAGGAACTGGGAAACGGCAAGAAGCTGGTGCTGTTCTCGGTCTGGGATCCGGGTGAGCAGAATGATCCCAGCACGGTGAAGGACGATGTTCGAGTGAAGCAACTCCACAAGGACGAGCAAGTTCGCGTCGGCCGTTTCGGCAACGAAGGGACTGGCGGGCAATCGTTCTTCGATTACGACTGGAAAATCGGCGAGACCTACAAGTTCCTCGTCACCGCGAAGGCGGCCGACAAGCGGACTGAGTACGGCGGGTACTTCTTCATTCCCGAAAAGAACGAATGGAAGCATCTCGTCACATTCTCGACGCCCACCGGCGGCACGTTGATGAAGGGCTACTACTCGTTCGTCGAGGACTTCAAACGCGACCGTGTCTCAACGACGAAGACTCGCCGTGCCCGGTTCGGCAACGGCTGGGTGAGGCCTGTCGAGGGCGAGTGGCAGCCGCTGCTCAAGGCGAGGTTCACCGCAGACGCCAATCCCGTGACG
>JAYTQJ010000666.1:0-3048 GCA_043746775.1 Schlesneria sp.
ATGGCACTCACTTTGGGGTGTAGCTGAAGTCGTAAGACTTCAGACGATCATCAAAGCTGGCTGAATTCTCACGAATTCAGCTACGTCGCACTGAACGTCCATTTGAAAATCGCTCAAAGTGAGTGCCATTGGCGTCAGCCCCCCGGTTCTCTTGGGCGTCAGCCCGCTTTGAAGGAACCGGGGGGCTGACGCCGCCCCGCTCAGAAACCTCGCACTTTGAACCACCTGACCCCGCCTTCCAACGCCCCCCATCACCCCTCGTTCCTTCCACTGAGTTTCACCATGTCCACCGACCCCACCCGCTACACCGCCGACGACATTGAAGTGATGGAAGGTCTCGATGCCGTGAGGCGGCGGCCGTCGATGTATATCGGAGGAGTCGATACGCGCGGGCTGCATCACCTGTTGTGGGAGATCGTCGATAACAGCGTCGATGAGCATCTCGCCGGGCACTGTCATGAGATCATCGTCACGCTGCACAAGGACGGAGCGTCGTGTTCGGTGCAGGACGATGGGCGAGGCATCCCCGTTGATATGCACACGAAAACGAAGAAGTCGGCGCTCGAAACGATCCTGACCACGCTCCATTCGGGCGGCAAGTTTTCGAGTCAGGCGTATGCCCGCAGCGGCGGTCTGCACGGCGTTGGCTCGTCCGTGGTGAACGCGCTCTCCAGCGAGATGGAAGCGACCGTGCATCGCGATGGCTTCGAGTGGTCGCAGCGTTACAAACGCGGCAAGCCAACGACGCCCGTCAAACAAGTCCGGCCGTTTCGCGGTCGAGGGACCACGATTTTCTTTCGGCCCGACGAGGAAATCTTCTCCAAGACGACGTTCAATCCCGAGACGATCAAGCAGCATCTCGAAGACATCTCGTACATCCACGCCGGTCTGAAGATCGTCTTTCACGACGATGCACGCAAGGAGAAGATCGAGTACCTCCACTCCGATGGCATCGCCGCGTACCTCGAAAAAATCCTGGCCGAGGGACAGAAGAAATCGACGCACGAACAGATGTTCGCAGTCTCGCGCGACGACGGCAAAATCAAAATCGAAGCGGTGCTGCGTTGGACCGAATCGACCGACGAGCAGGTTCGCAGCTACGTCAACGGCATCCGGACTCATGCCGGTGGGACGCATGAATCGGGCTTCCGCTCGGCGATCGGCAAGGCGGTCAAAAACCATCTCGACGTTCACGACATCAAGTTCAAAGGGATCGCCATCGAGAACAGCGACATCCGCGAAGGAGTCCTCGGCATCCTGTCGGTCTTCCTCTCTGAACCAATGTTTCAGGGCCAGACGAAGGAGAAGCTGAACAACCCCGAGATGACTGCGGCCGTCGAAAGTCTCCTCCGTCCCGCAATGGAAACGTGGCTCAGCAGTAACACGTCGATTGCCGACGCCATCATCGGCCGGATCGTTCTCGCCGCGCGAGCACGTCAGGCCAGTCGTGAAGCGGCCAGTGAAGTCCGTCGCAAAACTGCGACCACGCGACGGACCAGCTTGCCGGGCAAACTGCTCGACTGTCGTTCGACCAACCCGGTGGAATCAGAACTGTTCATCGTCGAAGGCCAGTCCGCAGGTGGCTCGGCGGGAATGGGCCGCGACAGTCGCTATCAAGCGGTGTTGCCTCTGCGCGGCAAAGTGTTGAACACCGAATCGCTCACCACGCCGAAGGTACTCGAAAACCAAGAGCTGAAGGATTTGGTCGAGACGCTTGGCACGGGCATCGGTGCGAACTTCGATGTCCGTCGGCTCCGTTACGACCGCATCATTCTGATGATGGACGCCGACAGCGATGGCTATCACATCAGCACACTGTTGCTGACGTTCTTCTTCCGGCACATGCGGGAACTCATCACCGGCAAGAAGCTGTTCCTCGCCCAACCGCCGCTCTACAAGATTCAAGTCGGCACTCAAACGACCTACGCGCAGGACGACGTTCACAAGGAAGAAATCCTCGCCGCACTTCCCGCCAATCGCAAAGTGGAGATTCAGCGGTTCAAGGGCCTCGGTGAAATGAACGCCCAGCAACTGAAAGTGACGACGCTCGATCCCAAGTCTCGCACGCTGCTCGCGGTCGAGATCGACAGCGTGATCGAGACCGAAAAGACGTTCATGCAGCTCTTGGGCAAGGACCCCAGCGAACGCTACCGCATCATCATGAGCGAGGCGAACTTGGTGGACGACCTCGATGTGTGACCGCCATCAACCGAGCTGGACATCCAGCTTTTGGCCCGGTTTCCACTGCGATGGCAGTACGCCGAAATCCTTTGCTGCGGCATTCTCTGCCTCGACTACTGACCGGTGCCAGGTATCGCCATGCACCGTGCCGTCCTGTAACGAGAAGCACAACAAGTAGCCATCCCCGTCAGATTGAATCTCGATGTCGAGCAATACATCGATGACGGGTGTGGGTAGCGGAACAGCAGCACCGGCAGGAAGCCAGCCTGAGTGTTGTTCGCCGCCAAATTGGACTGGCAAGCTGGTGACTCGCTTCACAACTTCGAGCATGAGGCGTTCAACTTTCGGCTCACGCCATGTCCTTGAACGCATCCCAAGCAAGATAGCCGACGATCGCGGCGCTCAGGATGAAGAGGATGTCCATGACCATCGACCCCGCGAACGGAAACGATTGTGTCACGAGGTCGAGAATGGCAAGGACCGCCACCAAGCCCGCTGCGCCGAATGAGCCGAACACCAAGTTCTTCGGAAGATTGGATGCCATCCGAGTGATCCCTCTGCTGTCGCCAAAAGTGAGTCAAATTCTGCCGAAAGGCCCGCCAACGCCAACCTGTTATCGAACCGTCAGACCGGCGGGCACGAGTATAAACGGCCCAGATCGCACCACGCCACCGGGCTTTAAGAATTGGGACCAACCCGATTCGCGAGCGGTGAGAACTGTGGTGCCAGTGCAGTGCGTGCCGGTCAGGTTGAGTCGTTGCAGCGTCTTCACCCCGTGCAGAAATTCTTGGGTTGGTGTTCGTCCACCACGTTCGTGTTCGTCAGGTCGAGAACATGAAGGCGCGGCAATATCGGTCCAAATCTGGC
>JAYTQJ010000667.1:0-3043 GCA_043746775.1 Schlesneria sp.
AGCCTTCCATTCCTCTGGCTTCAGCACTGGTTCGCGCATCAGGTCGTGCCACGGGCCGAAGAGCGGGTCGTCGGCAAACGCTCGGCGAGCGATCAGTTGCCGCCAGCGTTTCGTGATCTGTGGCCGGAGCTGATCGGGGATCAACGACAGAAAGAAGATCGTTGTCTCGGAGACATCGGGTTCGGTCGTGGCGACCTGCACCAGATAATCCGGCGTCCGCTCGCGAGCGGTCTTCAGCGTCGAATCGTAATGCGCCTGCTGCTGGTCATAGACCTCTTTCAGTTTGGCGGCGAACTCTTGCTCGAACGCCTTGCCGGCTTCCGTGACGGGGGCAGTGCGCGGTCGTTCGAGCGGCTCGATGCAGCTCGCGAAGACGCCGTAGAGCGAGTAGTAGTCGGCCGTCGGGATCGGATCGAATTTGTGGTCGTGGCAGCGAGCACAACTGACGGTCAGGCCGAGGAAGCCGCGAGCGACCACGTCGATCTGATCGTCGATCACGTCATGCCGATTGCTGTCGAACATGCGTCCGAGCGTCAGCAGCCCCAGCGCCGCGAGGTCCGCTGAGTCCTCCGGCAACTTCAATCGGTCAGCGGCGAACTGCTCGCGAATGAACTGATCGAACGGCTTGTCGTCGTTGAACGCGCGGATCACATAATCGCGATAGGTGTAGGCGAACGGCCGGATGCGAGCGTCACCGTACATCAACACGCCGTCCTTCGCGTCCGAGTATCTCGCCACGTCGAGCCAATGCCGGCCCCAGCGTTCGCCATACCGAGGGGACGCGAGCAGCTCTTGAATGAGCCGCGGGTAATCTTCGCGAGCCGTCGTCAGTTGCTTCTCCGTTGGCGGCAGGCCGATGAGATCAAACGTCGTCCGCCGCACGAGCGTCCGCATATCGGACGGTTCGGTCGCGACCAAATTGTTCTCGCGCAGCTTCCGTTCGATCAGGAAATCAATCGGATGAGCATTCGGCTCGATCGCTGGCGGCGCGATCGGCTGAAAGGCCCAATGCCGCTGCGCCGCCGCTTCGATGTCGGTGACGATCTTGGCTCCCGTTCGCGGATCGTGAGCACCTTGCCGAATCCACGTCGTCAGGTCTTCGATTTGCGCGTCGCTCAGTTTTCCACCAGCTTCCTTCGGCGGCATCTTGAGCTGCGGATCACGATGCGAGACCGCTCGAATCAGCAAGCTCGCCGACGGATCGCCCGCCACAATCGCCGGGCCACCTTTGCCACCCTTTTCCCAGCCCGTTCGAGAATCCAGACGCAACTTGGCCGACGCTTCCGTGGGACCGTGACATTCATAGCAGTGCTTCACGAGCAGCGGCCGAATCTTCTTTTCAAAGAACTCGACCCCACGCACCGCATCGTCGGCGCGAACGACGCTGTTGGTCGCGGCACCGACCATCATCACGCTGAGAAGTAATCTGACGGCCAACCGCAGCGGATTGTTTCGCCAGTGACTTGAAAGGGGATTCATTGTGGCTCCGGCAATCATTGTGCGAACTTGTAGAGGGTCGCGTCCGTCCGCAGATACATGGCACCGTCCACGAATGCGGGGGTCGCGAACGTCTTGCCTGTCTTCGCAACTCCACGTCAATCATTCCAGATCAACACTTCCGAGACTCCGCTGCGCGACTGGCCACGATGGGTGAAGACGATGCGGGCTTTCGAGGATATTACCGGATCGAAGCGAGCTTCGTTCCATTGGCTGCCGAGCGGCTGTTCGGGGGATTTCTTGGCGTTGCCGACATCGCGCCACTCGGTGCCGGTCCAATGTTGGATCACATACGACGTCGGAGGCTGCACGCCGCCTCGGTCGTCGTAGATGGCGAGTTCAACTCGGCGGAATTCGACGTCGCGGCCGAAGTCGATCTCCAGCCAATCGGTCTCGGACTTCGATTCGTAACTGGTCCAGCGATTCATGGGGGACGGCAGGAACACCGTCTTGCCGTCGATCGCGCTGGCCGGCTTGCCTCCGAAGCGATCGGTGAACGAGGCCGAAGCCATGGGGAAACCGTCCGGCTTCGGGTTGTACGCCAGATTGCCGGCCGGCGGCGGAGCCACTTCCAGCGGCAATGAAACGTCGCCCCAGGCTTCGATCTCGGAGAGACCGGACTTGCCGTCGGGGCGATGATGCAGGGTGACTCGCAACTTCGCGACTTCGATCGGATCGAACTTCACGACGTTGGCGCGGTGACCTTGCGGTTTGTCGAGCATGTCGGATCGCGACTGGATCGGACGCCAGTCGTTGTCGATCAACGCTTCCAATTCGATCCGCTGCGGAGCACGCACCGTCGAGTCCTTCTCGCCGCTGTCATCGAGCGGATAGAGCTTCACCGTGTGAATCGTTCGCTTCACTCCGAAGTCGATGACGACCGAGTCCCGTTCATTCGGCGAACCTTCACACGTCCAGCGATTCGGCGGATGTTGCAGATACCAGAAGTTGCCGTCGTTCAGTTTGCTGATCGATGTCTGGGGCGATGAGTACGACGCCGTCAGTCTCGGGAAGTACGTGCCGTCGTTGTTGACGACGAAGTTGGTCGGCGTAGCTCGACTCTCCGAGTCGAGCCTCTTCTCCAACGGCTCGACTCGGAGAGTCAAGCTACGAAGCGTTGTCGACTTCGCGGCGACTTTGCCATCCACGACCACATGCAGACCCGCGCCGAGTTTGTATCGCTCACCCGTCTTGTCCCAAACAATGCTGACGCGATGACCGCGATACGGCACGTCGTCGAGTGCGAAGAAATCCCAATCTTCCGGCGCGAGCGGATTCACTTCGAGCGTCTCATCATCGCGCGGAGTCAATCCGACGAGTCCCGTGATGACGAGATCGCAAAAGCCCGAATGGAAATAGTGCTCGGAGTGGTTGTAGCCGTCGTGTCCCTCGAACGATCCGGTGTCGGGATGCAACGCCTCGGCGAGATACGGCTTGCCGTTCTTGCGATGCGACTTCGCATAGATTTGCAGCAGCTTGAAGTAGTCGGCCTTCGTGACGGGCAGATAGTCGTGGATCGCTCCGCGATCCAACGTTGGATCGCGGA
>JAYTQJ010000668.1:0-15864 GCA_043746775.1 Schlesneria sp.
GGCGTGCTGGAGTTTCCTCGCGGCGAGTACCGCATCACGCGGACGATCTCATTCGACCTCGCGAAAACGAAGGCTCTGGCCATTCACGGATCGGGAGGGACCGCGCGCGTGTTGATGCACGGCCCGGGACCGGCCTTCGAGTTTGTGGGCCATCACGGTGGCTCGGCCGATCCCGGCAGCTTCAAGCCCGAGGTGTGGGTGCGCGAGCGGATGCCGACCGTCAGCCAGATCGAGATCGAGGGCAAGCACCCCGAAGCGGACGGCCTCCGATTCATCGGCGTCATGGAACCGACGCTGACCGGTGTTCTGATCCGTCGCGTGCGGAACGCCGTCCATCTCACCGAGCGCTGCCGCAACGTTCTCATCAGTCACTGCCACCTCTACCACAACACCGGCATCGGCATCTGGATGGACAAGATCAACCTGCATCAAACGAATATCATCGGCAATCACATCAGCTACTGCCGTCTCGGCGGCATCCGCATCGACAACAGTGAGATTCGCAACCTCCAAATCACCGGGAACGACATCGAGTACAACAACTACCGCGCGTTCAACATGCCCGAGGCCGCCGACGTGCCGACCGCCGAGATTTACATCGACTGCTCGAAGGGAGGGACTGTCCGCGAGGGAACCATCGCCAGCAACACGATTCAGGCGACGTACAGTCCCAACGGCGCGAACATCCGCATCATCGGCGGAGCATCGGAACACAGTCATCTCGCCGGGATGTGGTGCATCAGCGGCAACCTGATCGGCAGCCAGGAGACCAACGTCCACCTGACGTTGACGCGCGGAATCACGTTCGAGGGGAACTACATCTACAGCGGCCACCACCGCAATTTGGTGTGCGACAACTGCCAGAACATCGTGATCGGCGCGAACTGCTTCGGCCACAACCCCGACTACAAAGAGAAGGAACTGTGTACTGGCATCCGCCTCGTCGATTGCAAGAACGTCACGCTGACCGGCCTCCAAATTCAGGACGCTCAAGCGGGCGAACACACCGTCGCGGGAGTCGTTCCGATCAAAAGGCTGGGCCTCGTCGAGATGATCCGCTGCCACCAGATGACGGTCACGGGAATCCAAGTTCTGGAGGGTTCGCCGTTCGGCCTGTACCTCGAAGACTGCTCCGAGACGATGCTGACGGGCTGCTCGTTCCTCGACACCCGCGAGAACAAACAAACCCAGGTCAGCGTGAAGTGGATGGGACCGGGCAAGTCCAACGCCATCGCGCATTGCCGAGCCAATCGAGGGCTTCAAGTCCCCGAGCACGTCAAACTGAGCGACAACTTGGTGGAAGAATGATCTCTTCACTGGCGGCGTTGCGAGGCTCGCACGCTCTCGATCAAGACCCATCCCTCATGCTCAAACGGTCGGGGTCGAAATGACGAAGGAGGGCATACGCTGACGGCTCAAAACTGCTTCAGAAACCGCAGTTCGTTGTCGTAGAAGTGCCGGATGTCATTGATCCCGTGACGCATCATGCAGAAGCGGGCGATTCCGAGTCCAAAGGCAAAGCCGCTCACCTCTTCGGGATCGTAGCCGCACGCACGCAGGACATTCGGATCGACCATTCCCGCGCCGCCCAATTCCAGCCAGCTTGACCCGCGTCGCGCGTCGAATTCGACGCTCGGTTCGGTAAATGGAAAGAACGACGGCCGGAAACGGACTACCGTTCCTTCTCCGAGATACGAAGCGGCGAAGAGTCTCAACACCGTTTTAAGCGACGACATCGTGACATCTGGCCCGATCATCAGACCCTCCATCTGATGAAACATCAGATGGTGAGTCGCATCCACGGGATCGGGGCGATAGACACGACCGACGGAAACGATGCGAACCGGTGGCGGTCGATGCTCCATCGTCCGAATCTGAACGGTCGAAGTCTGGCTTCTCAGCAGCCGCGCTTCCGGATTCGTGGATGAAGCCACGGACAGATAGAAGTTGTCCAAAGGGTTGCGGGCCGGATGGTCATCGGGAATGTTGAGGGCCACAAAGTTGTGCCACTCGTCTTCGACCTCTGGCCCCTCTTCTACGTCGAAGCCGAACCGAGCCATGATTCCCTTGAACTCGCCGATCGTCTGAGACAGCGGGTGCCGACTTCCGATTTCGCGTCGGCTTCCCGGCAGTGTGACATCGATCCATGATTCGGATTGTTTTGGCTTTGCGAGCTGCTCTTTACGGCTCTCCCACGCGGAGGTCACACGATCCTTGACCGCGTTGAATTTCATGCCGACGGCGGGACGCTGATCAGGCGGGACCTGACCAAGAACGGCTTGAAGGTCCTTCAGCCGCCCCTGCTTCTTGCCCAGATACTCGATCCGAACTTCTTCGAGATCACCGGCGCTCAACGCTCCCGCGATTGCGAGTAATGCCGCGGCTTCGTAATCGGCAAAGGACTGGTTGTGGTCCATGTGTGAGGTCACCGGAACGCGGAATCGAAGACAGATACATAGAAAACAGGCCGGAGAAAGCTCGTCAGAAAAACAAACACCGCCAAGCGGTTGCCCGTGGCGGTGAAATATGTCTGAAGCCAGTCAACAGTCACTCGGCGATCAACTCTTGCTGCCAACGGTTGCCAGAGCAGCACGCACCGATGCGGTAACTTCGTCGAAAACCTGTGGCTCGTGAATGGCCAACTCGCTCAGAGTCTTGCGATTCAAACCGAGGTTCGCCAAATGCAAGCCGTGAATGAATCGAGAGTACGAAAGACCGCGCATTTCAGCGGCCGCTTTGATGCGGATGATCCACAGGGCGCGAAACTCGCGCTTACGATTTCTGCGGTCACGATAAGCAAAGCACCGATTACGAACGACGGTCTCTTTGACCGTTCGGAGCAGATTCTTTCGGCCGCCGTAGCTTCCCTTGGCTTCACGAAAGAGTCGTTTGTGTGCTCGGTGGCGAGCGACGCTGTAGCTAATTCTCATTTTGAAAGGCGCTCAACAAGTAGACGAAATCAACGAAGAACACCGAAAGGTCGAACTCGAAACAGTCCAACAGCCAACGGTCCGTATAAGGAAGTTCACAGCAAGATCAGGAGCACGGTCGGAGAGCATCGACCACCACGCGAGCATTGGCACCGATCAGCACGGTATCACAGCGGTTTTGGCGTTTTCGCTTGCCGGATTTATGACTCAAAAGGTGGCCGCGAAACGGGCTACGACATTTGGCTTTGCCATTGGCCGTGACAGTGAATCGCTTCTTGATTCCCTTATGGGTCTTCTGCTTAGGCA
Source organism: Schlesneria sp. (assembly GCA_043746775.1). Lineage (GTDB taxonomy): Bacteria > Planctomycetota > Planctomycetia > Planctomycetales > Planctomycetaceae > Schlesneria. The sequence goes on from JAYTQJ010000668.1 coordinate 3,237, forward strand.
TCGTGATCTTTCCGAACTCTTGGTCTCAAAGCAATCGTTTTAACAGCGACCCAGCCTCAAGCTATGCCCGAGGGGGCGGGAGTATAAGCATCGAAGACAGGCTGTTCCAGTCCGTGACCCCGAAAAACCGAGGTTGGCTCACTCACTTAAAAAAGCAAGCAGACTGGCTCAGGGCGGTCCTTGATCGCAAGGCCAAAGTGCGAGCTGCGTGGCGAGAGGGTCAATCCGAGATCAGTCCCCCTGATTCTACCTAACGGTCACGCCTTGGGAGATAACACTGCGGTCATGTTGCGGCCCCCCTCCATGGAGGGGGATTTTTCGATTTTCGCGACATCCTGCAAACTCTCGATGATGGCCAGCAGAATCTCTCGACCACGCTCGTGGTGTGCGTTCTCGCGACCCTTGAACTGAACGTTGAACTTGACCTTGTCCTTGCCAACAAGGAAGTCACGAGCCTGCTTGACCTTGAAGTCGATGTCGTGTTCGCCCGTCTTGGGGCGCAACCGAATTTCTTTCAACTGCACTTGATGTTGCTTTGCCGAAACGGCTGCCTTCCGCTTCTGCTCGTACTTGAACTTGCCATAGTCCATGATTCGGCAGACGGGCGGGCGTTCGTTTGGAGCCACTTCAACTAGATCGAGGCCAACGTCGGCGGCGAGCCGCTGAGCTTCCGAAGTGGGGATGACGCCAAGCATCTTTCCCTCGTGATCGACGACGCGGATCGGCGAAAGTCTGATTTGCTCGTTGATTCGATGCGTGGTTTCGATTGCTGGCAACTCCCCGAAAGACGAAATCTATGCAGCCCGAACCGGCCGAGTTCATACTCGAATGGTCCACAGACGGCGCGAGTTCAATGCAGAATGAGGCGGATAGTATTAGCCCGGAACTTGCGCTCCGTCAAGGAGTTGGCGAAACAACGGATCAGCCGAGCCTGTCGGCGACTCAATTGAGTACGACGAGAATAATGGCAACTTGGGCAATCATCATTGCGTGGATGAAGCCTTGGTCGAGATATGGACAGTCATGAGTTCAAGGCGGGTCCGTCGGAATGGTTCTCAGCGATCGAGCCGCTTTCTGACTCAATCGACATCCGAGCCAGCGAATGTTGAAAGTCGAACCGATTTTTTTCCGTCCAATGCGCCTGCGGTACATCTAAAGAGCTTTCGGCCATCGAGCTTGAGTGATACGTCATCGAACTGCGAGACATCCGTCATCAGGATGTCTCCGACTGACAGTTCTGCGACTTGGATTGCTCGAAGTTTGATGCGGTCAAGTTCTGCCGCGATCGCAATTTTGGGCGAGCGACAAAGCTGTTCAAGGCAATTCGCGAGAGCAGGAGTGGCACCCGTAAGTAGTTCGGTCTGCGGCATCGGCGCTTTGAGAGGCCGCCGCTCGATTACGCTTGCCGAAGGTAGCCAACAATCAACGAGACCGTTGCGACCGTTGCACGACACCTCAAAGCTGGCACGCAGAAATGAAGCCGCTCCAATCTCGGGGGAGGCGTTCCGTGGATTACGTTCCGTCGTCGTCACCCAGGGATGGTTCAGGCTGGCGATCGAATTGGTGTTGTCGAACGCTTCCAGAAAGGTTTTACACAATCGAATCAGGAGTCGATTCTCGATTTCCGAAAGAGGCTCGTTTGTTGACCCAATTGGTACCGTTCTGTCGCCGCCCAACAAGAGTGCGATGAGTGTGTGGGCCAACTCCGGTTGCCATGAGACACGCCACGGCAGTGGTTCTGCCTGATTTGAAAACTGGCACGCCAGCGATGAGTCATTCGCGTCAGATGTGTCGAACCGCACTGTGTTCAAACCAATCGGACGAAAGCGGATCGCCGTGCCCAGCGACAATTGAAAGAGTTTCTCCAGTTGTTGGCACAGCCCTGTTTGAATCGCAACTAAGAGTTCAACAGCAGTGGGGGACAGCGGAGCAGGCTCGATAAAGTTGAGAGGCATCCAGCCAGCGGATGCTTCTTGCGTCAGATTCGGGTGCAGGGTCTCTTGCGAACGGGATGGCGTTGACTTGGCTGTCAAAAGCAACGCTTCGCACTCGGAGTGACTGAGGAGTCCGCTCATCCTTGGCCTCATTCGCGAATCTGTCCAGAACCGAAAGCCACCCATTTGTAGGAAGTCAACTCGCGAAGTCCACAAGGCCCGCGCGCGTGAAACTTGTCGGTGCTGATTCCGATCTCAGCTCCAAGCCCCAGTTCGCCACCATCGTTGAATCGCGTGCTGGCGTTGACGAACACCGCTGCGGAGTCGATTTCCGCAGTGAACCGATTCGCGGCGGCATCGTCCGCCGTCACGATCGTCTCGGTGTGGTGCGAGCCGTACCGGTCAATGTGATCGATCGCAGCATCGATACTCTCAACGACTTTTGAAGAGAGAATCAGGTCGAGGTATTCGGTGTGATAGTCCGACTCACTCGCGACTTTGGCTGTTGGGATGAACTCCCGTGTTCGATCGCAACCACGCAACTCAACGCGTTCGGCCACGAGCATTCGTTCCATCAACGGTAGGAACTTCGCTGCGATCTCCTCGTGAATCAGCACGCATTCGGCGGCATTGCAGACGCCCGGCCGCTGACACTTGCTGTTCCTCAGAATCCGTACAGCCATTTCGAGGTCTGCCGAACGATCAACATAGACATGGCAGATTCCATCGAAATGCTTGATGACGGGCATCGTTGCTTCTCTGGCAACCCGCTCGATCAATGACTTTCCTCCGCGCGGAATCGTGACATCGATCAGGCCGTTCAGCTTGAGCAACTCGCCCACGATGTCCCGCTCGGTGGACTCCACCAATTGAACAGCATGCTCGGGAAGGCCGCTCTCGATGAGCGAGTCTCGGGCAACACGATGCAGCGCGAGATTGCTGTGCAACGCCTCTTTGCCACCGCGCAGGATCACGGCATTTCCACTTTTGATGCAGAGAGACGCAGCATCGACCGTCACATTGGGACGAGATTCAAAAATGAAGAAGACGACCCCCAGCGGAACTCGCACGCGGCTGATTCGCAGGCCGTTCGGGCGGATCGAAGACTCGATCACCTCTCCAACGGGATCCGGCAGCATGGCCACGTCCCGTAAGTCCGCAGCCATTTTCGACAGCCGTGAAGGAGTCAAACGAAGGCGATCGACGGCCGCTTCGTTGAGTCCAAACTCCGGAGCCTTGTTGAGATCAGTAGCGTTCTCGGACAAGATCTCTGCGGATCGTTCGATCAAGAGTTCTGCCAAGTGTCGCAGCCAGTCGTTCTTCTGTTCGCTGGTGGCCATCGCCAATTGTCGCGACGCGAGCTTCGCCCGTCCTGCAAGTTGGCTGGCATAAGCGGCCCACGACATGGCTTGATTCTCTTACAGATTCATTGAAGAAGACTCGTTCATCGCCACTGTTTCGAGAGAGGTCCGTCACTCCCACGGGCCAAGATTCCCACTTGGACCGTTCGCTATTCAAGTCGGAGACGGCGAACCGATCCATGGTTCCGGCTTGATGGAGGATCGTGGGAACAATTGCGCCTGCGGTTCATTCAGGACGGTCTGTTGAAAAGCGTCGGTTAGGCGTCTCGTTTGCCCGCGATTGCAGTTAGAAAAAGGGCAAGCGAGACGCTTACCCTACGTCTTCTACCTGCGGTCAGCTTCCGTCATTGATCCTCGTGACCTCGTAGCTCAGTTTTCCTCGAGGGACCGTAACCTCGACCTTATCGCCGATCTTCTTGTTCATCATTCCGGTCGCCAAAGGGCTGGTCGTAAGAATCTTCATCACCTCACCGGAATAGTCCTCTTCACCTGGGCCGACGAATTCGTAAGTCTCGACCGTTCCGTCACTGAGGTCCTTTACTGTGACCCGTGATCCAAACGTCACTACGCCTTTGGGAAGAGTCGCGCGATCGACGATATAGCACTCATTGAGCTTGCTCTTGAGCTGGTTGATTTTGGCCTGCGCCATGCCCTGCGCTTCACGCTGAGCGTGGTATTCCGCGTTCTCACGCAGGTCCCCCTCGGCACGCGCATCAGCGATCGCCTGCGTGATTTTGGGGATCTCGACATCTTCCAAGAGGCGAACCTCTTCCTTGATTTTGTCGTAGCCTTCGCGAGAAATTGGTTGGCGGTCCATGTTGGACTCCTCTGTCCCCACTGCGGACACTTGCAGGCCAAAAGGCAGGTCGGATTAAGTCATCAAAATGAAACACGGGCGACGCAAGTGGTCGCCCGTGTACTTCAGATTTCGGCCGGATTATAGCGTCCGCACAAGCAAACGCTATCCGACGTTGGTCCAACTGCCCGTCTTGGCGCTACTCAGGACGGCATCGCAAATCTTTTGCGTTTCCAGTGCCTGACGGAACGTTGGACTGACGGACTCGCCCTTATCGACCCCTTTCAGGAAGTCGGCCACGTGGTGGACGAAGCTGTGTTCGTAACCGATCTGCAAACCGGGCACCCACCACTTGTTCATGTACGGGTGATCGCCATCGGTCACATGGATCGAACGCCAGCCGCGCAGGTTTCCTTCGTCCTTGTGATCGAACCATTGGAGACGATGCAGGTCGTGCAGGTCCCACTTGATCGAGGCGTTTTCGCCGTTGATCTCGAACGTGTAGAGGGCCTTGTGTCCGCGAGCGTATCTCGTCGATTCAAACAGACCGAGCGAACCGTTTCCGAACCGGCAGAGGAACGCGCACGCATCGTCGATCTCAACCTTCTCGACCTTGCCAGTGAGCGTGTGTTGGCGTTCCTTGATGAACGTCTCGGTCATGGCCGTGACATTCTGGACGCTTCCGTTCAACCAGATGGCGGTGTCGATGCAGTGTGCGAGCAGGTCGCCCGTCACGCCGCTTCCCGCAGCAGCAGCATCCAAACGCCAGAGGGCTGTCCCACCCTGAGGCAGGTCGGCCGAGATCGTCCAGTCCTGAAGGAAGTTTGCGCGGTAGTGGAAGATGCGACCGAGCTTGCCCGAGTCCACCAACTGCTTGGCGAACGTCACGGCCGGAACGCGACGGTAGTTGTACCAGACCGTGTTGAGCACCTTGGCACTCTCGACCGCTTGGCACATCGCCTCGCCTTCAGCCGTGTTCATCGAGAGCGGCTTCTCGCACAGAATCATTTTGCCGTTGGCTGCCGCCGCGATCGCGATGTCGTGGTGGAGGTTGTTCGGCGTGCAGATGTCGATCGCGTCGATGTCCTTCCGCTCGACAAGCTTTCGCCAGTCGGTCTCGATCGATTCATAGCCCCAGCGATCAGCAAAGCCCTTCACCTTCTCGGCGTCTCGCGCACAAACGGCCTTCAGTACGGGCTTGTATTCCGTGTCGAAGAAGTTCGTCACGCGGTTGTACGCATTCGAGTGCGTTCGCCCCATGAAGCCGTAGCCGACCATGCCGATGTTGAGTGGTTTCGCCATGAACGTGATGCCTTTTCAAAGTTGATGAATCTGAGATGACGAATGTGGTGGTACGCCGAAGTCTATCGTGGCCGACACTGCCAGCGTCGGCTCGGATGCTGGCAGCATCCGCCACGCGGCGGCAAATTGACGCGCCGATCCTATGCACTCCAGCCGTGGGCGTCGCGGACCTTGATCATCGCGCCGAGGATCGTGTTCCACGTCTTGGGGTTTTCCAGCGTGGCGTTCGCGAACATGCAGCCGTCCCAGCAAATGTGTCGCATGCCCCGGTCGGCGGCTCCCTTCAGCCAGTAGCCGGCCGTCGCGGTGATGTCGAGTTTGCCCTTCGGATCATCGGCAAGGCAGTGTCGTCCGGTCTTGTCGTGCGAACCGGAACCATGCACGGTGCCGTCGTTCTGAGCGACATGGAAGTCGATCGTCCACGGACGGAGAGCATCCGTCATCTTCGCGTACGCCGCATAGAACTCGGCCTGTGAATAGCCTTCCTTCAGCAACGCATGTTCGGGTGCGTTGTAGCCCATGAGGTAAAGGTACGTGTGAGCCTGATCCGCCTGGAAGCCGACTGTCCCCGGCATGTCGGTCTGTTCGAGCAGATCGACCATGTTCTTCCACGAGTGCATCCCCGCCCAGCAGATTTCGCCCTCGGCCGCAATCCGCTCCCCGTGAGCCGCCGCGACGATTCCCGCTTCACGGAACGTCGCCGCGATGGTCTTCGTTCCAGCGACGGGGTTCTCCAACCACTGACTCGGTCCAGTCGCCGAATCAATGCGGATGACTCCATAACGACGAACGCCATGCTTGTTGAAGATCCCTGCGATTCGACATGCCTTCTTCACTGCCAGCACGAACTTCGCACGTTGCTCGGGACCGCCCATCGCACTGTCGCCGACCGTGCCCGGCCAGACGGGAGCCACCACCGAACCAACGGCCAGTCCCTTCGAGGCGATCTTGTCGGCCACTCGTTTCACATCGTCATCACTCAGGTCGATGTTGACGTGCGGGTCGAAGAGAAAAAGATCGACACCATCAAACTTCTGCCCGTTGACCTCGGCCTGAGTCGTCAGTTCCAACATCCGGTCGAGAGAAATTTGTTCCTCCGCTCCTGGAGTTCCTTTGCCGACGAGACCCGGCCACATGGCGTTGTGAAGTTTCGGAAAGGCGTTCGACATGGTTGAAGTTCCTTGGTGCTGATCGTAGCCGGTGGAGTCGTGACGTGTGGAATAGACGGCGTTGGCATCACGGCCACAATCGGCGCGATGCCAACGTTCCATCGAGTGGCCCTACTTTTTCTTCTTCTTGCCAGCGGACGCCGCTGCGATTTTCTTGTGATCGCCGACTTGAGGCAGCACGGCGTCGGCGAAGGCATCCGGGCCGAAGTACCTCAGTCCGACCAGCGGTTCGGTACCGGTGTTTTCGACTTCAACTCCGGCGGACGCCGCCTTGTGGGTGATGAAGACTTCGTCCTCGGTCATCGCGCCGAAGCGAATCATGACGGGCGATTGCAGGTTCATGTTGCCGATGCGACCGCTTCCCTGAACGGTGATCCAGCTTGAGGCGGCTCCGTCCTTGATGACGCATTTGGCTCCCGGCATGACGGTCAGTTCCTTCGCCGAGAACAACTGCTTGCCATCGACTCGGCCATAGACGACCCAGCGATCCTGATAGCCTTCGCCGCCGGTGTCGCCGATGTTGATCGGTTCGAGGTAGTTGTTGTCCTTGAAGTTCGGATCGACGTTCTTGTCCCAGTCGAGTGCATCGACGAGGTGATCCAAGTCGTCGTGCTTGTTCTTGGGGAAGTCTTTCGTCAGCAAGGCGCGCGGAACCGCTCGGCCTTCGACCATCGACTGGTACATGCCGAACACATCCGACCCCCATTGAGGCTCATACGTGACGAGGCTTCCCGGTGCATGCAGTACGCACGGCGGGATCAACCAGCCGGTACCGGGTTGCAGGCGGTAAGCCTTTGACAGATCAAGGATCCCGTTGTCGCCGTCGTTCCAGCGGGCGAGGCTGTCGATGACGTTCTGCTTCGTCGTCCCCGGCTCCAGCCCCATGAACGTGTACGGAAAATTGTTCCCGATCTGGTTCATCTGCGGCGGGAAGTAGTACGACTCGGGCTTCCCTTCCTGACCGACGAGCTTGGCCTGCTTGTCGTTCTGGTGCATGTGATGCGGGATCGGTCCCATGTTATCGAAGAACTTCGAGTAGACCGGCCAGCGCTTGTACTTCTTCCAAATCGCGGGGCCGACGATGTCCGCACCGCATTCCTCGACAGCCTCCTTCAGCGTGAAGCGGTTTTTCCCGAGCACAACATAGCTCAGCCCTTCGTCCTCCGCGCGGTTGTCGTTCATGGCGAACGTGGTCGATCCAAACCAACGCTCATCAATCCCGCCGCGATGAGTCCCCAAGGCGTAATAGTCGGCCGGATGAAGCTTCAGCCGCTTGCCGGGCTGCAAGAACGAGCGAGGCACCCAGGTCGGTGCGAGTCGAAGGAGGCCGTTGCCAGCTTGAAGTGCGTCAGTCGTCAGCTTCGCCACGTTGGCATTGCCTTTCTTCTCGGCGTTGGCATTGGCCTTCTTCTCGTCGTTGAGCATTTTTCTGAGGTCAGGGTCATGAAATCCCATTGTCAGGGGTCTCCGGTTAAGGTTTGTGGAGTTTGTTCAATCAAAATCGCACTCGATGCAACAACACAGCTCAACAGGTGCGTTCCGAAGACTCCACGCACCCTACATTGTTTTAATTTCTCAGCCCGGACTGAACCGAATCCAAGCCGGAAGTGTCGAGACATTCTGCTGTTTCCGGCCCGGAATGCAACGCAGTGGCGCAGCATCGTTTTCGTTGCTTGTTCCGATTCACTCGTGCCGCCAGAATGCCAACGCGCGACCGCCCAATTTCACCGAAAGGGACTTCGTTCTCATGGTTACAGTCGGCATCCTTGGAGCGACCGGTTACACGGCGCTCGAACTGCTCAAGATTCTCGTCAATCATCCCGAGGCCCAAGTCACGGCGGTCACGTCGCGGCAGGAGGGATCGCCGCCGATCTCGACCGTTCATCCGAGCCTCACCGGGCGGCTCGACATTCGGTGCGAAGATCTCAAGCCCGCACAGGTGGCCGAGCGGGCGAAGTTCGTCTTCTGCTGTCTACCCCACGCCGCGAGCATGGCCGTGGTCCCCGAGTATCTCGCGGCGGGATGTCGCGTGATCGACCTCAGTGCCGACTACCGACTGAACGATCCCGCCGTCTACGCGCAGTGGTACGGTCACGTGCATACCGATCCGACTCGACTGGGCTCGACTCCCTACGCACTGCCGGAACTGTTCGCCGATCAGATCCCCAACGCGGACCTCGTCGCGAACCCCGGTTGTTACACGAGCACCTCGATTCTCGGACTGGCTCCCGCGCTGTGCGGCAAGCTGATCGAACCGACTGGCATCATCATCGACGCGAAGAGCGGCGTCAGCGGGGCCGGGCGGACTCCCAAACTGAACACGCTCTACTCCGAGTGCAACGAAAGTTTCTCGATCTACGGCGTCGGCACTCACCGCCACATGCCCGAGATCGAGCAAGTCCTCTCCACCGCGTCGGGCCAGTCGGTCGAAGTGATCTTCCAACCGCATCTCGTCCCGATGGATCGAGGCATCCTCGCGACGATCTACGCCACACCGACGCGGCCCGTCACGCAGGAGGAACTCCTCGCCGAGTACCGCCGGTTCTACGCGGGCAAACCGTTCATCCGCGTCGTCGATCATCTGCCGACGACGAAGGACAGCGCCTACACCAACTTCTGCGACATCACCGTCCGCGTCGTGAAGGGCAAAGTCCTGATCATCTCGTGCCTCGACAACCTCATCAAAGGCGCGTCGGGCGTCGCCATCCAAAACCTCAACCTGATGGCGGGCCTGCCCGAAACGATGGGTCTGCTGCCGTGCGGTCGATAATTTGAGTATTCTCTGCGAGACAACAATCACGTCGAACGTGATGACCCAACTGGCACTGAGGACAGACGGATGACGACGCTCTCGGAGCCCCCGCTGCTGACAGCCGAAGAGTTCCTCCACATGGACGACGGCGGGGCATCGACGGAACTCGTGCGTGGAAGAATTGTCGAACTCAAACCGCCGTATACGGCACATGGTTACTATTGCTGTCGAATCGCAACAACTCTGGGAGCGTTCGTCGAACAACACCAACTCGGTCGAATCGGAGGTGGGGGAGCGGGCGTCGTCACCGAACGCGATCCCGACACGGTGCGCGGCCCCGACGTGGCGTTCTACAGCTACGAACGAATACCGCGCGGCCCTTTGCCCGAGGGCTATTGGCCAGAAGCTCCCGAACTCGTCGTCGAGATTCGTTCCACCGACGACTTCTGGAAGGACATCCTCAGCAATGCATCTGAGTATCTGTCCGCAGGAGTCCTCACAGTCGCCGTCGCCGATCCGCAGACGCAACGAGTTCACCTGTTCTCAGCCGACCGCGAAACGACCGTCTTGAACCCCGACGACGAACTCACCTTCCCCGACATCCTGCCCGGCTTCGCAGTTCTGGTGAAGAAACTGTTCGAGTGAGTGATCATGTTTTGCCAACAACATTTCATTCGAACACAAGGTGGAATTGATGAGCGAAGCGAACATCTTCAGAAACTACAGGCAGGAAGAGGACCATTTCACAAACAGCTTGATTTCCATCCTCAGCTTGTCACGGGCCGTGTATCCTGACTGCGTTCCATCGTTCTTGCGGCAAGTTCTCAATCTTGAACCGAATGGAATCATCAACACCTTCCGTGTTTTGAAGGGAATCGAAGGAACCGCAGACGGTGAATTGAGCGGTGGCGACTGTTGCATTCGCGTCGAGTCCAAAATTGTGTCGGCGACGCTGAGGTCGGAACAAATCTCTGACCATCTGACGTACCTTCATGACCGCCCCGAACGCGTCAAAAGGCTCGTACTGTTGACGCCGGATGACAGTCGTAGTCAATACATCCAAAAGTTCGTGTCGTTGGATTCGAACCGGATTGTCCATGTTGGGTGGATGAACGTTTTCAACTTTCTGGCGACTTACGCAAAGGTCAATGCAACCGGAGTTTTCGCAGGGTTAGTGAATCAGTTTCTCGATCGAATTCATGAGAACGTGTTTCAGCAAGATATGGCTGGGGTGATCTTGAAAATCAATTTGAGTGAAAAGGACGTTGCTCAATACCTGACTGAAATGGCTGCGGGCGAGTGGACTGCTTGGAACACCCCAAGAAAGTACGAGAAACTCGATGGAACCGGCCGCAAGATGTTGCTTTACGATCGTGCCAGAAGCGGAATCACAGTCGAAGTCGAAATCGGCGAAGTAACCACGAACACTTCGGATCCGGGCTATCCGTGTACAAACAAGTTTGCTCCCGAAACGCTCAAGTTGTTTGATCCCCCTATTCCATTGAGCCGCATTCGTTTGCTTGAAGGGTTCAAGGATTTTGGCGTCCATAAAAAGGACAGAACTCCATACCGGAATTTTACACGGTCGCAGTACGAACAGTTGACCAGCGACCAATCAATGGTCGCTTCTTGCCCTCCGAGCACAAAGTCTTCAAGCGACGCGACTGACTCCGGTCTCTTCACCCTTTGCGAAGGATTCTGGTACGCGGCAGAGTTCATCGGTGAAGAATTTGGAAACCAGCTCCGCAGCTACTCACCAATTCGGGTGTTATCGTTGACGGTTGGAAACACGAGCAGGGATCGGTTCACGATGACGTTCTACCACGCCAACTACCCCGAAGGCGTTCGCGACAAGTGCTACACGCTTCAGACGATTGAGAGGACGGCCACCTTTCTTTTAGCGCGCAGCACTGAACACACTCCAACGCGACTGCTCCTCATCCACGCGATGTCTTGGGATTGGCTGACTCAACATGCTGGAGTACAGCGTTCGCAGGAGTTTCTCGACGTGCAGGACTGGCTGTCCACTCATGCCTGACAATCACTCTCGTTTACGTGTTGGCACCTGAACGACAACAACATGTGGACTTGCTGCAAACCCAATCAATCGAAACGAAAGCCCCACGTCCAATGACCGACCTGCTACCTCTTCCTCAAGGCTTTTCTGCCGTTGGCATTCTGTGTGGGATCAAGGCTGATCCGCAGAAGCTCGATCTGGCGTTGTTTGTGTCCGACCGGGCGTGTGCGGCGGTGGGGGTGTTTACGACCAATTTGGTGTGTGGGTCGCCGGTGAAGGTGTCTCGCGAGCGGTTGCCTCGGGCGACGGCGCGGGCGGTCGTGGTGAACTCGGGGAACTCGAATGCCGCCACGGGGCTGAAGGGGATCGAGGATGCGCAGGCCATGACGGCGCTGGTCGCTCAGCAGATCGGGGCCTCGGCCGAGGATGTGCTCGTCTGTTCGACGGGCGTCATCGGGCGATTCCTGCCGATGGAGAAGTTGCAAGCGGGCATCCCGGTCGCTGCGAAACAATTGGCCTCGACACCCGAAGCCTTTCACAACGCGGCTCGCGCGATGATGACGACCGACACGTTTCCCAAGCAGGCGACGGCGACGGTGACGCTCGGCGACAAAGAAATTCGGATCAGCGGAGCCTGCAAGGGTGCCGCTATGATTGCGCCGAACATGGCGACGATGCTGTGCGTCATCATGACCGATGCCGCTTTGAAGCCGGATGATGCGCAGGCGATGATCCGGCTCGCCGTCAGAGACTCATTCAACTGCATCAGCGTCGATGGCCACGAGAGCACCAGCGACTCGGTCATTCTGCTCGCCAACGGAGCGGCGGGAGTCGGCCCCGCCACCGCTGCCGAACGCACGGCGTTTCAGCAGGCTCTTGATGAGGTCGCGATGAAGCTGGCCACCGACATCATCCGCGACGCCGAGGGTGCTCATCATTTCGTCGAGCTGAACGTCACCGGCTGCCGCACGCGCGACGAAGCCTTTCGCATTGCCAAAGCCATTGCCGACAGCCCGCTCGTCAAAACGGCGATCTGCGGTGCCGATCCGAACTGGGGCCGCATCGTGTCGGCGGCCGGCTATGCGGGCGTCCCACTCAGGGAAGAGGACATGTCGCTCGTCGTGAATGGGTTCCTCCTCTACAAAGACGGAGCCCCGGTCGCGTTCGATCCCAAACAAGTCTCCGCCAACCTGCGTGACAACCGCAACACGACGATCAATCTCACGCTGAATCACGGCGCGGCGTTCGTTCGTTTCTGGACGTGCGACTTGACGAAAGAGTACGTCGAGTTGAACGC
>JAYTQJ010000669.1:0-3037 GCA_043746775.1 Schlesneria sp.
CTTCGCCGACACCTCGACCTGAATCTTCCGTGAAGTGTTAGTTTTCATGCGCAGGCATATAACCTACGCCCGGTGTTGCGCAAAAAACGTGCCGCACAAGATGAAATCCGCCCCCGCCAGCAACCCGAGTGCCGAACAGTGTTGGGACTGTCTTCGTTGCATCAACCTCGGCCCGTGCGGATTCGATCTGCAATTCGAGATCGCGGAGGACGGCGGCGTACTCGTCCTGAATGGCCTTTCGGTTTCGGATCGCCTCAGCTACCCGGCGACGAGCTTTCGTCACTATCTCTGTCGGTTCAATTTGCGCCGCCACTTTTTCCACGGCGAGTTTCAGATCCTCCTCGGCTTCGACGACCGACGAATTCAATGTTCCGAGTTTCTTGGCGAACTCCTGATACGACGGAGGAGATGAAGAAGAGTGCTCATCTGATGTCTTCGGCAAATCGGTGTCGGTTGCGGGTGCTGGCTCGGTCACGCTTCGCTCGGCGACTCCGCCGACATTCTCACGCCCGGTTGCCGGAGTAGTCGGACTCCACTTCAGCGCGTCCCCTTCGATCAGCTCACCCGCGCGGCGGTCGATGATCTTCTCGCGGAGTTCCTTCCGCTGGCCGATCTGGCGTTCGAGGCGGCTGAAACGGGATTGCAGTTCCTGCACCTGGAGTTCTTCCCGTTGCAGCTTCAGGTCGAACGCGGTGCTCAGCAGGTTCTTGAGTTTGCGTTGATGCTTGGCAATCTGTTGTTTGTTCTGCTCGGCCTGACCGTTCGATTGGAGTTGCCGAATCGTCGCCGCCTCAGCCACCGCCGCCGACTCTTGAGCACCAAGCTGCTCGACCAACTGCTTCGCGGCGGGTGTGTCGGGGAGGGCACGGACCTCACGAGAATCGGTTCGGCTAAGACGAGTGTCCGGCTCGGAGGGTGTCAGCGTTACGGGCATACCGTATCGTTTCTCGGGGAAGGTCGTCGAAAGTGACTTCGAGATTCGGGTCCAGTCCTGCGTCGAGAGATTGCCAATTGATTTGTCCTCAGGACCGCTGTCCTTTGAGGCTTCCTTGGCAGACTGATTGAGGCGATTCGCCACCACGACTCGGAGTGTTTCGCCATCCGCCAACGGTTGCAGCGTGATCTTGTGGCGATCGCCATCTTTTTCCCAACTCCCTTCAAATCGTCCTCGTCCCTCCAACCAACGCACTTGGAGTCTCTTGGCGTCTTCGGTCCACGGTTGGTCAATTTGGAAACCCAATGGAACCCGTCGAATCTCCATCTCGAGAAGCGGGCCGGTAGTGATGTCAGGTGACACGATTCGCACTCGCCACGTGCCGACGATGTCCGGCATCATCGTGGTGTCCGATGCCGCCCTCACAGACGTTGGATTCTCAGGGGCAGTGGATGACGCCGGTTGTGAAGCACCCGTTCCGTCAACCTGCGTCTCTTGGGCCGACACGTGCGTGCATTCCACAAATGACGCAAGCCAACAGGGCGATCACAGCTCGATGAAAGATCGTTGAGTGCTGCATTTGTAACTCCTTCGGACTGCGGCAGCCTGCTGCCGCTTTGGTGTAGGCAGCCCTGCTGCCGGGAAAGTGTGATCCAGTGATCGAGGTTTCCAACATCTCTTCGAATGAGAATGAATTTATCTTCGGACGAGTCATCTAGCGCCCCTCCAACAGCAGGCTGTTGAGAGGAAAGCGGCAGCGGGCTGCCGCAGTCCAAGTTAGTTATCTTTCTTTGCTTCGGCTTCGAGGTGTTCGATGGCTGCTGCTGTTTGGTCGAGTTCTGTTTGCGTGGCGTTCCATTCGAGGAGTGGGTTGTTTGTGACGCATCAAGGGTGTTTGACGAACGGTTGTCGTTGGAACCCGGCTGTGATCGATAAATCGCGGCGAAAGCGAACAGCAGCGTGACAAGTGCCGTGGTCGCGGGCACTCACTTTGAGCGATTTTCGAATAGACGTTCAGTGCGACGTAGCTGAATTCGTGAGAATTCAGCTGGCTTTGATGGTCGTCTGAAGTCTCACGACTTCAGCTACACCCCAAAGTGAGTGCCAGGGGGCTGATGCCGCCCCGCTCCGAAAACACCAAGAGGGCTAACGCCCAAGAGTCGCGATCACGAATTGTCATGTTCCGCCTCAAACTGTTCCACCGCTTCCCGCAATCGGGCGATCACGCGGCTGCGAGCCACGTACACGTTTCCAGTTGTCGTCCCCAATTGAGCGGCCACGTCGGCGATGGCTTCGTTCAGCACGCACGTCCGCCAGAAGGCTTGCCACGTCGCTTCGCGGAACTCGGCGCGAACTTGTTCTGCGGCGAAGTGAAAGACCTCAGTGCGGTACTCGTCGTCGAAGGCCGCCGTCGTCCGATGTTCTGGTTCGGGAAGGCTGTCGAGGAGCTTCAGCATGTCGGTCCCGCCTGCTCCTCGGCGAGTCGTTCCAATTGGACTGCGGCCTCGCTGCACGAACTTGAGCGCCAGCGTGCGGGCGATCGCGAAGAGCCATCTCCGAAACGACGCCTCGCGCCCGTCCGGCTGCCAACGTTCGACCGCCTGTGTCACAGCGAGGATCACTTGTTGAGTCACATCGCGCGCATCGGCCTCTTGCAACCCGCGCTGCCTCATTAATCGCAGGAGCAGTGGTTCGTAGATGGAGACGAACTCGGTCTAAGCCAACTGATCGGCCGCCTCGCGCAGCCTCAGCATCAAACTCGGACGTGTCTCCAGCTCCACCATTGAAACGGTCTCCCACCTCTCTATTCCAGCAGCGGCCGCGATCTTACACAGCGCGGCTTCACTTCGTTCCACCGCAACCACAACGATGGTTCCAGCTAGCATTGGTCGGCCAGCTTTCCACTCTTCCCCGTGTCCTCCCGTGCTCCCCGTGGTTGCTTCTTGCTTCCCATGAATGAACCACGGGGAGCACGGGAGGACACGAGGGAAGACGGTAAAGTGCGGTCGAATGGCGTTGCGATTCCGAGTTGTCTCAACGGCTCATACCGACGCGGCCCACGCCTTTGTTAATTTCGGGTGCCACGGTCACGGAGCTTCGACG
>JAYTQJ010000670.1:0-6679 GCA_043746775.1 Schlesneria sp.
CAGCCTGTTGAAGAACGTAACTTGGACGCCCTCGTCCGAGTGATTTCGAGTTGAAAACGGACGGACGAGGGCGTCCATCCTACGTTTTTCAACAGGCTGTGTGGGCAACGCCCCGTGCGGCGTGCGGCAAAAACACAATTCCACATCGCTGGACGCGCGGGGCGTTGCCCACGCGGTTAAACGACGCTGCGTCCGCCTGGACCGCGCGGGTTCTAGCAAAGACCGTCTCATGCGACTACGCGAATCTACGAGAACGAGAGTGAGGAAAGTCGCTCGCGTTGCTCCCGCAGTGAGGGGGAGGTAGCTATCATGCCGCCCCGCTGACGGCTGACGTTTTCCGGTGATGAAGGACCGACTGAGACATGGCTGCTTCCCGATTGGCTGCTCCCCGAATTTGTGTACTGCGTGCGCCCGGCACGAATTGTGATGTGGAGACCGCGCACGCCTTCGACATGTGTGGCGGCAGTTCCGATCGCGTCCATCTCTTCCGGCTGGTCGAACAGCCGGAACTGCTCGACCAGTACCAAGTCCTCTGCATTCCCGGCGGCTTCAGTTATGGGGACGACATTGGATCGGGAGTCGTCTTCGCCAGCCAACTGCGAGGACATCTTGGTGCAGCCATCCAACGGTTTCTCGCCGCGGACAAGCTCGTGCTGGGAATCTGCAACGGTTTTCAAACGCTGCTCAAATCGGGCATCCTCCCCAACGGAGCCGACGGTTGGAGCAACACGAGCCAACTCGAATCCGAATCTCAATTGGCCGACGCCACGCTGACGTGGAACCTCAACGGCAAGTACACCGCCCGCTGGGTGCATTGCCGAGTCACCTCGACCAACAACGTCTTCCTGCACGGGATCGACAGCATTGACCTGCCAATCGCTCACGCCGAGGGGCGGATCGTCGTGCGAGACAACTCGGTCATCGATCAGTGGCGCTCGCGGAACCAAGTCGCACTGGAGTACACCGAGTGGCCAACGACCAACCAAGACTCAACCGTCGGCAGCACGACAGAGCATCCCGCCAATGCACGTTACGCGGCGAATCCCAACGGCTCGACCGCGAACATCGCCGGCCTGAGCGATCCGACCGGTCGCGTCTTCGGCCTGATGCCGCATCCCGAACGCTTCCTCTTCGGCACCCAACACCCACACTGGACGCGTCTCGGCCTGACCGGCGATGGCCTAGGCCGAAAGATGTTCCAGAACGCAGTCGATTACTTCGCGTGAGGCTTGGGCGACAACGGTCGTCACACAATCCCCACTCCGAAGCCTTCGTCTTCTTCTGTTGTGGCCTCTTCCTTGATCCAAGTTGAACGAGCCGGTCCAGTCGCCGCGACCAACTGCGATGCGGTGTGATGTGGGGCCGGTTGATGATGTGCGGCTGTGTCTCGGCGACGAATGGCCTCGCCCGCAGGTTGGATCACGGCATGTTCGTGATCGAGATCATCGCTGAGGCGGGCGTAGTTGTCCTCACCGAAGTCGTCGTAGCTGCTGAAGTAGCCCGGCAATTTGGAACGCTGTATCTCGTCGGCATAGGCTTCGATGACGCGCTGTTGGATGTTCTCACGGCATCCCGAATTGATCGGGTGTGCGATGTCGGCGTAGAGCTTCGCGCGGCCGTCGTCTCCCTTGATCGCCCGGTCTTCGTAGAGGCGGGCACCGCATTCGTTGCAGAAGCGGGCGCGAACGTGATTCTTGGCGGAACACTTTGGGCAGCGATCAGTCAACTTGCGACTGGGCATCGCAACAAACGAACCTTTGGTTCCCTGAATGATCTTCAAGTCGCGGATGACAAAGCTGCCATCGAAAGTGATCGAGCAGAATGCCTGCAAGCGATCACTGGGGTCGTCCATGAGTTTGATGCGAATCTCGGTGATTTCCACGGCTGCGTACTCCTTGAGAACCGGTTGCCAATCGAACAAATCCCATTCGTGGCCTTGTTGAAACCAACGGCTGCAAACGCGATCGACCTCTTCAACGTCGCCACACTTCACGTCACATCTGCCCGGATCACGGGCAACTTCGCACCGCCTGAACCCAGGGAACGCCCGCCGCGCGCAGGCGACTCGCGATCCCCTGTGCCTGTCGGCGCGAAGCACAAATTCCAAAATACGATGACCCGCTGCCGCTCATCTGATGGCCGATGACCGGTAGTCGCTCGAACAACTGACGCATTTGCCTCACATCGGAATTCAATGCTTCAGCAGGAGCCTGTAATCCGTTATGCAACCGCCGCGCCGTCGAGCCGACATCATGGCAAACGAGACTGTCGATGAAGCTCGCCACCGTTGGCTCACTCACACCAACCCGTAGCGTGAGCAAGGAGGCCGAATGGCTTCGCTCTGGCTCTTGCCAACTCCGTTGACCGCGTCCTTGCTCACGCCGCGAGTTGGCGTTGAGTTCCGCCTGATCCGACGACCAGCGGCGAAAAACGGCTGGCGTGGATAGACCACTCATGGGCTTGGCCACAACGAAATGAAGACGCGTGGAACACCGCAGAGGCTCGATATGCTCACCTCTTCCAGTGCAGACGGCCATCGGCGTGTCGGCCAGAAAGAAGGCGACATCGCTACCGAGTTCCCCCGCCAGAGCGAGCAACTCCGTGCGTGGGAGCTTCAAATTCCAGAGTCGATTCAATCCCGCCAGTGCCGCCGCGCAGTCGCTCGATCCGCCGCCGAGTCCCGCCGATGAGGGAATTCGTTTGACGAGTGTGATCCGAGCACCGTTGCGACAGCTGGTTCGTTCACGCAGCAAGTGAGCTGCACGAAGGACCAAGTTTTCGGGACCGACGGGCGCTTCGAGTCGCATCGAACCCGTCATCGTTCGCGGCGACGAGTCCACAACTGACAGCTCGATCTCACCGGAAGAAGCCGCTTCCAATACCAGCGTGTCGTAGACGCCGATGGTCGCCATCACGGACTCCAAGTCGTGATATCCGTCCGCTCGTTTCGCGACAATGCGCAGAAACAGATTGAGCTTGGCCGGAGCCAGCACCACCAGAGATCGGCTTGTCTGCCGGAAGAGCATGTTGGTCACATCCTGTTGACCCGCTCAACCGTGCGAGGAAAGGCACTACAAAATGAAGGACCAATCAGGCACGGAGAAAGAACTAAGGCGAGAGTTGAGAAGCGAAGAAACCGCGATGGAATTGATCGGAGCCGCAAGCCGAGAAAGAACTCCCCGGCCGAAGTGGGCGGGATGCTAAGCCGCGCTCGTTCCATCAGTCAAGACAATTTTCAGATCGTGCAATCCTTGCCGGTCATCACGAGTGGCCTGACAACCTCTGATCGCAAGATCTCCTCGCAGCGAAGGCGATCGGAAAGAGTTGTCAGACCCGCAAACTAGGGGGCAGGCAGCGCCGTTAAGGATTTCGGATCTACAAAACAATGCCCATCGAACGTAGCAGAAGTCGTAAGACTTCTGGCGAGTCGTCAGAATTCTCACGAATTCTGCTACAAAAAACTTAACGGCGTTGCCCAATCGCGTACGCGAAATAGTGATGCTCGGTTAAACGACCGAAGACGAGGCACCTCGCTGGCCAGCACCATGCAATCAGCCATTCACGACCGCGAACGCGATCACTTTTGGCGAGAGACCGATCACATTGGAGACCGATCCCGTTGAGTCCACCACGCCAACTCGCACAGACGCTGCCAAGTCCTACAAAAACAGGGACTTCCTCATCCGAACCACTTCGCCCGGTTCGTTGAGAACGAGCCTCGTTTCCAGTACCATTCCGCCCGTTCCACGACTGGCTCCACGGGTGGCCTTGATGCTCGCCGTGGTCGCTCAATGAGCCGCGTTTTTGCTCGACCAATTGCCTCGGCAGATCGAACGCGGCGGTGCTTTTCGACTCAAGGAGTCCGCGATTGTCTAACGGTGACGGAACCCCGAACGATCCGAATCTTCCCCTCGATCCCCATGCCACTGGAGCGGCCTCCAGTGACCGCGTCGTCGATATCGCCATCCAAGATGAGATGCGGACGAGTTACGTCACGTATGCGATGTCGGTCATCATCAGCCGGGCATTGCCAGATGTGCGCGACGGGCTGAAGCCTTCTCAACGACGCATTCTCGTGGCGATGAACGATCTGAGCCTCGGGCCGAATTCGGGACGAGTCAAATGCGCCAAAATCTGCGGCGACACCAGCGGTAACTATCACCCGCACGGTGATGGTTCGATCTATCCGACTCTGGTACGACTGGCTCAAAACTGGAATCAGCGCGAGGTGCTGATCGACAAGCAGGGGAACTTCGGCTCGCTGGCCGGGATGCCTCCCGCCGCGATGCGATACACCGAAGCACGCCTCTCGGCGGTCGCGGCCGAAATGCTCGACGACCTCAAGCGAGACACCGTCGATTACGTGCTGACCTACGACCAGCGGAACCGTGAGCCGGTCGTCCTGCCGTCGCGGTTTCCGAACCTGATCGTCAACGGCTCGAACGGCATCGCGGTCGGCATGGCGACGAGTATTCCGCCACACAACTTGGCCGAAGTTTGTGACGCAGCCATCCGACTGATCGACGATCCCGACAGCACGCTCGACGATCTGCTCGAAGTCATGCCCGGTCCCGACTTCCCCACCGGCGGCGTGATTTGCGGACGGATGGGCATCCGGCAGGCGTACATGACTGGACGATCGACGCTGACGCTGCGAGCCAAAACGCGGTTCATCACCGAGAAGAACACCGACATCATCGAAGTCACCGAGATCCCGCATCTCGAAACGCGCGACCGCATCCGTGAGAAGATCGAACAGCTCGTGAAGGACGAGCGGATCAAAGGGATCAGCCGCGTCACGGACCTGACCGACCGCACCCTCCCCGCGTGGCAGACTTGTCTGCACATCGCAATCAAACGGGACGGCGATAAGGAGACGGTCCTCAATCAGCTCTTCCAGTTCTCACCGCTCCAATCGACGGTCAGCGTGATCCTGCTCGCGCTGGTCGGGAACCGGCCCAAGCTGCTCACGCTGAAGGAGATGCTGGTCGAGTTCATCCGGCACCGCGTGACGGTCATTCGTCGTCGGACCGAGTTCCTGTTGGGTGAGGCCCGCAAACGGAAGCACACCGTTGAAGGATTGCTCATCGCGCAGATCGACCTCGATCAAGTCATCGCGACCATCCGCAGCTCGGCCAGTCGCGCTGAAGCCAAAGAGCGACTGCAACTGATCGAAGTGCCGGGGCCGCTCATCAAGCGCGCCGTCGGTGACGATGCCTTCGAGATGTTTGAGCAAGAGTACGGCGCGAAGTCACACTACACGCTGTCGGCCAATCAGGCGGAAGCGATCGTGTCGATGCAGCTCGGTTCGCTGGCCAATCTCGAACGGGAAAAGCTTCGCGACGAACACGGCAAGCTGCTGGCCGACATCAAGGGACATCTCTATCTGTTGTCGGATGAGACTCACATTCAAGCGGTCGTCCGCGACGACATGCTCGCCATCAAGGACAAGTACGGGAACAAGCGTCGGACGGAAATCACCGGCGAAGAGCTGGGCGACTACGATCACGAAGCGCTCATCACCGAAGAGCCGATGGTCGTGACACTCTCGCAGCGCGGCTACATCAAACGGATGCCGCTCAACACGTATCAGTCTCAGCACCGGGGCGGTCGCGGGATCACCGGGGCCAAGGCGGACGACGAAGATGCGATCGAGCACCTGTTCGTCGCGAGTACTCATGCGTGGCTGCTCTTCTTCACCGACAAGGGCAAAGTCCTGTGGGAGAAGGTCTACAACCTGCCGATGCAAAGCCGGACCAGCAAGGGCCGGGCACTCGTCAACCTGCTGCAACTTCCCGAAGGCGACCGCATCAGCGCGTGCGTGGCGGTGCGTGAATTCGATGAGACTCGCTTCCTGATCATGGCCACCAAGAAGGGCCTCGTGAAGAAGACGCCGCTCTCCGCGTACAAGCGTCCGCAGAAGGGCGGCATCATCGCGATCAACCTCCGCGACGAAGACGCCTTGATCGAAGCGATGATTGTCTCGCCGGGACAGGACGTGTTGCTCGCCACTTCCAGCGGCATGGCGATTCGCTTCACCGAGTCCGACGCGCGCAGCATGGGCCGCAACACCTCGGGCGTGAAGGGGATCAACCTCACCAAGGGAGCCACGATCGTTGGCATGGTCCTCGCCGATCCCTCCATGAGCCTGCTGACCGTCTGTGAAAACGGCTACGGAAAACGAACGGCCATCGGAACCGGAGTGGCGGAAGGGGAAGAGGCCGCCGCCATCGAAGCCCCGCTTCCTGAAGGAGACCTCCCCGACGAAGCGGCCGAGGTCGAAGACACCACTGAGACGGAAGCCGATGAGGCGGATAGTGAAGTTGCTGCCGAATCAGAAATCGAAGCCGATATCCCCGTAAAGGGGTATCGCTGCCAGCGTCGCGGAGGGAAGGGCCTTAAGGATATCAAGGCGACCGACCGCAACGGCCAAGTGGTCAAGGTCCTCGCCGTCACCGACAAAGACGATGTCCTCATGGTCACGTCGGTCGGCAAGATTCAGCGAGTCCGCGCGGGCGACATCAGCGAGATCGGTCGCAACACCCAAGGCGTCCGCATCATTCGCCTCGACGACGGAGACAAGCTTGCCAGCATGGCCCGCATCCCGAGCGACCTCGTGGTCGAGGTTCCACCGACTGTCGAGCCGAAGCCGGAAGCATAACGTCGAGTCACCTGTGCG
>JAYTQJ010000671.1:0-15799 GCA_043746775.1 Schlesneria sp.
CTGGTCCCACCCTACAGCGTTCGCAGACCCAACAAACCGATGGCCCTGAACCATCGACCAGTCTGTTTTGGTCACCGAACTCCATTCACCTGCCACGCCAAATGAACTTCAGCGGCAGTTGGTGCCGGAGTGCGGAGCGGCGATGAAGCGCCGGGCATTTTTCTCGATGAAAATGGGCCGGAACGAGGCGTTTTTCGATGAGCCGCCCTTGATTCGGATTGATCCCGTTTTGAGGCACCGCTACAAACCGCCGTCCCTTCTCTCGAATCCCATCTGTCTTTGATCCTTGCTTCATTGGGGCGGGGAAACTGCGCTGCGGCATTGTCCGAGTCGCCGTTTTCACGACCTGATTCTGCAAGCCTGTCTCGCCCTCCTCCGGTTCTCTGACGTGGTCAGACCACGTTCTTCCGCAACCGCAAAGGTGACTCGATGTACTTATCGACCAACCCGTTTTGGCTTCGCGTCTCAAAGAGCATGCGCGGCTTGCTGTGGCTCTGCTTGGGTGTGGGGCTGGCGCTCTCCTCACGACTGGCCGTCGGGCAGGATGCACCGTTGGGCGGGGGTGCCCGGTCTGACATTGGCGATGCGGTCGAAGACGGCGCGTTGTTCGGTGATCGCTATACCGGACGCTCCGGCGAAGCCTTCGGAGCACTCATTCGCGCGGGGGTCTCGTCAGGGCCAGCCGTCGGGCGTGAAACGTCGATCTTCCCGGTCGAACTCATGCCGTATGCCTTCGCCGACAAATGGATGTTCTTCAGCGACTTCCGTGGCTTTCGCGCGACCTCAGACGACTGGGGCGGAAGTCTGGGAACAGGGATTCGATACCACTCGGAACGAATGGATCGCATCTTCGGTGCGAACGTTTACTACGACTACGACAACTCCAGCGGAGCACTCTTTCGCGATGTCGGCTTCGGTCTGGAAACGCTGGGAAAATTGTGGGACATGCGGGCCAATGCGTACTTCCCGAACGCGACCACTCAGAAGTTGCTCTCGACGACGTTCGTGGATGGAAGCCAAGCGTTCGTGGACAACCGGATCACCTACAGCCAAGACCGACTCGTGGCCAATGCTCTGACCGGCGTCGATATGGAGATCGCGGTCCCCCTCCCCGGGCGCGTCATGCAACGGCACGATGTCCGAGTGGCGGGCGGCTGGTATCACTACAAGGGTGACGAGGTCCCCGGGTTTACGGGCTGGAAAACTCGCGTGCAGGGCAACCTGATCGCAAATCTTCAGGCGCAGATGGAAATCACCAGCGACTCGCTCTTCGACACCAACGTCATCTTCGGAGCAACATGGACCTATGGCGGGTTCCGTCAACCTGAGGGCGAAGCACGGACGCAGTTCAACCGCATGACCGAACAGGTCCGCCGCAACTACAACGTCGCCGTGGGACTGACCACCGTGCGAGACACCGGAATTGTGGCAGTCAATCCGAACACGGCGCTACCGTACTTCGTCGAACACGTCGCCAGCTACGCGACCGGCCCCGCGTTCAACGGCACGGTCACCGACCCGTTCCTGACCGTGGCTGATGCCCAAGCCGACTTGGCCATTCGCGACATTATCTTCGTCCACGCAGACAGCGTCTTTAACAACACGGGCGTGGAACTTCTGGAGCAGGGCGTTCGGATGCTGGGTGAAGGTGATGGCGTTCAACATCGCGTCAATGTGGCGACCTTAGGTTCGATTCCGGTCCCCCGCGCGACCACAGGCGTGGAGCGGCCCCTCTTTGCGAATTCCCCTGGTGACGGGGTGACTTTGACATCGTTCCCCGCGATCACAACCACCCAGCCCACCGAATTCAGCGGCTTCCGTATCGGAGACGAGGCCGTGCTCGCTAGCGGTTCGACGGGGCATGGGATTTACGGCAATGGCGCGAAGAACTTCCTGATCACTCAGACCGACATCAACTTTTCAACCGGCGATGGCATACGCTTGGAGAATCTCTTGAACGTGGCCAACCCAGGCCCCGTCGTGATACGAGGAGTTCGGATCAATGACCCTGCGGCTGACGCCACGGCACTGCATGTCATTGGCAATGTGGGTGGCATTACGTTCGGAGACGACCCTGTGTCGCTGGCGCAGGGATTGATCGACAACACAGGTGGACGCGCTGTGTGGATCGAGAACACGAACCTAGGAAGTTTCGTCAATCTGACGGGAACTGAGATCACTCATACCGGGGTCGCAGGCCTTACGTTCCAAGGTATTTTGATCGACAACAGTGTGTCCAATGAGGGCGGCATCGTGACGGTCGATACGACCACTATCAACAATTCCACCCTGGCGGGTGTCGAAATCATCGGTGGCTCCGGCATCGTCAACTTCCGCGGTGCCCTCAATATTTCTCAGCCGACCAACGATGGCATCAGCATCCATAACACGCTGGCTGGCAGTGCGATCTCATTTGGAACAGCGCCCGTCGCGGGTGTAGTCGCATCCAATGGCGTGACGATCACAAACCGCGGTGCTCGCGGAGTCAATCTGACGAGCAACGCGGGGCAGGTGTCCTTCTTCGGGCAGGTCTCCGTCTCGGATACGGTCGGAGCGTTAGCCATTCCTCCGGCGATTGAATACCAGTCCAGCAGTGGTAGCGTTCTGTTTCAGACGCTCAATCTGGTGGGTGGCAGCGGTGACGGCATCTTGATCTCAAACAACACGGGCGAGTTCTTTGTCACGGGCACCACAACCATCGACAACTTTTTTGAGGATGGAGTACGAATTACCAACGATGCCGCCAATGTCTTGTTCAACGGGTTGACCGTCTCGAATCGCGGTTTTCTCGACTTGGACTTCGGCCGCGGCGTAAATGTCAACAACAGTACCGGAACGTATTCGTTCCAAGGGACGACGACCATTAACAACGAGCAATTCAGCGTTGCGCCTGCAGTCGATATCCAAAACAACCCTGACGGCAGCACGTCGTTTGAATCTCTGTCCATTTTCGACGCGACACGTCCACTACCGCTGTTTATCGATGGAGCGGGACTGAACGTTGTCAACAATCCGGCAACGGTTTCGGTGACGACATTAAACGTGGTCTCGGATCAAGGGACTGCCGTATTCATTAACAATGCGGGCGACATTGCCGGGGCACCAGCCACTGGCGGCGTATTCATCAACGGGGGAACGATTGAAACAACGGGTGACAGTCCGGCAGTCGATGTCCAAGACTCCGTGATCAATCTCACCTTCACCTCTGTCAGCAGTGCCGACTCACTAACGCAGGGAATTGTGCTGACGAACAATGTCGGCCCGGCCGGGGGAGACTTGTTTACCGTCACAGGAGCCAACGGCGCAAGCGGCACCGGCGGGATCATCACAGGTGCAATCGGCGACGGTGCGCAGTTCACCAACACCGGCGGAGTCTCGCTGTCAGGAATGGATATCAACGGGAATCTGGGCGACGGTATTCAAGCGAGCACGTCCTCATTGGCCGTCATCAACTCGGCCGTCACCGGAAATGTTGGGTTTGGTATACAGACATTGAGTACGCCTCTTGTCTCGTTATTCGGCAACACGATTGGAACCAATCTCCTGAGTGAAGTGCAACTCGTCGCCGCCACGGCAGAGGATTATTCGTTTACGATTGGCGACCCGTTCTCGGCGAATCAACAAACGATCACCGATGCTGGCAGCGATGCGGTAGTAATTAGTAATCAGGGACCGGCAATCGGCAGGAATCTCTCCCTCACGGTCGTAAACAATACGATCACGACGACCGGGGCGGCTGATACGGGGCTACTCGTGAACTGGAACGGATCCATATTACCCACACCATTTAGACATGGTGCTGAAGTCAGCTCTAACATCTTTAATACCATTGGAGTCGGAGCAACCGGAGTTCAATTCAACTTGCCCTCCGCGACCGCAATTTCGAGCGTTGGGGTCTCACGCAACACATTTAATGTTCCCAGTGCTGCGGGCATTGGGGTTGGTGTGACAAAGGGCGCGGGCGTTTCAAACATCGACGTGACTGACAACGTCATGACATTTGCGGGAATCGGCGCCCGCGGTGTCCGAATGACTCTCGGTGCCAATTCAACGGTTTCCGTTTCCAACAACCAAATCACGATGAATGGTGACTTGTCAGAGGCCATTCTGTTTCCGTTGGTTCAAGGGACTTCGAGGCTGACAATGGAAGGCAACACCATCACGATGGACGACGGGGCCGACTTGGTCATTGATGAACGCGGCATTCACATCCAAGCGATAACGGGGGCTGTCACGCTGTTCGGCAACGTAGATAATATTGTCAGAATTTATGGCTTCACAGGAACCGGCATCCCGTATATTCAAGTTCCCAATACGGTCCTAGGCACGATCCTCATCAACGGCACGCCTCAGCCGTAACCCGGACTCAGCACAAGGCGTGTTGGCGAACCATTCCATATACCGCTCACGGGTGAGAATGGCTCAGATCACACCAACCCGAAGCGTAAGCGAGGATGCAACACACATCCTCGCTCACGCTTTTAGAAGTTGCGTTCCTTGAGGTTTTGTGGATGCTCCCCACCGACCTCGCGTCGGTGGAAGCGTGATTGACAACTAAAACAACGACACGAGCGGAACCGGCCCCCGCCGAGCTTGTCTCGGTGGAGCCATGATTGGCAACTACCTCCGCGAGTGAAAATCATGCGCTCCACCGAGCTGAGCTTCGGCGGGGGCGAAGGCATTCAAAACACGCCTTTCTAGTGGTCAATCATCGTTCCACCGACGCGAGGTCGGTGGGGACGGGACTCGAAAATGGTGTCCCAGCCTGTCAAACAGCGCAACTTCAAAACTCACACTTCGGGTGGGTGTCATTGTCTGCCGCGCGACGTATACAACGAGAACGCACAACTGCCGGTCAATACAATGTTGTAGTCCCCACGGAATCGCGCGAAATCGAGTCAGATACGGCAGCGGCCAACCGCTGCAAATCCTCGTCGCGGTGAGCTGTCGTGACCACGATGCGCAGCCGTGATGTTCCGCGCGGTACTGTCGGTGGGCGAATGGCTCCGACGAGAAAGCCCTGCTCTTCCAATCGGTTCGCCACGCGAACTGCCGCATGCGGGTCTTTTAGCGGGATGGGCACGATCGGCCCGACTGAGTTCGGTGACGGTTCAATTCCCGCAGCCAACAGCATCTGGCGGAATGCAGCGACGGCGGCGGCAAGTCGTGCGCGACGTTGCGGCTCCGCAGTCATGATGTTGAGCGAGGCGATGGCAGCCGCGCAGAGTGCAGGCGGCAACGCGGTGGAGTAGACCTGCGAGCGGGCGCGGTTCCAGAGAAACTCGATCAGTTCATTCGATCCGGCGACGAACCCCCCCAGCACACCGACTGCCTTACTTAGCGTGCCGATGCGCACGTCGATGCGATCTTCGACACCAAGCTGTTCCGCCGCACCGCGCCCTTGCACCCCGAAGACACCGGTCCCGTGGGCTTCATCCACAATCAAGGCGGCATCGAACTGTTGAGCCAAGTCACACAGTTCGCGGAGCGGGGCGAAGTCGCCGTCCATGCTGAATACCGAGTCGGTCACGATCCAGCGGCGGCGCGCGGCGCGCGCCTGATGAAGTTCGCGCGAGACAACCGACAAGTCGTCGTGCCGGTAGACGCGCAGCGTCGCGCGGGACAACCGGCAGCCATCCACGAGACTCGCGTGGTTCAGTCGATCGCACAGCACGACATCGCCGGGACCGGCCAACGCGGCCACGGTCCCCACGTTGGCCGCCATTCCCGTCGGAAAGAGGATCGCCGCAGGTTGGCCTTCAAATTCTGCCAGACGTTGCTCCAACAACGCGTGCCAGTGGCTGCGACCGCAGACCAGGGCACTCGCCCGCGAACCGACACCCCATTCGGACAGCACCGCCTCCGCCGCCGCGATCACGCGCGGGTCGCCCGCCAAGTTGAGGTAATCATTCGAGGCAAAGTTGAGAACACGGCGACCATCGATCTCACACCAACCGTCACCGCGCGGTTGAACGCAGCGGCGGCGACGAAGGAGTCCCTCCGCTTCCCAATCACGCAACTCGTCACCGATCCAGCCAAGAATTCCAGACATCGAGTCCGCCCATGGTCGAGACACCCAACACTCAAGAACTTGTCCAAGAACAACTCCGCCGTTTGTCGCCTTTCGCTCCGCGAAAGAGCGTTCTTACGCGGAACGAAAGGCGGCACGGCTTTGGGCAAGTGCTTACCATCACACGAATGGAAGTATCGCGACTTTGACCAACGGGCGCGAAGTGAGCGAAGGAACATCCGTCGCGTAGCCTCAATGGCCCGGTTTCATCGGCTGGAGTACGGTTCATCCCTCTAAGGAACGGGGACGCAATCACTTCCCGAACTGCCGACCTCCGTCTTGTGAGCGGCAAGTTATTGCGCCCCCGTTCCTAATGTGTGCTGAGCGTTCCCGTTTTCAGCCCGGAGGGCGATAGGTCATAGCCCACGGCGTGAGCCGTGGGTCAGGTCCGCCCAACAACGTCTTCAGCCCTGAAGGGGCAACACTCTCGTTGCGTGACTCGCAAACTTCTCCAGAAACGGCTCCGAATGTGTCGCCCCTCCGGGGCTTGGCGGCTGACCTTCTGATTTTCCCTCGGCTTACGCCGTGGGCTACGACCTGCCGCCCTCCGGGCTAATGAATCACGCCCTCAGCACGCATGCGCCCGATGAACCGGAAACGTGCGAGGCAACGAAAGGAAAACCGATCGAACCGGCCCGGCAGGACCTAGCTTGAAAACGAAATTGGGTTCCGATGTACTCGACCGGGTAACGACGCACTCAAGCCACTCAAATGAAAGGGGACAACATGGGCGTTCAAGAGCGTCAAACATTCGCCGTCGGCTGGGGAACGCTGGCCTTGGTCAACGCGGGGCTGGCTCAAGGCAAGAACCGCAGCGGATTCAACTGGTTCCTGCTGTCGTTGTTGTTCGGCCCCTTTGCCTCGTTCCTGCTGGTGGCGTTCTTTCCGAAGTTGCCCGACGGAGCCGATTAAAACCCTCGCAGCGAAAACTAAGGCATTTGCATCGTACTACTCGGTCTCAAATTCTTGTTCGCTTGCGCGGATTTGAACGGACGCGCGATCGGGGTCAGGCGGTGCATTGGAATTCTTCTGCCCTCATTCTCTTGCCATTTCCGTCTCGATGCGGAGGTGTCCAATCGGTCAAAAAACCTTGGCAGGAGAATGGTGGCAGAAGAATGAAGCCATTGAGCCGAATCGTCGCGTGGGCGGCACCTACGCCCTGACTTGGATTGCGGCCAATCGCCGCGTTTCACCGCGCGAGGCATAACTGCCTCGCATTCCCCAGCCAGATCACCAGTCGTCACGTCCTTTTTCTGGAGTCATTCCTATGCCCATGCTTCGCGTCAGTTGTCTGATGTTGTTCTGTGTCGCTTCACTCGCACACGCGGCGGAGTCCTCGAAGCCGAACATTCTGGTGATCGTGGCGGACGATCAGGGCTACGCGGACCTCGGCGTTCAGGGCGGAAAGGACATCCCCACGCCGAACATCGACTCGATCGCGAAGAACGGCGTGAGGTGTACCAACGGGTACGTCTCGGGACCGTATTGCAGTCCGACACGGGCAGGCTTGCTGACGGGACGCTATCAGCAGCGTTTCGGTCACGAGTTCAATCCGGGCGGAGCCAGTGCGTCGGGCGATCTCGGCCTGTCGCTTAACGAAAAAACTCTCGCCGACCGGCTGAAGGCGGCGGGATACGCCACCGGGATGGTCGGCAAATGGCACCTCGGTTCGGCCCCGAAGTTCCATCCGATGCAGCGAGGCTTCGACGAGTACTTCGGGTTCCTCGGCGGAGCACACTCGTACTTCGAGGTGGGAAACGGGCGCGATGCCGTGCTGCGCGGAACAGAGCCGGTCGATAAGGTCTCGTACCTGACCGACGACTTCGCGCGGGAGGCGGTCGAGTTCATCGACCGGCACCAGCAGCATCCGTTCTTTCTCTACCTGCCGTTCAACGCCGTCCACAATCCGATGCACGCTCCCACCAAGTACCTGGACCGCTTCGCGTCGATCGCCAATGAGAGACGGCGAACCTATGCCGCGATGACCTCCGCCAAGGACGACGCCATCGGAGCGGTGCTGGCCAAGCTCAAGGACGCCAAGATCGATGCCAACACGCTGATCTTCTACATCTCGGACAACGGCGGTCCGCCGGTGAACGGCTCGAACAACGGCGTGCTGCGTGGCAACAAAGCCCAGACGCTGGAAGGAGGCATCCGCGTGCCGTTCTTCGTGCAGTGGAAGGCGAAGCTCCCCGCAGGCGTCGTGTACGAACAGCCGGTCATCCAGCTCGACTTCGTCCCGACCGCGCTCGCCGCCGCCGGTGCCTCAGCCGTGACCGACACGAAGCTCGACGGAGTCAACCTGCTGCCGTACCTGACCGGCGACAACCAAGCCGCGCCGCACGAAGCCCTCTACTGGCGATTCGGCTCCCAGACGGCGATCCGCATGGGGAACTGGAAGCTCGTCAAACACGCGCAGTCCCAGTCCGCCGAACTCTACGACCTGTCCAAGGACATCGGCGAGAAGATCGACCTCGCCAAACAGCATCCCGACAAGTTCGCGGAACTCGAATCGGCTTGGAAGAAGTGGAACGGAGAATTGGTCGAACCGACTTGGGGCGCACAGCGCGCCAGCGCAAAGAAAGCGAACACAAACAAGAAGAACAAGAAGGCGGTTCAATGACCCCGCTTCGGTGCCTGGCACCGCTTCGTCGCACGGCCGTGTGAGAGACTGTTCTCCCGCCCCGGTGCGTTCCAAAGACTCCTCACACGGCCATGAATGAGAAGTTCGAGGCGAGCCGTGTGCCGTAAGGCCACGGGTTTCCTACGACGAGCAAGAACCCGCAGCCTTACGACATGCGGTTCGCCAATCTCTCGTCTTGGCCGCGTGAGGGATTTTTCAGTTCGCTGCTGCGGCGACGCGCTGGGCGACCGAGTCGCGAGGATGAGGCTGAACGGCGCGGGCGGGCAGCGAGGTCAGCACGACGCAGATGGTTTCGGTGGCTCGATCGGCCCAAGCGATCGTCCCCGTCGATCCCGTGTGGCCGAACGTCTTCTCGGAGCAACCTGGACTCCCCGCCGCCGCGCCGACGCTGAATCCGAGACCGCGCGGAGTCAGTCCTGCTCCGTTGTGGTTGCTGGTCATCAGCCTGGCGGTCTCGGGTTTGACGGCCTTCCCGTTCTCCAACAGGAACTCCGCCAGGAATCGTCCCAAGTCCGGAGCCGAGGCATGAGTCCCGCCCCACGGCGCGCCGAGCTTTCTCCAATAGGGACTGTTCCAATCCCAGTCCTTCGCCGACGGGTCTCCCGCGCCGGCTTCGGGGGCCGCGTGCTCCGTCTGGCAACTCACCATGTCGTCGATGAGAAATCTTCCCAGCCCCTGCGCGGAGTGCTTCATCCCGAGCGGTTGAAAGACGGCGCGATCGACCAGTTCGAGAATGTCCGTTCCGCTGATGATCTCGGCGACGCGCGCGGCCAGCAGAATCGCCATGCTGGAGTACTGGTACTTCGAGCCGACGGCAAACTGCAACGGAGTCCGAATCGCACCCTCGACGAACTCGCTCAACCCGGCATGAGCCTTTCTCAACGCGTTGTTCTCCGCCAACTGATCGGGCAGCCCGGACACGTGAGTCAGCAGATGCCTCAGCGTCACCTGATCCCGTCCGTCTCCCGAGAACTGCGGAATGAACTTCTGGACGGGATCGTCCAGCCCAAACTTCTGCCGATCGAACAGCGTCATCAGCGCCGTGATACAGATCGGCTTGGAGATCGATCCCAACAGAAACATCGCGTTCTCGGACTTGGCCTTCCCTAAGTGCCAAGTACACGACGCCTCGCGCTGCATCACATGCATCACGGCCGACTCGACCAGCCCGCTGGCGGTCGCCTTGGCCAGCACCTCGGCCGCCTCATCCAGTCGCTCCTGCCGGAGAGCGGCAAGTAACGGAGCCCCAAACGCGGCCACCAATCCCGCCTGAAGAAACGTACGACGCTGCATGTTGATCGGCCACCCTTCTTTCGATGACTAGTGTGTGGTGCGTTCCGAAGACTCCACGCACCCTACGTCACTAGTGAATTTGTTGAACGCTGGCAAACGAAGCCTCGGCACAGTGGCACGAGGCGACCAAGGTGCGAATCTGACAGCCGCGAGGTAGATTGGACTGGTCGAGTGACTTTTTCTGTTTGCAGTCGATTCATTTTCGAGCAAGCCTGCTGCAGTTCCCTAATGAGTCCAATAGGAGCGACAAGAAAATGGCCACCGAGCTTCAAAATCTCGCGAGCATATTTAACAACAAGCTTTTTCGGATCCCCGACTATCAACGTGGTTATGCGTGGGGCGAGCACCAATTGACCGATTTCTGGTCCGACCTTCAGAGAGTTGGAACCGAGCGAACTCACTATTGTGGTCAGTTGACGCTTGAGAAAGCCGACGAGCAAGCGTGGCGCCAATGGTCGGACGACTGTTGGCTGGTCGAAGAGGCCGACTTTGAGCCGTACTTCGTCGTTGACGGTCAACAGCGACTTACAACGGCAATCATCATGCTTCAATGCGTACTTGAGAATCTCCAACCAGATGATTTTCTTGCACGACAATCAGTCAGCGAATTGCGAGAACGTTACCTTGTAAAAGGCAGTGGCGTGCTCAAAAGCTGCCTGTTCGGCTATGCGAAGGACAACCCCAGCCATGAATTCTTTCGAACTCAAATACTTGGCGTTCCGTCGAATGAGTACCACGGCATCAGAACCGTCTACACCAACAATCTTGCCTTCGCGCGAGATTTTTTTCGGAGGCGAATCAGCTAATTGACTTCTCTGGCCGATCGAGAACGACTTTTCAAAGCGCTGGTCCAACGATTTCGATTCAACATTCATGAACTCG
Source organism: Schlesneria sp. (assembly GCA_043746775.1). Classification (GTDB taxonomy): domain Bacteria; phylum Planctomycetota; class Planctomycetia; order Planctomycetales; family Planctomycetaceae; genus Schlesneria. Next base: position 10,890 of record JAYTQJ010000671.1, read on the forward strand.
CAGACGATATCGACGTCTTCGTGGCATTTGAGACGATGAACAATCGCGGCAAGCCACTTTCACGGCTAGAACTTCTGAAGAACCGGCTGATTTATTTATCAACGCTTGCCGACGGTACGGAATCAGAACGCAAGAAAGTGCGTGCCAATATCAATTCCGTCTGGCGCACCGTTTACGAAGAGCTAGGCAGAAACCCGAAAGAGTCGCTTGATGACGACGAGTTCTTGCGAGCACACTGGATTGTCTTCTTTGGGTATGACAAAGATGAAGCAGACCCGCTTACACGGTTTCTTCTCAATTCTCACTTCACGACACAGCGTTTGGATGACAAATCACTGACGCTGGAACACATTCAAAAATATTCTGACAGCCTTCAGCGTAGCGTTGAGATATGGCAGCGACTGCATTTCCCCGAAGACCACGCATCAATTCTCGGGGAAGGAATGACGGCGGCACTGCTACGCCTAAAACGCCTTGGTTTCGGTGTATTGCGACCGCTGTTGCTCGCAGTTTTGTCGCAGACTCCATTGGGCGACTCACATCTTCGGATTCTGCACCAAGCCGAGCGATTCCTGCTTCTCGTGCGAAGCCTTACCAAAACAAAGTCTCATGCTGGAGAACCTGAATCCTACCGCTTAGCTCACGACATTCATGAGGGCAGTCAGCAACTTGATGACGCACGGGCAATGCTATGCGAACGCGTTAGCCGCTATTTTTCCGCATCGGCTTTTCAGGTTAAGATCGACGAGTTGTTTATCGAAGATGATGGCAAAGGTTTTTATGACTTGCCTAGCTTGAAGTTCTTGCTGTTTGAGTTTGAGGAGCATTTGCGGCAAGTAGCCAAAGCATCGACGCCAAAGATTGGTTGGGAAGACTTTCGCGGAGCACGAAACTCCGTTGAGCATATCTATCCTCAGCAGCCCGAGGATCATAATTGGCCCTCATTTCAACCATACGATGCCACACAGCGGCGTTTTCTGACCCACAGTCTCGGCAATTTAGTAGCCGTATCTGTCGCCAAGAACGCGAGCCTTTCGAGACGATCGTTCAACGAAAAGAAGAAAGGGACTGAGACGATTCCGGGGTTTAGTCAGGGTTCGTTTAGCGAATTGCAGGTCGCTCAAGAAGTTGACTGGACAACAGCGAGTATTCACTCGCGAGGTTTGGAGTTCCTCCGTTTTGTTGAGCGGAGATGGGAAGTCAGCTTGGGTGACAACAGCTCAATGACAAAGCTACTCAAACTCGACTTTCTCAACGGTTGAAGCGAGCGAGGCCGGGCGTCCTCAACCGCCCACAGCAGGTGACAGAGAGAGTTTGTTCCCTCGACTACCAGGGTCGAGCGAAAACGCTCGCCACTCAGCCACACCTCCTTCGTCAGGACTTCCCGGAGCATTCGCGGAGAGACTCGCGAAGGGCGGCGACAAGGTTGGTGCCACCAGCCCGTAGCTGAGTTCGCAAGAACTCGGCCCAATTCATCATCACGAGCTGAGTTCTTGCGAACTCAGGCTACGGAGCATGAATCATCCGGAATGGGCCTCGGTCGTGCTTTGGGCGGCTTCTCGAACTCACACTGTCGCTGTGCAGGTCAAACCGCTGTTGCTTGCGTGATGGGGAATTCGTAGGCTCAATGCCATCATGACCTCGTTCGGCGAGTGGTTTGAACAGGAGTCTCTGACTGTGATGCAACAACCTTATGTCCGCGAAGACAACGGGGCCTACCGTGTTGGTGACGCGGATGTCTCGCTGGATTCCATCGTCATCGCGTTTCAAGATGGACTGACGCCAGAGGCCATTCAACTTCAGTACCCGGTACTCACGCTCGAAGAAGTTTACGGCGCGATCACTTACTACTTGGCCAATCAAGAAGCGGTGGATCGGTACCTGGCTCAACAAGCCCAACTCTGGGCGGACTTGCGACGAACTAGCGAACGCAGTCCCAGTCCCGTGGTCACGCGTCTCCGAGCCATGCGTCATGCGGCGGTCGAGGAGTTCGCATGAGCGGCCCACGCTTTCTGGTGGACAACGACTTGATGGACCAGATCGTTCTGGGCGTGCTGCGTCGAGAACCAACCCTCGTGATGACACGACTGCGAGAAGTCGGACTCGCGAAGGCTCCCGACACAAGCGTTCTGGAGTTCGCGGCGAGAGAGGGATTCATCGTCGTTTCGCACGATGTCAACACGATGCGGGCGGCGGCGGTCGCACGCCTCCAAGATGATCAGGTTCTGGCTGGCTTGTTGCTGATTCATCAACGCTCACCGCTGGCCCAAACGATCGAAGACCTGATTCTCATCGGAGTTGCCAGCGATGCCGCCGAATGGGTTGGCGAAATCCGCTTCTTGCCTTTGTGAGTTGATCCAAACGGGTGGCTGGGGGCGGGTGTCCTCAACCGCCACAACAGGTGGCAGAGCGAGCGTGGTCCGTCAGCCATAACACCTTCATCAGAACCTCCCGGAGCATTCGCGGAGAGACTCACGAATGGCGGCGACGAGGTTGACAAGAAAAGTAGCCTGCATCGCTCCGCGTGAAGTGAGCCGAGTGCGATCAGACGTGGTTTGAACGATCAGCATCGAACTCGCGCACGGCTTTCTTCACGCGGAGCGATGCAGGCTACTTTGGCAGAGTCGCAGAGAGCGGCTGGGGCGCGTACCCTTCTCGGGCGTGATGACTCGCTGTTCTTCTGGCCACCCATGCGACCATGTCTCTCGAACTATTTCATCCGGTGATTCAGCAGTGGTTTCGGGGGCGGTTTGCTGCGCCGACGGAGCCTCAGGAGTTGGGGTGGCCGGATCTGGTGGCGGGGCGGGATGTGTTGATTGCCGCGCCGACGGGGAGCGGGAAGACGTTGACGGCGTTTCTCGCGGCGATTGACCGGCTGCTGCGGTTGGCTGTGCGGAACGAGTTGACCGACGAGATTCGCGTGGTCTATGTCTCGCCGCTGCGGGCGTTGTCGAACGACATGCACCGCAATCTGGAAGTGCCGCTGGCCGAGATCTTGGCCGTGGCGAGTGAGCTGGGGTTCGAGATCGCTCCGATTCGAGTCGGCTTGCGGACGGGGGACACTTCGGCGTCGCAGCGGGCGGCGATTGTGAGGCGGCCTCCGCAGATTCTGGTGACGACGCCCGAGTCGCTCTATCTGATGCTCACCAGTCCGAAGGCGCGCGAGAAACTGAAGACCGTCGAGACGGTGATCGTCGATGAAATCCACGCGCTCGTGCGGGACAAGCGCGGCTCGCACCTGGCCCTCACGCTGGAACGGCTCGCAGTCCTCTGCCCTCAGCGCCTGCAACGGATCGGCCTGTCGGCGACTCAGCGGCCGATTGAAGAGATCGCGCGGTTCTTGGTAGGAGTGGCGAGTGAGGAGGACGTGGGGACAAAGCCGTTGTCCGATGCCCGTTCTTCACTCACCACTCGCCACTCGTCACTCGCCACTTCTCTCCCCGTCATCATCGATGTCGGCTTCCAACGGCAGCTTGATCTGGGGATCGAGGTGCCGCCGAGCGAACTCGGGGCGGTCTGCATGCATGAGCAGTGGGCCGAGATCAATCAGCGGATCGTTGAGTTGGTGAACGGGCACCGAGCGACGCTGATCTTCGTCAACACGCGACGGTTGGCAGAGAGACTCACTCATCAGTTGAGCGAGTTGCTGGGTGAGGAGGCGATCACCAGCCATCACGGGTCGCTCGCGGCCGATCTGCGGCATGACACCGAGCAGCGGTTGAAGGCGGGTCAGTTGAAGGCGGTCGTGGCGACGGCGTCGCTCGAGATGGGTTTGGACATTGGTTACATCGACCTCGTGATTCAGATCGGTTCGTCGCGGAACATCGCCACGTTTTTGCAGCGAGTCGGCCGATCGGGACACGCGCTGGGACTGGTGCCGAAGGGACGGATGTTCGCGCTGACTCGCGACGAGTTGATCGAGTGCATGGCCATCGTGCGGGCGATCCGTCACGGGCGGCTCGACATCGTGCCGATTCCCGTCGCGCCGCTGGATGTCCTTGCCCAGCAGATCGTCGCGGCGGTGGCGTGCGAGGATTGGAGCAGCGATGAACTGTTCGCCGTCTGTCGTCGAGCGGCTCCGTATCGCGACCTGCCTCGCGCGGACTTCGATCGCATCGTGCAGATGCTCAGCGAGGGGATCACGAGTTCATCGGGGCGCAGCCGCGTCTATCTGCATCACGACCAGGTCGGCCGCCGGTTGCGAGCACGGCCCGGCGCGAGGATCGCCGCGATTAGTAATGCCGGAGCGATCCCCGAAGTCTTTGCGATCCGCGTTGTGACGGAAGAGGATCACACGGTCGTCGGCTCGGTCGATGAGGACTTCGGCACCGAGAGCCAATCGGGCGACATTTTTCTGTTGGGCAACACCTCGTGGCGCATCCGTTATCTGCGTGGTGGCGATCTGTTCGTGACGGACGCTCACGGTGCCCCACCGACGATTCCGTTCTGGCGCGGCGAGGCTCCCGGCCGGACGTTCGAGTTGTCCGAAGAGGTTTCTTTGTTGAGAGAGGAGTTGGAACGACGGATATCTTTTGCCGAGCCGCCACAATTTCAGGGTGCCACGGTCACGGAGTCCTCGACGTGGCCGTGCAACGATGGAGAATGCCATCCCTGCTCACACGGCCACGTCGAAGACTCCGTGACCGTGGCACCCGCACACCATCAGACGGCGATTCCTGCTGGTGGGCCGGCGCTCGAAGCGAGCTTGCCCCACCCTACGTCTCAAGCCGTCGTGTCGGCGGAGCGGCACGACTACAGTAGTCCCGTCGCTCCGCCGACGGGACCGGCCGATGCGGACAGTTCAAACGGCGCGAATCCCAATTCACTGGTTCAAAGTACCGTCCCAAACCAAACAGGCGAAACGGTGAGCGGCACGGCGCTAGCCGCCGGTGATTGCGAAGAACCGGCGG
>JAYTQJ010000672.1:0-3029 GCA_043746775.1 Schlesneria sp.
CCGCCGGTCGTCGCACAAGAACCGGCGGCTAGCGCCTTGCCGCTCACGGGAAGTTATTGCGCCCCCCGTTCCTAATCTTGGTCGCGTCGTTGTTCAGCAGCTTCGTAGGGTGCGTGGACTTCTTCGAGTTTGAAACTTGACTCGTTGAGTCAAGTTTTCGTTATCGCCTTCAAAGTGGCCTTCATCGCTCCGCGTGAAGACAGCCGTGCGCGAGTTCAACGCTGATCCTTCAATCGACCTCCCCGCTGACTCGGCTCTCTTCACGCGGAGCGATGAAGGCTACTTGGGTCTGAGGCGCAGCCCTCGCTGGAGTCTTCGGAGCGCACCACGCTGCGTGAGGGAATGGTGCGTTCCGAAGAGTTCGCGCCCCCCTACGCTGTCCCATGCTCACGCGATGATCTGCCGGATTGGCGAGCCGAAGTCGATCTCCAGCCGCTTGTGGCCGGGGATTTCGAGGCGTTTGTGGTCGAGGCCGAGTTGGTGCAGGACCGTGGCGTGGATGTCGGTCACGTAGTGGCGGTGTTCGACGGCGTGGAAGCCGATCTCGTCGGTCGCGCCATGCACCGTGCCGCCCTTGATGCCGCCTCCCGCCAGCCAGACGGAGAAGCCGTAGGGATGATGGTCTCGCCCGTCGGACTTCTCGGCACCCGGGGTCCGTCCGAATTCGGTGGCGAAGACGACCAGCGTCTCATCGAGCAGTCCGCGCTGTTTGAGATCCTTGAGCAACCCGGCGATCGGCTGGTCGACCGCCTTGCTGCGGGTCGTGTGGTTCTCCTTCAACTTGGCATGAGCATCCCAGCCGTCGTCGTAGATCTGGATGAACCGCACGCCCCGCTCGACCAGTCGCCGCGCGGTGAGGCTCATGCGGCCGACCGACTGCGTGGCGGGGTCGTTCAGGCCGTAGAGATCCTGCGTCGCCTGCGTCTCGTCGGACAGACGGACGACCTCGGGGACCGACATCTGCATGCGGAAGGCCAGCTCGTAGGACTTGATCCGCGCCCGCATCGCCTGATCGTCGGGATACTCGACCCCCGCGAGGCCGTTCAGTTCGTTGAGCAGATCGAGCTGGCTGCGACGTTCGGCGACCGTCACGTTGTTGCCGGGCGTGCCGAACGGGAGCGGGTTGTTCGGGTCGATGGCCATCGTGACGGCGGAATGTTCGGGGCCGAGATAGCTGCCATCGTGAGCCCCCACGCCGCCGCAGCAGTCTCCGGGTCCGCCTCCCATCACGACGAACTGCGGCAGGTTGTCGTTGAGCGATCCCAACCCGTAATGGACCCACGACCCGATCGACGGATGGAAGCCGTCAAAAATGTGGCGGCCGGTATGAAACTGAAGCTGAGCCGCGTGGTCGTTGTCGGTCGTCCACATCGACCTCACGACGGAGATGTCATCGATGCACGAGCCGACGTGCGGCCACCAGTCGCTCACCTCGATCCCACTCTCGCCGCGCTTCTGGAATCCGATCTGCAACGGGTACAGCGTCCCCATCAACTCGCGCGGCGTCCCGGCAAAATCGCGGACGTTCTTCCGATAGAAGGGCGAGCCCACCACCGCCGCCTCATACGGCGACTCCTTGATCGTCTTCCCGGCATGCTTGGTGACCTCGGGCTTGGGATCAAAGCTCTCCAGATGACTGGTCCCCCCGAGCATGAAGTACCAGATCACGCTTTTTGCTTGCGGTAGGAACGACGGGTTGCCGGTGAGGGGCGTCGCTTCCGCATGAGACTCGTCCTTGGCAAACCCATCCCGCGCGAGTATCGACCCCAGCGCAAGACCGGTGAATCCCATGCCGACATCGGAGAGAAAGGCCCGGCGATTGATGCGACCGCAGGGATGGAGCGAGTTGTGCATGATCGTCTCTTCGTCTGTTGGCCACTTTGGCGAAACGTCCGTGATTGTCAGGTGAGGTGTCACCAAGGTGTGCTGCTATTTCTCATCAGGCTTTATCGACTCAAATCCATTGGGGAATTCCACGTCGTAGCCGCGCCCCTTGACCTTTTTCAGGTAAACGCGATTTGTGTCGTCCTTCTTTGGAAGACCGCGATGTCCGCTTGATCCTGGTGGCGGAGATCCCGCTCCGATCCATTTCCTCTGTCCATACCGAACCTTGATGACATCATTCACGATGATTCCCTCTCCCTTTTCGACAGCGGTCACAGAAATTTCGGCCACGTACTGGGTCTCTTCATAATTGCCTGATGTCGTCGTGTCGTGACCGATCTTCGTCACCTTGCCGACGACGATGTGGGTGGCGTTCTTCTGGAGGTTCTCAACGGATTGATTCGGGACTTCGGCTCGAAGAACAACGACTGGAAACAATGTCCCCAGTGCGAACAAGCAAGTCATCGTGAAATGTGATCGTTGATTCATTGTTACTCTTTCAGCGTAGGGTGAAACCGGCAGTGAACACCGTCAATTTGGGAATTCACTTTGAGAGGAGCATCAAGTCTGCCTCCAGCATTTCTCGCTCATCCTTGTCAGTCACCTGTAACGCGAGGTCACGCGCCGTGTCGAGATGCCGTTCTGCCTCGGCTCGATTCCCTGCGAGTTTCTCCGCACGAGCCAGCGCCTCGTAGGCGTATCCGAGATAGAACGGAGGCTCCCTCTGGCTGTGACTTAAACAGAGTTGTCCGTACTGGCTGGCGTTGTCGGCCTCTCCCAACAGCGCGTACACGCGGGAGAGCTGCCAGTAGCCGATCGACAGGCTCCGCGAGGTGCAGTCGGCCCGCTGCTGCCAGTGGTACAGCGAGGCATGGCACATCGAGACCATCAACCGGTCCTCGTCCGGCGAACGGTTGGGCTTGTCGATCAACTCCCACACGCCGTTGAAGCACGCGGCGGAGAAGTGTCGATGGGCGGAGGCTAGGTCAAAGTCGGGTGAGGTCATTCGTTTGGTCTCCTTCACAACGTCAACGGTCACGAGAGAGTCGTTGCCATCGTCGGGCGTCGGGCAAGGCCGCAGGCCAAGGTAGCCCTGTCGCTCCGCGACAGGAAGCGCGAAGAGAGCAACTCGCAGGGCCATCGCC
>JAYTQJ010000673.1:0-6662 GCA_043746775.1 Schlesneria sp.
CCCGCGTCTCCGGGTCGCTGGTGACTCGGCTGACTTCACGCGGAGCGATGAAGGCTACTTTTGGCGGGCACGTCAGCCTTTATCTTTTCGGAGTGACTCTCAGTGATCTCGCATGGCGTAGAAAGTTAGGACGGCAGCGAAATCACGCACTTCAAAAGATTGGCAAGAGTCGAACCTGCTGCGCGCCGAAGAACTGTGGCACGTCCAAATCCAGTTGAAACGTCATGATGACCCTCCGTCTGACTGTCAAAACTGCGCTTTATGGCACGACAACTGCGTTTCACATTTAACGCAAACGTCGTTAATTTGTGAATATGACGAGTTTTCCAGTGTTCATTACCGTCCTTCGTCCTCTCTAAAAATGACTTGTATGTTTGGGCTGTGTGTTTTTGCATCGACCTGCTGCGTGGTGCAAGACTGCGACTGTTGAGGATCAGGAAAGGCGTTTCCAGCAGAAGTCGTGAGCCGGGCGTCAGCCCTGGGATTCCTGAGATTGCAGCTAAGAATCCGGGGGCTTACGCCGCCCGGCTCACCTGATTTGGACTTCTGTTGGTTACGTCAGAAAAGATTTCTTCTCGAAAACTTTTTTTTTTGATTCTGAGACGTAGATTTCACGCGACAGACATTGGTATTTTCTGCGGTGTCATCCGGTGGGCGTTCACCGGTACAGTTCCTTGTTGTTGTTGAAGGAGATTGCCTACTGTGCCAACTTTTTTTGCAAAGTCGTCCCGTCGCCGAGCATTCACGCTCATCGAGCTGCTGGTGGTTATTGCCATCATTGCAGTCTTGATCGCGTTGCTGCTCCCAGCCGTACAACAGGCCCGTGAATCGGCCCGTCGTACCCAGTGTAAGAACCAGTTGAAGCAGTTGGGACTCGCACTCCACAACTACCACGACACGTTCATCACCACGATGCCCACCGGCTACATCTACGAAGCTGGCGCTGGCAATGCCACGCCCCCAGTCTTGAGAGTCATGAACAATGGTTGGGGATGGGGAACCATGATCCTCCCCTACATCGATCAGGCTCCGCTCTACAACACTTTCGGTAGCGTTGCCAACATTCCGAACGTAACGGTCGGATTGGTCGCTGGCGGAACGGGAGCTACCACACCGGCGATTGGCTCGATTGAAAGCGTGTTGCCTTCGCAACGTTGCCCTTCCGATGCTGGCAACGCGACTGTTGCTGGTGGTATCGTTGGACGTCCGTTTGGTCGTTCAAACTACCTCGGCGTGGCAGGTTCAGCATTCAATTTTGCCGCAGCAACTCCGAGTGTTGCTGGTACGACGATCTGCTCTGCCGCCCCAGTGCTTCCTGCTGTTGCTGCGGGTGCGACAGCGGCCGGTGGAATGATGCCAACCCCTGCACTGTGCATTTCGATGGTCAATGGTGCTGCCCCAACCGTTCTGCCCCCGATTTATACGCCCACGACAACGTTGGTTGATTACTACGGTGGTACGTTCGGTGCCAACAGCAAGCGTGGTATTCGTGACATGTCGGACGGAACCAGCAACGTCCTGATGGTTGGCGAACGCTACACGCCCATTAACGCCAACCCGTTGACCGCGATGGTCATCGGCGATGCGAGCTGGGTCGGCGTTCCCAGTGCCGCTTCCGAGTGGATGGTTTTGGGTGAAGCCACCTTCAAGATCAACGCGAACTTCACGGCCGCGAACCCACGCCCCACGACCAGCGGTTTCGGCAGCATGCACACCGGTGGTGCTCAGTTCCTGATGGGTGACGGAGCCGTCCGGTTCCTTAGCGAAAACTTGGACATCAACACCTACCGGTTGATCTCCCGCGTGAACGATAGCCAACTCACCGGCGACTTCTAAGCTGTTGAATTTGTGATCGTTTGATGAGTGTTTAAGAGGAGCCGCATCACTTTGTGATGCGGCTCTTTTTCATTTGAAGACGAGCTTGGAACATCCATTGTGCCACGGGTTTCTTGCGACATGACTCAGGAACGGGAACACAATCACTTCCCGACACTCGTAGTCCAGCCCCCTTGGTCCGGACGTATCCCTTTGCCGTCATCGACAACACCGCACGCGGCGCAAGATGAGAAATTGGCGAGCCGCATGCCGTAAGGCTGCAGGTTCTTGATCGTCACCGTAAATTCCTAGCTTTACGGCGCACGGCTCGCCTCGAACATCTCAGAGGCTATCCGGAATGAAACAGCTAGTGCCGCGTCAGGTATTAATTTGGGGGTAGCCGAACTCGTAAGAGTTCTGCATTTTCTGAAGTCTCACGACTTCAGCTACCCCCAAATTAAGAACGGACAGGGCACTAGTGCCGTGCCGCTCATGGAACACCATTTTCAACACGATTGGCGGAGAGCCGCGAAGAGATGTCGAAGCAGATACTTCGCTTGCGCATCAGGCTTCGATGCGGCCAAGAATTATCTGGGCTACTTCGTATGGGCGTTGGATTCGAGCTGAGACATCCAGCGTTGAGTTTGCAGCGCGTTGGCATAAGTCGCCCCGATGGGGACGCGTTCGAGTCCTCGCACCACGCGGCAGAAGCAGCGCAGTTCCTCGGCCATCATCCCCGTTGGTCCGGAAATGTCCGTACGGATTTCGAGGGCCATCGGCCAGCGCGCCTGTTCGTCCCAGACTTCGATGGGGCGCGGATTCGGTGAGATGCGGGCCGCCCATCCACTGCCGAAAACCTCCATCCGATCGAAGCCTCGCGGAGCCATACCGACAGGCGTCAGATATGACGCCGCAAACGACGCCAGTGTCCCATCGCTCCACTCGATCTGAGCCAGCGCGAGATCGACCGCACCGTTCTCAGTCCGATGGAACCGCGCCGTGAATCGCTGAGGTTCCTCACTCTTCATCAGCACCTGCACGGCATACAGGTCATGGATCATCGCGGCTTGGAGCGGATTCTCGCCGGGAAAGTCCTTCACGATGGAGGCCGGTCGATGCCTCACACAATCGATGAACGTCGGTCGGCCTCGGTGAGCGACCTCGTCCCGAAGCTGCTTGAATTCGCTGTTGAAGAGCAGGATGTGACCGAGCATCAGATTCGACGAATCGACTCTGACCAGCGACGCGAGACTTTCTGCTTCCGACAACACGGCCGAAACTGGTTTCTCCAGCAACACGGTCTTACCCGCCTGCAACAACGTGCGCGTGACGGAGACATGCTCGGCGGTCGAACAGGCCACGACCCATGCTTCGGCCTCTGATTCTTCGAGCGCGCGATTCAGATCGAGCCAGCCGGGGACATCGGACAACTCGCGCTGGATGTTGTCGAGACTCGCCTGCCGACGCGCGACGACTCCCACGAGTTCCGCTTCCGCCAGCCCGGCAAGTGTCAGCGCATGAAGCCGACCAAATCGGCCGAGGCCCACGACTCCGACCTTCACGGGTGCGAATGCTCGCGAGTTCGCCATCCTGATGTGTCCGACAATGGTGAAGCCGTAGTCCAGACCCCTTGGTCCGGACGAATTGTCCTACACGCTCTGAATTAACGCTCCCGTTCGCCGACTTCGATTTGTCCGGACCAAGGGGTCCAGACTACAACCCCGGCGATGACCGTTCACACCAATTCGGGCAGCGGTTTGGCGTTGTCCTCGACCAAGTATTGCGGTCGGCCGTTGAGGTCCTGAATCGTCGCCTGCGACGCATCAATGCCGAGGTTATGGAAGAGCGTCGAATAGATTTCGCCGAACGTCACTGGGCGCGAGACCGCTTCGGCTGCGAGACGATCCGTGGCACCGATCACTTGCCCGTGCTTCATGCCTCCGCCTGCCAGCAACGCACTGTTCACCTGTGGCCAGTGGTCGCGACCGACTTGCGCACTGATCTTCGGTGTCCGGCCAAACTCTCCCGTGATTAGGACTGAGCAGTCCTGATCAAGCCCACGCTGATGGAGATCTTCCAGCAGGGCACTGACGCATTGGTCGAAGATCGGAAAATCCTCTTGTTCGCGCAAAAAGATGGAGTTGTTCGCTCTGCCTTCGGCGTTGAGGCCGCCGTGCCAGTCCCACTTGCTGTAGTTGAGCGTCACGACCCGCGCACCGGCCTCGATCAGCCTTCTGGCCATCAGCAGGCTTTGTGGCACACGCGGAGCACCATTGCCGTCCATGAAGACCTTTGGATTTCCCGTGCCATATCTTGCCACCGTTCGAGGATCTTCCTTCGACAGGTCCAGCGCTTCGGCCAGTCGCGACGAGGTCAACAAACCCATTGCCTGTTCGGCAAAATGGTCCATCCCCTCCATCATCCGCGTCCCGTCGGCCTCACGCCGAAAATGATCGAAGCTGCGCATCAATGACCGCCGGTCGCCGAGTCGCTCCAGCGTTACGCCGTTGAGAATCATGTCATCTCGCGTCGGTCCCATCGGTCGGAACGGCGACTGGGCTGCACCCAGAAAACCGGGGCCGGGTTCGTTGTACGGCCCGTGTGTGCAGGGATAACAGAGGCTGATAAACGGCGGGGTCGCCCGATCAGCCGGACCCAGCACCTTCGACACCATCGAGCCAAACTGTGGCCAGCCTCCCGACGGCTTCGGCTGGCGCGGATGATGTCCGTTGAAGACCTGGATCGCGTCGTGATCGGCCTGATTTCCTACGAGCGACCGGATGATGGAGAACTTGTCCGCCATTCCGGCCAGTTGCGGGAACGCCTCACAAATCTCGAAGCCGGGAACATTTGTTTCGATCGGCCGCCACGGCCCGGCCACCTCTTTGGGAGCCAGCGGTTTCAGATCGAACATGTCCTGATGAGGCGCTCCCCCCACGAGGTAGATCATGATGACCGACTTGGTTGATCGCCGACTGCCTGACGCCGACTCCGCCTTCAGCAATTGCGGCAGCGTCAACCCGCCCAAGCCGAGCGTGCCGATCCTCAAGAAGTTCCGACGATTCAACCGGTCGCAAAAGGAACTCGAATCGGAACGGCCTTGCACAGTTAGCATGGATCAACTCCCGAACGGCAACACTCAGTATCCCAAATCTCGCACGACAGCCCGTAGCGAATCGAGGCCCCGCGTTTCACGTCGAGCCAGACGGTATCAGAGAATCGGCATGTGTTCGATGTCAGCCCACAGCTTATTCTCAAATTCCTCTCAGGAACCGGGCCGCGATAACTTCCGGACTACGTGAATTAAAATGGCCTACAAACCGGCACTCAGAGGAGTTCCGGGATCGGCGTTCCGTGGTAGAGGACCGGGACGGGACGGCCTTCGTGCAGGAAGACTCGATCGGTGGCGACGCCGAGTTGGCGGTAGATCGTGGCGAGGACGTCGTTGTAGTGGATCGGTCGGTCCTGCGGGATCTCAGCCCGAGGGTTGCTGACGCCGAGAACCTGGCCGGTCTTCAAGCCTCCGCCGGTGAGGACGACCGAGAAGACGTCGCTCCAGTGGTCGCGGCCCGCGTCCTTGTTGATCTTCGGCGTGCGGCCGAACTCGGAGACGATCGCGACGAGAGTTGAGTCCAACAGACCCCGCTCGGTGAGGTCGTCCAGCAACGTCGAGACCGCCTGATCGAGTCGTGGCAGCAGCGTGTTCTTCATCGACGCGAAGTTGCCGACGTGCGTGTCCCAGTCCTGATTGTCCGAGAAGTTGACGAGCGTGAACGGCACCTCCGCCTCGGCCAGTCGTCGGGCGAGCAGCGCACGCTGACCGATCTTGTGGCTGCCGTAACGTTGGCGGGTTTGCAGCGACTCTTGCGACAGATCGAAGGCGTCTCGCGTCACGGGATGGCCGACCATGTCGAGGGCCGTGCGGCGGAACTGGTCGAGGCCGGTCATCGTGCCGCTGGCGTCGGACTCGCGCGAGATGGTGTCCAACCGCTGCAACAACCCCTGCCGATCCTGGAACCGGCCGACATCGATGGTCGGCGACATCACCAGATACGGCGGCAGTTCAAACGGAGACATGGCGTCGGTTGGCACGGGACCGGACTCGAATGGATCGAAGGCCATGCCGAGGAAGTGGGCTCCCGCGTACCGGACGCGATCGCCGAGTTGCCCCTTGTCCGGGACGCAGACATACGCCGGCAGACCGGGTCGGCTGGGGCCTCGCAACTTCGCGACGAACGAGCCGACCGACGGCTGATTGTTGCGGTTCTTCGTGGTGACGTTGGCTCCCGGATAGTCGTAGCCGGTCAGCACCCAGTGGATCGCCGCCTCATGACTGGGCGTTCCATGATGCACGCTGCGGAGGACGTTGAATCGGTCGGTCCTCGCCGCCAACCGAGGCAGGTGTTCGCAGACGCGATATCCCGGCAGAGCCGTCGCGATCGAATCGAACTCGCCCCGGTATTCGCTCGGCGCGGACGGCTTCATGTCCCATGTGTCGAGTTGCGAGCAACCTCCTTGCAGCAGGATGACGATCGCCCGCTTGGCCGGTGCTTTGATCGCCGCCGCCTGCACCGATGAGTTCAGTCCCGTGGCCAGACTGCCGATGGCGACGCCTCCGGTCTGCAGGAATCGACGGCGGGTGGCCTCGCGCGGTCTGTTTTCAGCGGACTCGTCATGCTGCATGAAAGGACTCCTCAAGCATCGTGACGATGCAACAAAAAGGACGCTTCCAAACCAAAAGCGGTGAGCCGGGCGGCGTCAGCCCCATGGCACTCACTTTGGGAAAATATCCTGAGCGGCAAGGCGCTAGCCGCCGGTTTCTGAGCTGGAAAAGAACCGGCGGCTAG
>JAYTQJ010000674.1:0-15770 GCA_043746775.1 Schlesneria sp.
AGTCGTAAGACTTCAGACGATCATCAAAGCCGGCTGAATTCTCACGAATTCAGCTACGTCGCACTGAACGTCAATTTGAAAATCGCTCAAAGTGAGTGCCATTGGGCTTACGCCGCCCGGCTCACCTGATTTCGACTTTTGTAGGAAACGTCGGAATTGAAATTCGGACGCGGAAGTTCAACGTGTTACGCGCAGATTGTCGAACGCCGGGCCGTCACCGCTCGGTTTTGAGCGGCGGCAGAACATTTCGATCGCCAAGCCGGACTCGGCAACCGGCAGTTGTGGAATCGTCCCGCGACACAATTCGCGCGGCGGTTCACCCAACACCTGCAACAGCACGCGGAACGTTCGCGACTTCACATCGAGCTGCACTTGGAACCGATGCCAAGCGTCCCAGGCAATCGGGCGCGGCTGGCCTTCGATCGTGACGCCCTCGCCGCCGCACTGCCAATTCCCGGCCCGCGTTTCGAGCAACAACACCTGCTTGCCGTCGGCGGTTGTCAGAGCGAACCCGACTTCATCGCCGCTAGTCGCTCCCGCCTGTGGAGTCATCTGCAAGTACGGCAGATCGCTCTTCGGCAGGATGTCGAGGTCCAGCAGCAGCGTGCCATCGCGAGGCAACTTGCAAGTTGGGGACGTGGCCACGGTCTTGCCGCCGCCACCTCGAATCCGCAGTGATTGGTACTCGTGCCCGAAGGAGACATCGCGGTCGATCGAAACGTCTCCTTCGTGACGGAGCTGCGCAGCGGATGTCTCTGTCCGTTCAAAGCCCGCTTGCAACAGCGTCTCTGGACGAGGCGAATCAAACATGGCGTGCGGAGTCCAATTCAATCGCACGTCATCCAGAAACAGCTCGCTGCCCGTCGCGCCTTGCGGGCTGAATTCGATCTTGTTGAAGGCGTTGTGCAGTGAGCCGTAGGCGATGTTCTGGCAGATCACGCGCGGCATCGCGTCGGGCGTGTCCGCCGTGATCTCCGCCGAATAGTCCCGCCGTTCGAGATCGACTTTCAAAGTCACTCGCTGCCACTGACCGACTGGCATCGTGGCGGTCGAGGCAACGTTCTGACCGCTCGCGCGATAGTAGATCGCCGCCGGGTTCCCTTCCGTCACATAGAGGCCGACATCGAAGCGGTGCTCGGCGTCGATGTCGTCTTGCAGGTACATGACGAGCGCGGCTTTCTCGGTCGGTCGCAACATCCACACGTCGAGCTGACACGAACCGCTGCAGATCGCGGTGTCGCCCGGAAACGGAAAGTTGCGGCGGTCATGCCGACTGAAATGCCGCGCGCTCAGGTTGGCCAAACCATCTGCCGCGCGCGTCAGCTTCATACCGAGTCCATTCACGCCGCGTCTTGTCGCTGCCTGCGCGAACGGCAGCGCATGCGTGCCGTCACCGAGCTGCTCCCAATATCCCGGCGCACTCCGCAGATCAGGCCGGTGACAAAAATCGCCGAACCCACCGCCATAACCGTCCGGTCCAACATGTAGCGGAAGTCGTAAGGCTTCCGATGGAGCCTGCGTCGAGTTCTCGGAAGTCTTACGGCTTCCGCTACGAGCCGCCGGATCAGGGAACTCATCAAACGATTGCTCGATGAATTTGATGTGCCCGAACTCGCGAACGTCGCGATGCCACTGCTCCCACCGTTCGGCCATGTTGTAGGTCCAGAGGTCATTCCAACCGTCAAGCCGCCAGCCATTCGCGCCGGGCGGCGGCTGATGAAAGCTCGTCGCCGGGCCACCCGCTTGAATGACGCGCGCCGTCGGTTGCTTGCTCGTCCGAATGAACGACCGCAGTTCGTCCACGCTGACTCGCCCATCGATGTAGCCGAAGTCTTCGATCTTCGCCCTCGGCCCATAGCCTTCGTATTGATCGAGTACGACTGGCACGACCAGCTCGTTGACCAGCCCCTCGTCGATCCACGTTCGCCAGTCGAGATGCCAGTTGCCGAGACACGTTCCCGCGCGGTCGCCCGGAATCTGCACGGCGATTTGAATCGTCGGATCGACCTCGTTCAAAGCCGCTCGCAGTTCGCGATAGAGCTGCGTCAGGGACTCGCCGCGCAGGCGTCGCCAGTTCTCCAGCATCGGATCGCGCCCGTTGAACTGCGGATGCGCGTAGTCGAAACGCGAATCGGTGAGGATGTCGATGCCGTGCCGCTGCTGCATCTCGGCCACGACCGGTGCGTTGAAGCCGAACTGATCGGCATGTTTCGGAGCGGGTTGATTCTGAGCCGCTTCGGTCCTCAAGCACGCAACGAACCGCTTGAAGCCGTAGTCCTTCGCGAACTGCACGAACTCGGAAACCTTCGCCCGACGAGCCTCCGGATAGGCGTACTCCCAAACCATGAAGTGTTTGTTGCCGACGCGATCGACCGACAGGACATCGGGGTGATCGACGGCGAACTTGTTCTCGTAGAGCCACGCGGTCGTGAAGCCCGGCCCGGTCGGCGGCGCTCCGTTGCTGTAGATCGTCGGGTACCAAGCCCACACCTCCAGCCCTTCCCGCTCCGCCGCCGCCAGCAACGTTTTCTGCAACGGGAACTGTGCGAGTGTGTGTGATCGACCCGATGCAGCAAATAGTTCATGCCCGGCGAGATCGTTGTCTTCCAGCGCTGCATGAATCGCTCGGGCAACATCGCCTCATCGACTCGCCAATAGACGCCCTGAATGCCGCGCGCCTTCCAACGCTTGACCATCTGTTCAACCGCCAGCGGCGAATCCATCCCCGCCACCGTTCCCGGCCCACACACGATGACCGAATCATCCCAGCCGACGATCAGCCGATGTGCTGGCTCGGCAGCAGTTGCTTGCACAGCCAAGACCAACAGAATTGAGATTGCTAGGCACAGATTGGCAAGGGAATGAGGGCAAAGGAATGGGTTTGCAGGACTCTGATCTGACTTCATTCATCTGCATCTTCATTCCGTTGCCCCCATTCCCCTGCCATTCCGCCCCACGGTCGTGATCTCGACGCAAGAATGGTTGAGGTTGATCCATTGAATGGCTTCGAGGCTGGTGTGCGCGAGCAATGCTTCGAGGTGTTGACGATACGGCGCGCCGTTGCGTGTGAGGGCGGTCACGGTGAAGGCGTGGTTCGCGGCGTGCATTTGCACGAGATGCGTTCCCAGACGCCTGTTGTCGGCTTTCACTTCGATGCATTGCAGGCACTGGCCATCGCCGCCGAAGAAATGAACAAGGGCCTCGTTGTAGAGCTGCGTTCCCCAATCTTTGATGATCGCTCGCAGGTGTGCCACCAGAAGTTCGCACTGCGGGGTTTGGGCGTGCCAGCAGGAATTCCGCAGCGTTGGTTGACGGCGTTCGGTATCTGGGACGGCATTTCGCAGCAAGAGACCGCAGACTCTCGATTCACCGAAGTTGATGAGTTTCACACGGCGGATGTTCTGAAGCATCGCGTAATTCAGCGACTGAGCCTTGTGTTCGTCGAGCAGCGCCGCCACCACTTTCAATTCGTAGAGCATGTGGTTGACCACGAGGTCGAGAAAATAGGTCTTCTCAAAACCGCCATGAACCACCGTAACCGGCACTTGTGTATGAACGTCGAGTCCATCCGCTCGGAGCTTCGCCGCCATCTCATTCTCGTAAACCCGCTCGTCGAACCGGTTCCCAAACTTGTTCTGAGCGGAATAGGCAGACCGCATCACCGCTTCATCAATTCGGTCGAAGTCGGTGTCAGAGACATCTGTCAGTTCGAGCTTGCGGTGAATCGGCATGGTGGTTGGTTGGCAAGGGAGTGGGGGCAGAGGAATAAGAATTCATGCGGCTCGAGATGAGGTAGTTCGTCAGTCTGTGAATGCACTTCGATCTGCTCGGCAATGAGTGTTTCCAAGGAACGGTTTCGGGGCACGACTGGAACTGGACCTCATTCTTGACCGTGACAAGTACAACTCGGAAGGACATGAGACTGCATCCCGCCTGACTTGGCGACACATTCCACTGCCCTCTCCAACCTTTCGCAGCATCTGAGCGATCGCACTCTTCATCACCTCCTCAACACCGGGAGCGACGAAAGACCACGAGCCGGGTTCGTAGCCCCCTTCGTCGAACGCGCGGTCCGTCGAAATGTAAACCGGCCCGTAGTCGCCGTAGCCGAGCGTCATCACGAACGCATCCGGCCGCTGCTGTTGAGCGAACAACTGGTATTCGACGAACGGCTCGCCCGGCAGCAGCAACAACACCGCCGAGCCGAAGTCGAGCATCGGCAGATCGAGCTTCCTGCCCGACTCGCATCGCTTCAGCCAACTCAGCGCGTAAGCGACTCGCACCTTCTCATCGAACGACGACGACTCACTCTTCAAGACCGCTTCGAGGTCCGCGCGGCGGAAGCCTGCCGACTCTTTGATCGGCAATGTCAGCGGCACCGAGCGGAACGTCAGTCGTTCGATCGGCACCTTGCGAGTCGCCTGCCACGCGGCCTTCCATGCTTGATAGAGACGCTCGGCCAATTCCACGCGCGCCAGCGGCGAGCCGTCGTTGTACTTGCCCGCTCCGAGATTCCCGCCGCAGCCGTTCGCGTAGAAGTGCATCACGCCGGGATCGTCCGCCTGCCGTCGTCGCCGCGCGATCCCAGCGAAGTCTGCCGACACTTGCCCTTGTCCATAGTGGCTCATGGGGTGAATGGCATAGACGCTGATCGACGCCAACGCGGTCTCACCGTCCCAAAAGCTGAGCGTCTTGAGCAGCGGATCGATCAGTCCTTCGGGATCGTCCTTCGCACGCGGCACTTTGCTGACGCTGCCGCGCACGAACTCGACCTTGCCGTCCTGACCAAGAATCCGCCGCGTCGAAGCGACTCGTTCGACCTTCGCTTCTCCGACGCCGAGATGCGTCACGCGCCGAGCCTTCGGCAGCGCGGCCTGGATCGCCTCAGTGACGTTCTTCACGGCAGCATCATGAAACTCGATGTCGAACGTTCGGCGTCCCGTCTTCTGCTCGGCCACCAATCGCTCGGCTTCCAGATCGACCAGCGGCGCATCGTGCTGATGTATCGCCGAGACGAGTACGCGATCGGGCGTCGTCCCCGCCGCCATCGCCAATTGTTCGCGCCATAAGTCATGCGATTCGTTGCCGATCCCGCACCAATCGACTGAGCAGACGACAAGCCGCCGCTCACCGTTGATCAGAACGAACCCGTGCGCGAGCAGCGGATCAACCACTTCGACAACCGGCCTCACGCCGACTCCCGCCTGCAACGGATGTCCGATCGGCGGAGTCACGTCGGCCGAAAACGTGGCGATGGAAAACGGAGCGACCCCATCATCGGCATGAGTCACCGTGACGTGGAGCAGCCCGAGGAAAAGCAACAAAGTCGAACAGTGCTTCATGAATTGGTCCGATCTTGGAATTCGAGACTGTGGGCAATTCGCATCTTGGATATGACCGACAGAAGTCGGAATTCAGCGAATGTCGGCCGTAGTCCGGACCCCTTGGTCCGGACTACGGCTCACCACTTCTGTCGGTCACGTCACGCTACTTTTTCTGGAAGAGATCGCTGTGGATGACGAACCGAACCAAATCTCGAAGCGACGCATTCTGAGCACTCAACGGAACCGCCTGCTCGCGAAGGAACTCGGTCTCGTTGTAGCTCAACGTGCGACCGGTCGCGTAAGTGGCAAGGTGCTTGAGTACGCTGAAGGTGACTTGGTCGAGGCGGTTCGTTGCGAGGTGCGCCTTCAACGCGTTGAGGTCCGCGACTTCGGTGCCGTCGGGAAGCTTGGAACGCGTGTCGAACGTGTTGTGACCGGCCTCCTGATCGTGCCACAGGCCACTCGCATCGAACGATTCAAAAGGGAGTCCCCACGGGTCGATGCCGGAATGACATTTCGCGCAGCCCTTCTGATTGCGGTGACGTTCGAGTTTCTCTCGCAGAGTCAGCTTGGTCGCGTCGTCTTCGGGAAGTTTCGGCACGTTCGGCGGCGGGTCATCCGGCGGCATCGCGATGATTTTGCGAGCGAACCACGCGCCGCGTTTGACCGGGTTCGACTCGCGGCCGTCAGAGAGACCCGACAGGATGCTGGCTTGAGACAGCACGCCGCCGAGGTGCGCGTTGTCGTGCTTGATCGGAACGAAACGGAACCCACTTTCCGTGCGTGAACCGAGGCCGTAGTAGCTCGCGGTGACTTCGTTCGCGACGACGAAATCGGAGTCGATCAGGTTCCGCAACGGCAGGTTGTTCTCGATCAGGTGTTTAACGAATTGGATCGGCTCCTGTCGTAACTGTGTCTTCGTATCGCGAGTCAGCTTCGGGAACTTCTGAGCATCGATCGCGACGACATCGAACTTGTCGAGACTCAACCATTGGGACGTGAACTCCGTGATGAACTGCCCGAAACGCGGATCGCGGATCATGCGGTCGATCTCGGCATCCAACGATTGATGCAAGGCGCTAGTACCCGTAGCGGAAGTCGTGAGACTTCCGTTCGAACTCTCACGAGTTCGGCTACTGCCATCCTTCGCGGCCAGATCAAGCAGGCGTTGGTCCGGCGGTGCGTTCCACAGAAAGTACGACAGCTTAGATGCCAACTCGTAGGGATCGAGATCCTCGGCCGCCGGGCTGCTGCTGTTCTCAATCAGAAACAGGAACTGAGGCGAGGTCAGCACGACGAGCAGCGCGTCCTTGATGCTCTGCCGCGCGTCACCCTTCTCGGCGAATGATCTCTTCCAGACGGCGATGAGCGATTCCAATTCGGCGGCCGCGACAGGTCGGCGAAAGGCTCGCGTGGCGAACGAGCGGATGATGTCCTGCGCATCCGCCGTAGGACGGGCACTCTTGCCCGTCTTGTTTTCTTTGTCTTCGTTTGCCGCCGGCTTGTCTGAAGGGACGGGCAAGAGTGCCCGTCCTACAGGTGACTCGATGAAGATGTTGCGATGCGTGGCTGGCGGCCATAAATCATAAAACGGCCCCTCGAACTCGACCGACCGCACGAGCAGCCGAGGCATGTCGCGTCCGTCGGTGTATTCGCTGCGCACCCCGATCTCGCGAATGCCCGCCAGATAATTGACGTTGTCCCGCTCCACGTCGGGAGTCGGGAAATCGTTGATCGCTCCCTCGAAGAGGAAGTCTTGAAGTTCGGTGTTCGAGACGGACTGCGGCTCGCCGACACGGGTCAGCGTACTACCGCAGTCGCGACGCAAGCCGAGGTAAACACTGAGCGATGGCGAGCGTTGCTCGAGCGCTTTGCCCGGTTGAGGCGGCTCACCTTCGTCATAGCGAGCCGCCTTCACGGTGATGCGGAAGTTGCCGTGCCCCGGCAATTCACGGAGCGAGATCTTGAAGTTTGCCATCGGCCCGTAGGTGTTCGACTGGCCGAAGATCTCGGGACTCGGAATCGCCGGTCGCAGCAGCAGACCGCTGGGAACAACCTGATGAGCCTCCCCCTTCGGATACCCAGGCGTCCCGCGCACGCAGGCGAAGACCGAGTGATAGATGCTGTCGAACTTCTTCCAGGCGCGGATCGTGTCGTTGCCGACGTAGCCTTCGATGAACTCAAACTTTGTCTGCATCGCGAACGGCTGGTAGTCGAACGGTTTCGTCGGCTTCAACTCGGTCACCACGAAGTCCGCGTTGTTCAGCAGCGCATTGTTGGCTCCCAAGACCAGCGTGTCGGGACACGGCTGCGGATTGATCGCGGCTCCGAACTCCATGCGAAAGTTCTGAATCACCGGCTTCGAGTTTTCATCGACGAGGCACAGGTCGAGTGCCTTCTCGGCGATGTCGAAGTAGGACTCGACCTGCAACGGCGACATCAGCAACGTCTGCGCGTTGTTGGCAAAGCCATCCTTCGAGATGCCATCAGGTGGCAAAGCGTCCGTGAGATCCTCCTGCAAACCCAAGAGATCACGCAGCGTGTTCCGGTACTGCGCCACCGTCAGCCGCCGCACCGATCCGTTCTTGGGCAAGGGGCGAGATCGCGCGGCAGTCATGGCTTGCGTGATCCACTCGGTGAGCGATTGACGTTGTTCGGCCGTCGGTTGCGGCTCATCGGCGGGCGGCATGTCTCCATCCACCACTTGATTCAGAATGCCCTTCCAGAGAGGGAGTTCTCTGTCCGCTGGCACGCCCGTCAATTGATCGACGCGAATGCCGGACTCCATGTTGTCCGCGTTGTGGCAGCGCACACAGAATTTCTGAAGCAAAGGTTGAACGCGCTCTTGGAACGCCGTCTCTTCTGCGGTCGCGGCGGCGGCAGCAGTGCCCGGTGTCGTGGGAACCTCCTGGCCGTTGGCGGTCCAACGCGCGGCGTAAGCCATCACTGCAATCACGCCAATCGCGACGAGCAGCATTGAAAACGACAACGAGCTTTTGTGAGGCATGTTCCGTCCATTGCAGGAGCGCTGATTGCGATCGAAGGAAGACTTGATCGTGGGGGACGATGGATCGAGCGATCAGGCCGATTTTCCACGCCGGCGCATCTTCGTTGGTGAACAAGGGGGCGGCAAGACTTCGCGGAACGAGCCGCTCACCGCAATGCCATTCCGCCAATCGTTCGAAATGCGGCTCATCCGCCATTGGGTTTGGCAGAGCCTTCATTCCTACGCCGCCACGTCCTCGACAGTGTCACGGAACCGTCGATTGATTCGATGGATTGAGCCAGACTTCGGCAGGCTCGGCGAAATTGCCGAGGACGACATCGGCATCGCCGTCGCCGTCGAGATCGCCGCTGGTCACAGACTGCGTGCGGCTGGTCTTGAGCGTCGCTGCGTCTTTGGGGAAGCGGCCTTTCCCATCGTTTCGCCACACAGATCGTGGTTTTGCGATCTCAAATCCACCGCCGATCGAAATGGCATCGAGGTCGTGGTCGGCGTCGAGGTCCACCAGTTCGACCGCTTCGCACTTGCCTTCGCCGACGTGTTGCTGGCCAGCGAGAAAGCGGCCGTGGCCGTCGTTGAACCAGGCTTGGCTGCCGTGATGCGCCGTGATGAACAAGTCCAAGTGGCCGTCCTGATCGAGGTCGCCCAAGGCCACGGAGGTACTTTCGGAAAGATCGATCTTCTGTTCGCTGTCGGTGAAGTAGCCGCGACCGTCATTGAACCACATGCGGTTGTCGCCGCGAATGCTGGTCATCACGAGGTCGGGATGGCCATCGCCGTCCAAGTCCCCCAGCGCGACACTGGTATTGCCAATTCGCTCAATGCTTTGCTGGCTGGAGAAGCGACCGGCTCCGTCGTTATTCCAAATCGTGACGGGGCCTTTCCAGTTGGAGACGACGATGTCCAAGTCCTTGTCTGCGTCAACATCGGAAAGCGCGACATCGTTGGAATTGCCGGGCGGAAACGTCTGCTCGGAGCGTTGAAACGTGCCGCGACCGTCATTCAGCCAGATCGCGTCCACTTGCTCGTCGGAGTTGCAGACGAAGGCATCGAGATCGCCGTCGCGGTCGAGATCTCCCAGCGCGACCGCGAAGCTGGCGTTGTTGCCGAGCTGTTGGCCGCTGTCGGTGAAGTGCCCTTTCCCGTCGTTGCGAAGCATCACACACGGAGCGTGCAGCATCGCGACGAACAAATCGAGATCGCCGTCACCATCGAGATCACCCAGCTTGAGTCCGGCGGCGTTCGTCACGGAGGGCAACTGGTCGGCGAATTCCAGTTTGAGCGGCGCGGCGGTCACGACCTGCTTGCGGACACGGCGCGAGACATACAAGTCCGCCCCCCCCAAGCCACCGGGACGATCGCTGGCAAAGATGAGTTCGCGACCGTCATCGGACAGGCAGGCTCCCCGTTCGTTCGCGGTCGAGTTGATCGTCGGCCCGAAGCTGATCGGTGCCTGCCAAGGTTCTGATGCCGAGGTTCGAGTCGTCAGCCACAGGTCGTATTGCGTCGCGCCGCCGCTGTTGGTTCCTCGCGCCGAATGAAAGACCAGCACGCGACCATCGACCGAATTCCAAACGGCTCGAAAACCGCCGCGCGCATTGGGAGGATCGGGCAGATGCTGCGGCTCAGACCAAGAGCCTGTCGTCGTGCGTCGCGTCAAGGCGTAGAGGTCGTCGCCGTTTCGGCTGTTCGTGATGTAGAGCGTCAGTCCGTCGTCGGACAAAACGGGAAACAGAGCGGGCGCGCTCGCCGCAGCGACCAACTTCGGTTCCGGCCAATTGGCCACCGGGGACGGACGAGTCGATTCAAAAACCTGTTGCGAGTAATTTTCCGGCCCCCAGGTGACGAACATCCAAGTCTGCTCATCGCGCGAGATGAACAGGTCAGCCATCGGTCCCGAAAACTCAATGGCGCTGCCAATCGACTGGGCCGGATTCCACGGTTTGTCCGGTGTCTCGCGTTCGGCGATGCAAGCCCGATCTGTCTTGGAGTCAATACCTCGCTGGAACCACAAATGTTTTCCGTTGGCAGAAAAGTGCGGTGACGATTCCGGCCCCGCCGTATTCACTGCCGAGCCGAGATTCTCCGGCTTCGTCCATTCCCAATCGGACGAAGTGAGCATCACGGAGAGGTCGGCGGCCGGCGACCCTTTCTCTTCGATCTTCACCCACTTCGCGCCGACGATCTGGCCGTGATGGCCGTGGCCGGAGGAGTCCTTCAGAACATTGCCGGAACCTTGGTCGAAGTGATAGACGGCGAGCGTGTTCTGATCCGTGTCGAAGCGTTGGGCCGGAGTGAAGTCCTGGTCGTAACGTGCGACCTTGGAGACGCGGACTTCTCCAATGCGACCCCGAAAAAAGTACTTCGAGCGACCACCGACCAGGCCAGTTCCCAGCCAGGCATGCGTTTCCTCGACGACTTTCGGGCTGTTGATCACGGGACGACGGGCGACCAGTTTGCCATCGACGAACAATCGACCTTCCCGATCGTCGATCACAAAAGCCAAGTGGACGAGGCCCGGGGTCCAGGGCATATCCGGAAATCCTTGCAACGTCGGATCGTTAGCAAACCAGTTCACGTCGCTGACAGACAGGGCAGAAAACCGTTTGCCCGCGAAATTCACGATGATCGTGGATCGCTTCTGCCGCTCGTGTGTTTCGACCCAGGCTTCCAGCGTCACCGGTCCCGGCTCGTCGTTGATCAACGTTGGAATCGCGACGTAGCTGGACTCGCCATCGAACTCCAACACGAAGTTCGTTTGGCGAACGGGCTCGACGTCGGCTTTCACAGACGCCGCACCGGCATTCTTGTCGTCTGGCTTGATGTCCGGCGAAACTGGGGATTTCGGGGCTTGAACGATCTCTTCGCCGGGCGGCTTCGTCCGATCGGCCACGATCGCCCACGCGGCTCCGAGCACGCCGAGCAGCAACAGACTTGCCAGCACGAATCGAAACCTTTTGGGTAGAGCAACGGGTGGCTTGGAGTAGGCAATCGTGTTGGCATCGGCGTCATCGCCGTTCAACAGCACGTCGGTTCGGTCAGAGATCACGATTTGACCGGACGCCAGATTGAGTTTTCGCCCAACCGCACTTTTGGCGGACGTGTCACTCGACAAACCGTCCGAGAAATTGGCGAGCGCCTCCGCGAACTCCGCCGCCGAGGCGAACCGATCTTCGGGACGGCGCGAGATCGCCTTCCAACAGATCTCTTCCAACTTAGGATCGACATCGTCACGAACCGCGCTTGGCGGAATCGGCCGTTCGTGCATGAGCTTGAACAACACTCGCGTCACGCTGCCGGTGTGAATCGGCCGACCTGCAAGCAATTCGTAGAGCATCGCACCCAGGCTGTAGATGTCGGATGCTGTGCCGACCTTATCGTGGTCCCCTTCAGCCTGCTCCGGCGACATGTACGCCGGAGTGCCGACGATCGCGCCCGATTGTGTCACGCGCGAATCGGTCTCATGTGCCATCCAAGCCAAGCCGAAATCCATCAAGATCGGCTCGCCATCGCGGTCGATCATCACATTGGCCGGCTTCAGATCGCGATGCACGACACCCGCGCGATGTGCCGCCTCCAACGCCAACGCCAACTTGCGAATCAGATCGGCGGTCTGCCGCGTGGAGCAGAATTTCCCCCGTTTGATCTCCTGCGCTAATGTTTCACCATCGATGAACGCCATCGTCAGATAGTGCGTGCCGTCCTGCTCATCGACATCGAAAATCGGGCAGAGATTGCGATGCAGCACCGACGCCATCGTTCGTGCTTCGCGCCGAAACCGCTCGATCAAATGAAACGAACCGTCGGCATCCGCCTCGAATTTGGGGATCTTCAAGGCGACTCGCCGTCCCAGCCGCAAGTCTTCGGCCAGATACACAATCCCCATCCCGCCCGAACCGAGTACCCGCTGGACCCGATAGCGGCCGAACAGCGTCCCCAATGCCGCCGCAGCCTCATCCTGCTGGCTGGGTGAGTTTGTCGATCCGTCCGAGTTCGATGCCGCCGCCGGTGCCGAGTTCACGGAGTTCGCCACTATTGTCCGCGCCGTGTCCCCCACCTTGCCGATGATCGTGGCCTGCTCTCCGCTCGTCGCCGGTTCGCCACCGATCGGCTGACGCAGGTTGGCTTCCGTCTGCAACGCTTCATCGGCATCCGCGCATAAATCCGCCGCGGGCTGCTCCAGAAAATTGCCGGCCGCGGCCTCTCGGCTCAGCAGCCGATCAACCCGCGCTCTCAGAGCCGCGTCACCCACGCAGGCCGAATCCAAATACGCTCGGCGCATCGATTCGTTGTCGATGTCATACGCCGCGAGGAACAGCTCGCGTTCGTGCATCACGTTGACTTTGAACTTGCCCAAGATCAACTCCGGGGTTTGACTTGCGATCACAAAGCCGTCCCGTTGTTCTTGGACAGACACTTGATGTGGCCCCTCACACGATACTCATGCGAAATCCACCGGCAAACCCGGCCAAAAGATTCTGCGGGGCCATCGCCTTTTTCAATTGAGGGTGCCACGGTCACGGAGCTTCGACGTGGCCGTCAATTCGGCTCGACGGATTTCATGACAGGGCGAATTGTTGCTGCAGAGTAGCCATCGCCTCCCGATGACTCCGTGCTGCCGAGCATCAGGTGGCCGTCGGGATGGAGCGACTGTTTGACGCGGGACAACATCGTTTGTCGCGCGGCCGGAGTCATATAGATCAGAACGTTGCGCAGCAGGACCAAGTCTCGTGGCGATGCTTCTGGAGACGAGGTGAGCAGGTTCAGCCGTTGAAAGCGGACCATCTGTCGCAAGCGATCGTCGATCTGCCAACCGGATTGGGCGCGGCGGAAGTGTTGGGCGAGTCGGGTATCGGACAAGCCGCGACGGGCTTCGACATCGGAGTACCGGCCGGATTGAGCTTGGTCGAGGGCGCGTGAAGAGACATCCGTGGCGAACAGATCGACTTGCCAGTCGCGCAGTTGGTCGGTGAAGCGTTCGCGGAGGATCATCGCGATGCTGAAAGCTTCCTGGCCGGTCGAGCAGGCAGCGCACCAGATGGCGAGACGGCGTTCTTTTGCACGGCTGGCAATCAACCGGGGAAAGACGCGCTCGGTGAGTTCATCGAAATAGTGCGGATCGCGAAAGAAGGAGGTCTCGTGCGTCATGAGCGACTCAACGGCCTCTTGCGTCAGCAGGCGATCGTGGTGGTCTCGCAGGCGCGCAATCAAGGGATCGAGGCTGGGCCAACCGTGTCGCTGAGCCACCGGCAGCAGCCGGTTCTCAACGAAGAACTGCTGATCCTGCTCCAACGCCATGCCGACTTGCTCTTCGAGCAAGCGACGGATGAAGTCGAACTGGTCGATGGGGAGGGACATGTTTTTCTCGTAGCTCAGGCGGCTCGCCTGAGGTCCTCTCTGACAAACAACGTTCAGAAATACAAAGCAGGCGATCCGCCTGCTCTACGTTTTTCACCACGTTCTGGCGAACGTGGCTATGGATCGCTGGTTCGTCCAGTGCGAGCGTGGGTTGTTCGGCGGCAGATTTCTTGTGCGATGTCCGTGAGTGGCAGCACGTCGTCGGCGAGTCCGGCCATGGCGACCTGGCCGGGCATGCCCCAGGCAATGCTGCTCGCTTCGTCTTGTGCGAGGATTTGTCCGCCGGCTTGTCGAATGGCTCGGCAACCGGCGAGTCCGTCGTTACCCATGCCGGTCAGCACGACGGCCAAGCAGTGCGAACCGAACAGATCGACGACTGATCGAAACAGAATGTCCGCCGACGGGCAGCAGCCGTTTTCAGGAGGCGCGTTGTCGGGAGCGACCTGGGTCGTTGCACCCCGACGAGTCACCACGAGATGCCGTCCACCCGGCGCGAGCCACACCGGAGCCGCGCTGAGCGGTTGAGCGGTCTCGACTTCGCGCACGTCACGGCCCGTTTGGCGACGGAGGCTGGCGGCGAGCGTGCTCGTGAAGCCCGCAGCCATGTGCTGCACGATCACGATCGGCGTCGCGAACGAAGCGGGGAGTGACGAGAGCAAGCTCGCGAGCGCATTCGGTCCGCCGGTGGATGTCGCGATAGCCACAATCTCGGCGGCGGGAGGGACGAGTCTCGCAGGCCGTGGTTGTTGGAAGAGTGACAACGGGGAGGGCGAGGCTCCCGCCGAGCCGTTCGTCGCGAGCGGTTGGACAACGCGCGGCGCGGCGGGAGCCTTGCCCTCCCGATTCGCTGGCATTGCGCACTGTGACGCGGCCAGCGTCTTGATCTTCATCGTCAGTTCGCCTTGCACGCACCGTTCGAGTTCCGCGTTCGAGGCGGGCTTCGTGACGTAATCGGTCGCTCCGAGCAACAGTGCCTCGACGGTGACTTGTGAGCCTCGTTCGGTCAGCTCGCTGAAGATGATGACCGGCAAATGCGGGTGCGTTTCGCGCACGGACGCGAGCGTCTTCAGGCCTTCCAGATCGGGCATGGCGACATCGAGTAACACGACATCGGGCTTCAGTTCGTTCAAGCGGGACAGTGCCAGTCGTCCACCCGCCACGGCGGCGACGACCTCCAAGTCCAAGTCACGTTGCAGCACGCGGCTAAGCAATTGCCGCGTCGTGGAGACTCCGTCAACGATCAGGACTCGAATCCGTTTCATGTCGCTCGCCGTGGAACGTGGTCTGCGTAGTGCGGGCGGCTCGCCTGCCCGTTGAAAATCGTAGGATGGACGCCCTCGTCCGTCCGCTTCCAACTAGAAAAGACTCGGACGAGGGCGTCCAAGTTACGTTTTTCAGCAGGCTGTTTAAGTGAACCGGTAAAGGAATCCAAGCAGGTGAGCCTGGTGCCGTCAGGCCCCGGATTCTTCATCACGGAGTCCGGGGGCTGACGCCGCCCGGCTCACCTGCACAACTTTCTCTGCGAGCCAATCTAGCGGTGGAACGAGTGTTTGGACTTCGCCTGCGAGACGATCGCTTCGATGGCTCGGTGGGTGTCGAAGACTAACAGGAGTTGCTGCGAAAGTTGATACGCGCCGCGGAACAGGTTCTTTGTCTCGGCGGGCGTCGTGTCGGGAGGCGAGGTGAAGAGCCGCGATTCGAGTTCGAGTACGTCGCCGACTTGATCGACCAGCAGACTCATCAGTTCGCTGCCGTTACGGACGATGACATTCACGGGCGGAGCGGCATCGTCCGCACGCGGCGGGAGCCGGAGAACTCGGCGGAGATCGACGGCGCTGACGATCTGGCCGCGCATGTTGAGCAGGCCCGCGACGATCGGATGCGCCAACGGGACCGGGGTCAGCGTTTGAGCGAGCAAGACTTCGTGGACCTCGCCAACGTGGAGGCCGAGGAAGAGTCCGTCGAGCGTGAAGGTGCAGATGGTTTCGATGTCGGACATGGTGGTGGCTCTGCGGTCTGTCGTCACGTTCTGGCGAACATGTTGAAAAGGGTTGTACGGGAGGGCGAGGCTCCTGCCGAGCCGC
>JAYTQJ010000675.1:0-3023 GCA_043746775.1 Schlesneria sp.
AAGGAAGGGCGTGACATCTACAAGAAACGCAAAGGACAAGTTGAACCAGCCCTGTCTTCAGGAAACCAACTAGTGCCCTGTCCGTTCTTAATTTGGGGGGAGGTAGCTGAAGTCGTGAGACTTCAGAAAACGCAGAACTCTTACGAGTTCGGCTACCCCAAATTAAGACCTGTCGAGGCACTAGTCACAGCGGCAAAGATAGCGACGCATTCGTACGTGCCCGGATGTTCTTCACTGCCAGATTCACGGCGCTGAGTTCCTTGGCCCGGCTCGTCATGAATTCGCATCCGAGTCTTCGGCGGGGACGACGCGCCAGCTTCCGTCACCACCCAGCTCCAGGACATCCTTGTGGTACTGGCGGATGTTGAGTCGATGACTGACGCTGACGAGCGTCGCGCCGGAATCATGCAACAACTGATACAACGCCTCTTCGTTCTGTGAATCCAAGGCACTGGTGGCTTCATCCAAGATCACGTAGCGGGGTTTGGCCAGCAGCACACGTGCGAAAGCCACGCGTTGTTGTTCGCCCAGTGACAGGATCTTTCCCCAATCGGCTTCGACCTCCAACCCGCCGAAGCGTTCACTCACATCGGGGAGATTGACGGTTTTCAGAATGTCGTGCAGTTCGTCGTCGGTCACGTCCCGCTTGTCGCTCGGGTACAACAATTGACCGCGCAGCGTGCCGATGATCATGTAGGGACGTTGAGGCAGGAAGAACATCTCCTGGAGCGGCGGGCGCACGATCTGGCCGCTGCCCGAATCCCACAAACCCGCCACCGCCCGCAGCAGGGAACTCTTGCCGCCTCCGCTGGCACCGACAATCAACAACCCTTCCCCAGGCTTGATTTCGAGAGAAAGATCAACGACCAGGGTTCGTTTGTAATCGGGGGTTTGCAGGGTCAGGTGTTCAATCGCCAGTCGATCGTCTTCGACGGTTTTGATGACATCCCGTTCTGCGGAGGGTTCCCTCGCGGAGAATTCCAACGACTTCGAGAACTTGTCCAAGCGACTCACTCCGGCGGCGAAGCGGCTGAGCGTGTCGAAGTTGTTCACGATGACGGTCAGCGCCGAGAAGATCACCGCGAAGGCACCGGCGGCTTGAACGACTCGCCCCACTTCGAGTGTTCCGGACAAGACCTGCGGCGCGAGAATGATCCCCGGCATGATCAGGGTGACGGAGCTGTACGAGTACTGGAACAGGTTCAGGAACCACTGCCAGTTGATGATCTTGTTGAAGTTCTCATACGCCTCGCCGAACCGACGTTTGATGTTTTGAGACTCAGGTTCTTCGCCACGATAGAAGGCGATGGACTCCGCGTTTTCTCGCACGCGCACCAGGCTGAATCGAAAATCGGCCTCGCGCCTCAACTGAAAGAGGTTGAGCGCGACCAATGACCTGCCGAACACGAGACTCGTGACCAGCGTCCCCACGGTGGCATAGATCATCAGAAACAGGACCAGCGTTTTTGAGATCGACCACAGGACGCCGCTGAAGGCGATCAGTTGCAACGCGGTTTCCACGAAGAGCAGCAGGTAGAAGATCGACCGGAGCGTGAAGGTGTTGATGTCTTCCGCAATGCGCTGATCCGGGTTGTCGATGTCGGCATTGAACGCCAGCTTGTAGAACGCGGTGTTGCGAAAATAGGTGTCCAGGAAGTTGTGCGTGAGCCACCGTCGCCAGTAATTGACGAGCTTGTCTCGGACGAAGTAGTAGAAGACGTAGAACGGAGCGGCGGCGGCGATGAGGCCGATGGTTTTGTAGATGGAGACCCAGTAACGGCCCGAGTCCTTGGAGGCCAGTGCGGAGGTGAACTCCCCCGACTGCTCGTTCAGAAAGACGGCGAAGGCGGTGTTCCCCAACAGCAGCGCGACCAGCAGGGCCAACAGACCTCGGGCAATCCATTTTTCATCGGAGAACCAGTACGGCTTGGCCAGCGCCACAAATCGTGGCAGCCCACGACGCCTCATTCGGAACCTAAACATGTTGCCGCTCCTCAGCCGGTGATTGTTTCGTAACGTGCCACAATGACGGTGACGTTGTCGCCGCCTCCCTGTTCGAGCGCCTGAGCTACCAAACGCTCGCAGGCGATTTTGGGATCGGGCTCGGCCACCAGGGTGGCCGCGATTTGCTCGTCCCGCACGTAGTTGGTCAGACCATCGGTCGCCAGCAGCAGGATGTCGTCTGGCTCAATGGTGGCCTTGTGGACTTCCGTCCAGACACCCGGCGTGGGGCCGCCGATCACGTTGGTGATCAGATTCCCGCGAAAGAGTCGTCCTTTTTCGGATTGCCGGATGAAGCCCACTCGAGCCATGTCGTCGGCCAAAGTGTGATCCCGTGTGAGCTGCGTCAGTTCACCTTGGCGGAACAGGTAGCACCGGCTGTCCCCGGCGTTGGCCACGAACAAGTTCTCGCCCAAGCTGTAGGCGAGCGTCAGCGTCGTGCCCATCCCTTTGAGTTCGGGATGCTGTGCGACCTCGCCGAAAATCCGGGCATCCGCCCGCCGCAGCGCGTCTTGGAACTCGGCCACCACGTTTTCCGTATCAGGCCCCTTGAGTTGAAAAAACCATTTGAGCGTGTTGACTAAGAACTCTTCGATGGACTTCACCGCGAGGGCACTGGCCTGTTCTCCGGCGACAGAGCCACCGACCCCGTCGGCGACCAGAAAGATACGACCCTTGTCATCCGCGTGCCTGGTCCGTGCGTGAGGCTGGCTGGACTGCTGAATTTCCAGGGCCTTGGTCAAGTCGGCGATCAAAAACTGATCTTCGTTCGTCTCCCGCACCAGCCCGCGGTCGGTCAGGCCGAAGCTGCGCACGCTGAGCCGCCGGGGCTTGTGCGGTGGCTCGGGGTTGTCGGGCGAATACACGGGCAGAACAGGATCCGTTGGTGGCTGAGACATGAAAATTACTCCTAGCAGCCTGTTGAAAAAGGACGGTAGGGTGGGACCAGCGGCGCTTCGCCGCGCCGGCCCACCATCAAACACAGAGACTTTTCTTGGTGGGCCGGCGCTCGAAGCGAGCTG
>JAYTQJ010000676.1:0-6648 GCA_043746775.1 Schlesneria sp.
GTTCCAGAAAGCGGCGGTGTGGTCGAGGTGGTGCAGGTGGCAGAGTTCGTGGACCACGATGTAGTCGATGATGGTTTGCGGAGCCATCAGGCACTTCCAATGGAATGCGAGATTGCCCTTCGGAGAACACGATGCCCAGCGATTGCCGAGTTCTCGAACATCGATGCCGCGCGGCGCGACACCCACTTTCGGCGCGTAGTAACTCACTCGCGGTGAGATGCGGTCGCGGCCGCGAGCCGTGTAGTAATCCTGAAATGCTTGTCGGGCCGCGACGAGTTCACCGTGATCGACGAGATCGCGGCGCAGGCAGAAGCGACCGTTCTTGAGCAGCAGCGGCTCGG
This sequence comes from Schlesneria sp., assembly GCA_043746775.1. Lineage (GTDB taxonomy): Bacteria > Planctomycetota > Planctomycetia > Planctomycetales > Planctomycetaceae > Schlesneria. Next base: position 342 of record JAYTQJ010000676.1, read on the forward strand.
CTTGGTCGGCGACCAGCAAGAGGCGGTACGAACGGCCCAGATACAAGAAGCCTTCCCCATTGCGATACTCGCGCAGAACTCGCGTGGCGTTGAGGTCACGCCATTCGGCCAAACCTCGGTAGATCCACAGGCGTTTGGCGTTGACGATCGCGTCGATTCGCTCGTCGGAGAACGACTCCGGAGCACGCACGAGAATTCGGCCGTCGCGTTCGATGACGACGTCCGCCGTGCTGCGGCGACTGCGCACGATCTGATAGGCAATCTTCTCGTCGGTCATCGTCGTGGAAAAAGTCTTCATTTCGTCAGCTCCGCATGACGCTTCTCGGCGAGCTTCACGATTTCGACGGCGATTCGTTCGTGCTTGTCGGTTAGCGGCGGGATGTTGGCCAGCAGGATCTCGGTGTCGATGTTGCCGCGCAGCCGCTTGACTTCGAGCGGCTTCTTCCAGAAGTCGATGATGTCGATCGTGTCCTGCAACACCTCCACGATTCGGGACATCAGCTTCTTCAGCGGTGCAGAGAATTCTGTGGGAACGTCGCCGCCGTCGAACGCCAGTTGGACCGTGAAGTCGAAGAACGTCGTCGCTTCCTTGTTGAGTCCAGCGATCACTTCCGTTCGCCCGGCCTGAGCCTCGCAGCGAAGCTTGTCATAGCCGTCGGCCAGAACCTGCCAGTTGTCGTTGTGGTCTTGGATGAGCTGTTCCAGCTTCTCACTGAGCCGTTTGTAGAACGCCGGATCTTCATCGAAGTGAACCGTGCAGTGTTTGCGGATGGCGTGTTCCATCTCGCTGGCTTTGGCTTCGGGGTCGCCTTGCGAGTGCTTCTGCACGTTGGCGATGAAGTCGTCCGACAGCAGTTCGATCGGCGGAATCTTGGGGTTGATGCCCAGTTCGATCAGGTGCTCGTTGATGAGCGACTTCACCTTCTCGCCCGCGTCGGCAATGTCGAGCGACTCGTCCTTGTACCGCTCCTTGACCATCCGCAGCAGATAGCCAAACCGCCGAGCCGGTCCGCGATACGGGTGCCCGGCCTCGTTGGGCAGAATCAGGTTCAGGCTTTGCAGGAACTTCTTCAGGTAGACCTCGAAGTTCGCGCGGCGTTTGATGTCCTGCATCGCACCGACGGCCGCGTGAATAACTGCGACATCCGCCCGGGGCGTCGGCAGCTTGCCATTCACAAACGCTTTGATGTCGGCCACGCCATACCCCGTACGGAGGGCATTGGCCCCAACCCCACCGAGCTTGCCTCGATGGTTTTCGGGCTTTCGCACGACGCGGCGCATTGTCTCAAGGGCGTTCGTAGTGCAAAGGCCCTTTTCCACCGAGACAAGCTCGGCGGGGTTTGTGCCGTCCTCAGGCGTGCGCGGTGTTGCCGCCACGAAGTGCTGCAACAGGCGCTGATACCGCTCTTCGAGAATCGGCACTTCGGTCAGCAGGTTCTTCAACCCCTGCTCGATGTCCTGTTGGTCTTCGGCAGAATAGATCGCCAAGGCTTCGACCAGGTGATTCGCCAGTCCGATGTAATCGACGATGAAGCCGCGGTTCTTGTTCTTCGCCACGCGGTTCACGCGAGCGATCGCTTGAAGCAGGTTGTGCTCTTTCAGCCGCTTGTCGATGTACATGACCTGCTCGACCGGCGCATCGAAGCCGGTCAGCAGCATGTCGCAGACGATGAGAAACGCGATGCCGGTCAGTTCCTTATCGGGATCGTCCCGATCGAACGGCTTACAGAAATTCTCGACGGCGTTCCAGCGTTTCGCTTCCTTGCGAGCTTCCGTGATCGCCGCCAGTTCGTTGGTGGCATCGGCGGAGAGGACGACAACCGCCTTCAGAAAGCCGATGCGGCGGATCAACTCGGCATCCGGCTTTGGCTTGAGCTTCTCGCGTTCCAGCCGCTCGGCGAGCGATGTGCGAATCGCCTTTTGATAACGCAACGCCGCCAGCTTGGAATGGCAGACGACTTGAGCCTTGAATCCGTCCGGCAGGATGTTGTCGATGTAGTGATCGACCAGATCGCGGGCGATGGCGGCGATGCGTTGCTCGGCTTCCAGGATGTCGCCGCTCGCGCCGTACTTCTTCTTGATCGCCGCGATCTCTTCCTCGGAACGCGAGCCAAACAAGTCTTCGAACTTCGTGTCGAAGCCGTGCTTGTCCTTGAGTGCCGTGTCAGCCGTCCGGCCTTCGTAGAGGATTTGTAGTGTCGCGCCGTCATGGACGGCGTCCATCAGTTTGTACGTGTCGATGTACTCGCCGAACCGTTTCACCGTCCGCTTCGTGCCGTGCTGTTCGGTGATCAACGGCGTGCCGGTGAAGGCGATCCGCGTCGCATTCGGGAACGCCTCGAACACGTTGTCTCCCAGGTCCGAACCTTGAGTGCGATGAGCTTCGTCGATCATCAACAGGATGCGTTCGGACGTATTCACCACGCCGAACGATTCGCCGGACGGGATCGCTCGCAGGTTGGTCAAGGCGTGTTGCACGGCCGCTGGCAGCGTCTCGCTGCGCTCCACGAACTTGTGGACCATCACCATGTTCACGTCGGAAGCGTCTGTGCCAAGATGCTCGCGCAACTGAGCCGTGCTCTCGATCACGTTCACCTTGCCGCCGATCAGCTTGGCGGTCCCGGCCAGTTGATCTTCCAAGTCCACGCGGTCGTTGACGAGCACGATCTTGAAGTCCGCCAGATCTGCGGACACACGCAACATCCGCGAGACGAAGACCATCGTCAGCGACTTGCCCGAACCTAGCGAGTGCCACTCGACGCCCGATCGTTCCTGCGGCGTCTCGCCGAGTCGCAGTCGCTCGGCGATGCGGTGAGCGGCCCGATACTGCTGATAACGGCAGACCACTTTCACTCGCTTGCCCGAATCCGTGTCCATGAAGACCGAGCACGTTCGCAGCACGCTGAGCAGCGTTTCGGGAGCCAGCAGTCCTTGAATCATCCGCTCCTGCTCGCGTTCGACTCCAAGCGGTGACGTGAAGACGCGGCGGCTTTCCGGCCAGATATCTTTCCAGGCGTAGAAGTGCTCGTAGCCCGACGTGATGCTGCCGTAGGTCGCCTGCTCGCCACAGGTGGAGATGAGCAGCAGGTTCGTGTGAAACAGACGCGGCTCCCCTTCGCGCAGTCCGGCCGCCGCCGTTTCCTCGCGGCCATTGCGATACCGCAGCAGTTGCTCGAACGCCGCGTGCATCGGGTTGGCGGTGGTCGCGTCGCCGATCTTCGCTTCGATGACGACCAGCGGAATGCCGTTCACGAACAGCACGATGTCCGGGATGATGAACGCCTTCACGCAGCCCGGAGTGTCGATGCGGAATTGGTTGATCGCGTGAAAGACATTCCGCTCCGGATGCGCGAAGTCGATGAGCAGCACGACCGGGTCCGGCTCGCCGGTGACTTCGTTGACATCGACCTGCGCCTTGAAAAGCAGTTTCTGAATCTCTTCGTTCGCTTCCAGCAGTGTGCGATTCGGTTGTCGCAGAATCTGGTCGCGCAGGTCATCAAGCTGCCGATCGGTCAGCCATTCTGTCCCGTCCGCGGTTCGATTGAGCATCCGCACCGCATTGCGAAAGACATCCGGCAACAGCCATTCGCGAAAGCTGCCGCGCAGGCTGACGGTGGGATCAGAGGGAATCATCCCATGTCCCTGGTCAATGACCGTCCAGCCCAGCGTGGCGAGCTGGTCAAGGAAGGGCTTTTCGACGTGAAAGTATTCGGACATCAGGCTTCATCCCCTGAGCATGGCCCCAACCCCACCGAGCTTGTCTCGGTGGAAAAAGGCTTCTGCACTACGCCGCCGCGATCTCGATGCCCGCGTAGTGCAAAAGCCCGAAACCACCGAGACAAGCTCGGTGGGGTTTGTGTCAATGGATTGCTCCGAGGTCGTATTCGCCGAAGGTGCCGATGAAGCAGCCGGGCTTCAGGACTGGCTGCATTCCGTAAACGAAGGCGACATTGTTCATGTAACTCAACCCGATCGAAAGCGGTGACTCTTCGAGATTGGTCCCCAACAGCAGATGCACGTGATCCGGCAGGATCGCGATTCGAGACAGAAGCTGCTGCTTCTTTTCCGCCGCTCGAATCAGCATCGCGCGGACACGCTCGATGTTCTCTCGGCAGGTTTCCCGCCAACGCCAGTCATTGACCATGACGAGATGCAGATTCGACCAGAAGCGGCCATGCGAAGTGAATCGCGGCTGCGAGAGATCGACATCCGGCCGGATCACCTGCATGTCCGAAAGCATCCAATGAATCGTCCGATCCTCTTCCGGATGGTGCTCAAGCTGACTGCCGAGATACCCCCTCCAACTTCTCGCGCGTGGTCGAGCCGATGCTCCGCAGGTCGTAGTTCCTCTGAAACGGCTGCTGGACTCGATCACGCACGAGGTGCTGCAACCGCCCTTTCACACGCCGAGGAATGTTGATCGGCAAGACATCCGGCTTCGTGCTGACCAGGAACAGACTGATGTGCGGCTGCGAGAACCGATGCTTGAGCAACCGGATGCCGTCCGGTTCCAGCGCTTGTTGCAGCAGTTCAAACCAATCGTCGGTCCACAGCGGTTCGCGCCAGAAGATCGTCAGCGACCAGTCGAGCTGATACGCGACCTCAATGTTCTCGCCCGAATAGACCGCCAGCGGCTTCGCGGACTCAGCAGCCATTCTGGTCTCCTTCACGCCCCTTCAAGCTTGCCTCGAAATGCTACTCCACCCCCACCGAGCTTGCCTCTCCGCCTTTCTCGTCCCCCACCGAGCTTGCCTCGGTGGAAACGGGCCTTGGCACTACGAGCGAGACCGGCGTAGTGCAAAGGCCTGAAAACCACCGAGACAAGCTCGGTGGGGTCTGGGGCAATGGCCGCGTCATGCCGAGCCTCCCTCGGTCGCAGCGGCGACCGGCACTCGCACACGGCCCGTCAGCAGGTCGTGCATCAGGCCGTGCTTTTGTTGGCGGAGTTTCGCGAGTTCGTTGGTGAGTGAGTCGGCACGATCATTCATCGCAAAAATCCGCGTCTCGATTCGTTCCTGTTCCGTCGCTGTTGGAAGTGCGATTGGGAAACGATTGAGTTGAGTCGAGTTGATGGAAGCGAGATTTGTGGACTGCTTGGAACTGAGGACGAAGTATTTCTTCCCGGCCTCAGACTGCGACCAGAACGCCAAGTAATAGGACCGCAATCGGCCATCGCGCGGTCTGACGCGAAAGACGTGATTCTGATGGATGCAAGGCTTGATCTCTTCCTCCCACACCGAGCCTCGGCCAAGTTTGTCGAAGTCGCCGCCTTCGTTCATGAGCACGTCGCCGAATCGAAGTTGCAGCTTCTCGAATTGTGCGCGCGACACCCGGATCGTCTTCACGTCCGCGAGATCGAAGTATCCGTCTTGGACGTTGGCAACTCGCAGATAAGGAACACCGACTTCGTCAGTGACTTCCGCTTTTGATCCGAGCGTGACGCCCGACACGATCTCGGCCAATGCCCCAAGATTCTTCACCTCCCACTCGTTGGGAATCCAGCCAAGGGGCGAGTGTTTGTAGAGATGTGGGGCTTGGTCGCGCGGGGGGCGGAGGTGGCCGGCGGGGGTGACGCCGCGGGTGAACAGGTCGTGCATCAGCCCCGCCTTGATCTGCTGCAACTTCCCAATCAACCCCTCCGTCCGCTCAATCGCCTCGTCCAACGTCGAAAGAATCTCCGCGATCCGACGCTGCGATGAGATTGGTGGAATTGCCAACCCGACCGAACCCATGATGCCATTCATCAGCTTCGGGTTGCCGACGTAGGAAACGTATTTCTTCGCGACTCGACCGAGGTGGTACGTCAAGAAACGAAGATCAATCTGATTGGGCACGCGGCTCTGAAGAGTTCCACAGACATTGGTGCAATTGAACCGACCCGATCGGTAGAAGACCGTGCCTGCATTCTCACCGTCCGTCGTCCAAGTGACGAATTCGCCATCGAAATCAAATGAGTCAATCGTCCCCATCGTGCCGTTGTCTCGCGTTTGCGATGAATAGACCGGATACGGTCCAGGCGACTCACGGATTTCATCCTGGCTGATAACCCTCCCTCGTCCAAGATGGCAGATTTCGGCGACCGTTCTTTCAGTCCAATCTGTCGGCGTTACTCGGAAACCGGAGTATTGCCTGAGGTTCTTCTCCCGGAGATCACTCATATCCCAACTCCTTCAAGAACCCCTTGAGCTTCGCGGCGGCTGTATCGCGTTGGCTCTCGATGGCTTGGGCGGCAGCGATTGTCCCAAACCCCACCGAGCTTGCCTCGGTGGTTTTCGGGCTTTTGCACTACGCCTGTCTCGCTCGTAGT
>JAYTQJ010000677.1:0-6637 GCA_043746775.1 Schlesneria sp.
GTAGCTGAATTCGTGAGAATTCAGCCGGCTTTGATGATCGTCTGAAGTCTTACGACTTCAGCTACACCCCAAAGTGAGTGCCATTGGGCGTAAGCCCCCCCGGATTCTTAGCTGCAATCACAGGAGTCCGGGGGCTTACGCCATCCGGCTCACCACTTCTGTCGGAAATGCCAATTCCACTTTTTACAAGACAGAGGCACGAGAATCATGGCAACGAGGTTCGTTTCATTTCTGATAATTTGTGTGGCATCGCATTCGATGGTTGCCGCGCAAGAAGGTCAAACCCAGCTTAGCGATGAAGGCCGGACGCCGTTCGTTGTCGTCACATCCGAGCAGCCGAGTGTGGAAGAGGCGACGGCCGCGTTGTGGTTGTCGGAGACACTGGAGCAAGTCACCGGGGCGAAGTTCGCGATTCGCAAAGAGACGGACAAAGACTTGCCGCCGAGCGTGCTGCGAGTGGCGGCGAATTCGCAGATGAAGCCGGAAGAGTGGCACATCAAAACGTCGCCCAATCAGGTGTTGCTCGAAGGCGGGATGCCGCGCGGGGCGATCTATGCCGTGTGCGAGTTCCTCGAAACGCATGTCGGCGTGCTGCGGCTCGATCCGTTTACCGAGCATGTGCCGAAGCAGCGGACGCTCACGATCCCCGCGTTGGATCGGCGCGGGCGACCGGCGTTCGAGCAGCGGTTCCTGTTCACCGGCTTTCCGTATGCGCATCCGGCTCCGAGAGGCGTCAACGGCGACCGCTGGCGAGTCTGGAACAAGGAACACATTCAAGCCGGGCCGACGAACGGCGACTACCCGCGCGGCATACCGGAGGGAGTCCATTCGCTCGGGCACTTCATCTCGCCCAAAGAGTTCGCGGCCGAGCATCCCGAATACTTTTCGATGGACGCCAATGGCAAGCGGATGCTCGACGACATGGGCCAACGCGGGTTGTGGATTCAGCCGTGCGTGACGAATCCCGATGTGAGACGCCTCGTCATCGACCGCTCGAAGCAGTTCCTGCGTGACGACATCGAGCTCGCAAAGAAGGAGCAGCGAGCACCCGCGCGGATGCTGGTGCTGTCGCAGAACGACAACACCTCGAACTTCTGCCTCTGCCCGAACTGCAAGGCGATCGGCGACCGCGAAGGATCCGAGGCCGGGTTGAATCTCGACTTCGTCAATCATGTGGCTCGCGCGATCATGGCCGACTTCCCCGACGTGATCGTGCAGACCGAGGCTTACAACTTCACGCTCAAGCCGCCGCTGGCGCTGCGTCCCGAACCGAACGTGCTCGTGCGGTACTGCGACAACTACGGCCTGTCCGACATGACGCGACCGCTGACCGATCCGCGCAACGCCGAGCGGCTCGCGCTGCTCGACGGCTGGCTGAAGATTTCAAAACAGGCCGGAGTGTGGGACTACTGGCGCACGTTCGACACGCACCCGCCGGGCTTCTTCGCGCCGTCGAGCAACGTGCGGGCGATGGTCAGCGACTTGCGACTCTTCAAGGATCGCGGCGTGACCTACATGACGATCGAGGTTGAGGATTTCATGGGGGCGAGTCTCGAACCCGGCCCCGTCTCGAACGATCTGCAAAGCTTCATGCCGCTGCGAGCGTGGCTCGGTTTGAAGTTGCTCGATGATCCGCAGCGCGATGTCGAAGCGCTGCTGACGACGTTCTGTCGCGGCTACTACGGTCCCGCTGCGAAGCCAATGCGCGAACTGCTGGAACTGATCGAGACGCGACAGCAGACGATGATGTCCAACTCATCCGATCGCCGCCGACATGAGTGGTTAGCCGAGATGTGCGACGCCGCGTTCTTCGCCGAAGCCGATCGCTGTCTGAACGCAGCGATCACTGCCGCCGCAAACGATGCCGCCGCGCTGGCGCATGTGAAGCGCGAACGAATCGTGATCGACTCGGCGTACCTGTGGCGGGGGAATGTGATCGCGGATCAGCGGGCCGCATTCCCCGCGCGAGCCGATGTCTTCAAGCGATATCGTGCGGACTGGACCGCGTATCTCGCGAGCGTCTTCGACGCGGACGGCCTCAAGATCGTCACCCCCTTCGTCGAGACCGGCTTGCAACTGGTGGAGAAGCTGTCAGCCGCAGACACCGCTGCTGATCGACAGGCCATCGCGACGACCGAGGCGGAACTCAAACTCGATGGCCAGCTCGATGAGTCCTGTTGGAAGCTGGCGACTCCGCTGCGGCTGCTGCCCAAGGATCCCTTGGCTGCGAACGACGACCGCTCAAAGTTCCGTTTCGTCTGGACTCCCGACGCACTGCACGTCGGCATCGAACAACCGGCCGACGCGGCGTCGGCATTCTGGGAGGTCTCGTTGATGACTCCCGATCTCAAGGAAACTCAAGTTGCACTGATCGCGCAGCCGTCGGGCAGCATCGGCGCATACTTCTACCAGTACCCCGTTGAAGGAATGAAAGCCGTCACCGGCCGCAAAAGCACGAGTAAAATCGTCGTCCACAAGTCCGAGCAAACCGTTACCGCCGAGTTCCGCATCCCGTGGACCGACCTCCCCGCTGAGGCCAAAGCGGGCGACGAGTTCCTGCTCAATATCGCCACCTACCCCAAGCCCGACTCGAAGGCCGCAACTCACATCTCCAGCCCGTGGCTGATCGGCCCGGCCCCGAACTATCACCCGATGTATCACAGCACGATTCGACTTGGACCAAAGTAGTTATTCCGTTCCCGTGGGGACACTCGTTGATGAGGAACTGGGGGCAGAGACTGATCCCACCTGCTTTTGGAGTGTGGCGGCTCGACGACGCTTTTGGATTTTTGTTTCTCGTCTTCCCCCTTTCGACTTTGGCGGTGGCAAGAGAGAAACAGAGAAACAGGCTTATCTGATGTTTTGGGGGGAGTCGTCATTGGGGAGCAAGTGAAGATGTTCCAAGTCTTCATCCTAAAGGGATGTCAGCCATTAGCCGGGGGTTGAGCGAAGCGACACCCCCGGAAGCGGTTGGACAAAGGACTGTTGCATCCTGAAGGGATGCCAGCCTCGTGGAATTGGGAGACATTCTGAGCTGGCCAGCATCCCTTCAGGATGCAAATCCTCTGTCGTTGGCTTCGCACCGGGGGTGTCGCAGACGCTCAACCCCCGGCTAATGGCTGACATCCCTTCAGGGTGAAAACGACGGACGGCCCGCTTATTGGACTCCCCTCCAAAACATCGGATGAACCCTTTTTCTCACAGGATCCGTCGATGCTTCGCTTTAACTCATCGTTTTCCAAGCTTCAAACTCGAAATTGGTTGACCATTGGAATGATCTGCCTGTGGACGAGTTCCCTGCATGCGACCGACCTGCCCGTGGTCGGAGCCACTTTCGACACCAAGGCAGACATTCGCTACCCGGTATGCCACGCGGTCGTCGATGTCACGAAGGCACCGTATCACGCCAAAGGAGACGGCAAGACCGACGACACGGAACCACTTCAACAGGCGCTCTTTGACCTGATGGGACAGCACAAGGTTCTCTATCTGCCCGCAGGAACGTACCTCGTCTCGAAGACGCTCAACTGGTCGAAGAAGAGCTCGGCGGGAAAGGATGCGTGGGGTAACAACTTCATTCAGGGTCAGAACGCCTCGAAGACCATCATCCGACTGAAAGATGCGACTTTCACCGACCCGCAGAAGCCAGAGTCGATCATGTGGTGTGGTGGATTCGGGTCCGCCGACTGGTTTCACAATTACGTTCAAGACGTGACATTCGATGTCGGACAAAACAATCCGGGCGCGATCGGCTTGCAGTTTTACTCCAACAATTCCGGAGCGGTGCGTAACTGCCGCATCATCGCGAGTGAAGGAAGCGGAGCAGTCGGACTCGACCTCGCCCATCGCGACATGAACGGCCCGCTGCTGGTGCGGAACTGCGAGGTCATTGGCTTTCAACGCGGTATCAGCACGGCACGGGCCGTCAACGGACAGACCTTCGAGCACATCACGCTGCGAGGTCAGACACAATTTGGTTTCATGAACGAAGGTCAGACCATCAGCATCCGAGGACTCGTTAGCGACAACTCTGTTCCCGCGATTCAAAGCTACGGTACGCTGTGCCTGATCGACGCGAAGCTCACGGGCAAAGAGGCCGCGGCGCGAATGCCAGCGATCGTGAACTTCAATGGCGGACGCATCTTCCTGCGCGACATCGAGACCACTGGTTACGGCCGCGCGGTGGGCGATGTCGCCACGCCGGATTCGGCAGCCGCGTTCCGCATCGTCGGCACAGACAAGCCCGGCAGCGAAGGGCCGAACGTCGCCGAGTACTGCTCGCATCCGGCAACCAGTCCATTTCCATCGGCAGCGACTTCACTGCGACTGTCGGTGAAAGAGCCGCCGGAAATTCCCGTGGACGATCCGAAGACTTGGGCCAATGTGGACAGCTTCGGCGCGGACCCGACTGGCCAACGGGACTCGTCGGCCGCGATTCAGAAGGCGATGGACTCCGGCGCGACGACTGTCTTTCTGCCCGGCTTCTATGCGGTGAAAAAGACGGTCATCATCCGAGGCAAAGTGCGAAGAGTCGTCGGCACAGGCGGCTGGGTGGATTACAACGGCCAAGCGAAGCCCGACTTCCGCATCGTCGATGGCACATCGCCCGTCGTGTTGCTGGAACATTTCTCATCCCTGCACGGTGGCCTCGAAATCGACACGCGCCGCACGATCCTGTTTCGCAGCGTCTCGGACTGTGACCTGACCTTCACTCGCAAGGCCGAAGAGGGCGAACTCTTTTTCGAGGACTTCGTCACACACCACCTCAAACTGAAGAATCAACAGGTCTGGGCGCGACAGCTCAACGTCGAGAACGAAGGAACGCACGTTGTGAACGATCACAGCGATCTTTGGGTGCTCGGCTACAAAACCGAGCGCGGCGGCACGCTGCTGGAAACACGCGGCAACGGACGCAGCGAAATTCTCGGCGGCTTCAGCTATACGACCACCGCCGGAAAGCTGGCTCCGATGTTCGTGACCGACAACTCGTCTGTCTTCACGTTCTTCACCGAGGTCTGCTACAGCGGCGACCCATTCCAGACACTCATCCGCGAGACTCGCGATCAATCGTCTAAATCCATCCTTCGAGGCCACGGATCGACCGCACCGTATGTCTCCAATTTGAAATGACGGCAACGGAGATGTCCGCCAGTGTGTGGAACCACTATGTTGCTGACGCAGATTTGAAGGCAGAACAAACACCGCCCAACCATTTTGAAGATGTATTCCATGGCCTCTTCCCATCAACTTGATCGTCGTGCGGTGCTCAAAGGTTTGGCGGGGGTCACGCTGGCTCTGCCGTTGTTGGAGGCGATGGGGAAGGAGGTCGCGGCGAAAACTCCGCGGCGGTTCTGTGCGATGTACACGGCCAACGGCATGTCGTTGCCGAATCCGAAGCATGGGATCGACGAGTGGAGCTGGTTCCCGAAGGTTGAGGGCCGCGCGTTCGAGTTCGGCAAATCGACCGAGCCGCTGAAGGCGTTTCGTGACAAACTCAGCTTTCTCGGTGGGCTGCATCATCCGAACGGGACCAAGGCCGATCCGCATCTCTGCTCGGACATGTGGCTGACCGGGGCACCGCTGCACAACCCGAAGCCGGGCATGTTCAACTCGGTGGCGCTCGATCAAGTTGTGGCTCAGCACACGAAGCAGTTCTGTCGGCAACCGTCGCTGGTGTTGTCGATCGATGCGGGTGTTGGCTTTTTGTCGCGGACGGGGACGATCTCGTACAACCTCGAAGGGAAGCCGATCCCCGCCGAGAACAACCCGCGCCGCGTGTTCGACCGTTTGTTTCGAGGTGACAAGACATCGCTCGTCACGCAGCGTGAGCAACTTCAGCGACGTATCAAGCTGGTGGACGCGGTACTCGAAAGCTCCAAGTCGCTGAGCAAGCAGCTTGGCCAGTCCGACCGAGAGAAGATGGACCAGTACCTCACGTCGCTGGATGAAATTGAAGCCCGGCTGACGGCGTCGGAGAAGTGGATCGACATCCCGCTGAAGTCGCAGGATTTTTCCCATCTCAACCTCGACGTGACGAACGAGAGCGAGCCGCGCGAGTACTACCGCAACATGTTCGACCTGATCGCACTCGCGTTCGACGCGGACATCACGCGGTCGGTCGCGTTCATGCTCAATCGCGAAGACGGCATGGGGATCAGCGACACGTTCCCGATCAAGTTGGGTCTGGGCAAGACTCATCACAACCTGTCGCACGCGGAAGACAAAGAAGGCCAACTGGCGTTCGCCAAGTACGACCTGTTCCTCAGCGAGCAGATCGCTCACTTTCTAAGTCGGCTCAACGAGTACAAGGACAACGACGGCAGCGTGCTCGACAACACGATCGTGCTGTTTGGCAGCGGAGCGAGTACCACGCACTACCCGAAGAATCTGCCGACGCTGGTCGCTGGCGGCTCGAACATGGGACTGAGGCACGGCACCTACTGGCGCGGCAAGGACGCGCGGATGTCGAACGTTTTCCTGAGCATTCTGCGGTCGCTGCAGATCGAGGAACCCGCTTTCGGCGACAGCACGGGGACCGTGAGCGATTCCATCTTCGCGTGAGTCAGCAGGCTAGAGCAGTTTTGTGATCGGTCTTCAGTGAGCCGTTGGCGCTAGCCTCGGGTTTCTCACACCCGAG
>JAYTQJ010000678.1:0-6637 GCA_043746775.1 Schlesneria sp.
CCCGGACTTGTTGCTCATGAAGTCCGGGGGCTGACGCCACCCGGCTCACTAAGAAAGCCCCATTACCTACCGAGTGACGTATCAGACCGTTCTTCATGAATTGCGCTTTCGTAACCGAGACAACCCGCGTTCGAGTTCTAAACGTACCCCTGAGTGTGGTACAGCAACTCTTGCCGCGCGCCGGACGTGGCTCGCGATTTCTGACTGGAACCGGACTTGATACTGTCCTGCCCGAATACTGTCGCGTCGAATCCTGTTTGTGAACTTCCGGGTCATGCGGCGAATGCGTGCGGAAGTGTTCTGTCTTAGCCCGGAGGGCGGCAGGTCGTAGCCCACGGCGTGAGCCGTGGGTTCAGCCCGACCTCAATATCCTCAGCCCTGAAGGGGCGACACTGTCTCGATGATGTCTCGCGAATGGCGTCTCCACCGAGCGAAAGGTGTCGCCCCTCCGGGGCTGGGCGGTTGTCGTTCCCGTTACCCCACGGCTCACGCCGTGGGCTATGACCTGCCGCCCTCCGGGCTAGGACAATAGGTCTTCCGTACGCATTCCCCCGATGAACCGGATGTCCCTCTCCACTTGCAGCGTTCCAATTTATTTACGAGGCCGTTCATGACTGATGAGCCGCGAAATGAGTTACCCGAGGCCGAGGTTCCGGGCAATCAGGAACTGACGTTGATCTCGGTTCCCGCCGAATTGCCATTCGCTGTCGATTTAAAAAAGGATGCGACTGCTCGTGCGGCCGAAGTGGAAGTGCCCGCCGGTGCGTTTATCGGGCGGTATCGGATTCAGCGGCAGTTGGGGCGGGGTGGGTTTGGCGTGGTCTATCTGGCTCATGACAGCGAGTTGGACCGGCCGGTGGCGATCAAGTTGCCGCACCTGCACCGAATTCAGGATGACGCAGATCGGAGGATGTATTTGACGGAAGCGCGGACGCTCGCGCGGCTCGATCATCCGTCGATCGTGCCCGTCTACGACTTCGGTGTGATTCCCGATCATCGTTGCTTTGTCGTGTCGAAATACATCGACGGCAAAGACCTGGGGCGGCTGATTGCGAACGAGCGGCTGGAGATTTCGCGGGCGGTGAAGTTACTCGCCACCGTGGCCGACGCGCTGGATCACGTTCACGAAGCCAAGTTGATTCATCGCGACATCAAGCCGGGCAACCTGCTGGTGGGAACCGATGGGCGAATCTATGTCGCCGATTTTGGCCTCGCGATGCGGGAAAGTTCGCAGGTCGTCCCGAAGGAGATGGTTGGAACGCTGAGTTACATGAGTCCCGAGCAGGTGCGCGGCGAGGGGCATCGGATGGATGGCCGCAGCGACCAGTTCAGTCTCGGCTGCGTGATGTATGAGTTGCTCACCGGTTCGCGGCCGTTCGTCGGTGCGAATGCCAGTGAGACGTTGAGCCAACTGCTGGCGGCGGAACCGCGTCCGCCGCGCGAATGGAATTCGGATGTGCCGCGCGAGTTGAGCCGCATCTGTCTGAAGCTGCTCTCCAAATTCCCGACGCAACGTTACGCGAAGACACGCGAGTTGGCGGAGGACTTGCGTCACTGGTTGGCCACGTCGGAAGCGGCCCTTGTCTCGGTGGCCCCAAGCAACTTGGGAGGTGACGCGATGGGCAGCGTCACTCCCGTCGATGCCGCCACGCCTCAGTCGCACGGCTTGGATGCGACGCTGTCGCGCGGAGGGGCGAGGACTTCGATCACAATCATCCCGCGCGGGTTGCGGGCCTTCTCGCGCGAGGACGCTTACTTTTTCCTGTCGCTGCTCCCTGGCACGCGCGATCGCGATGGACTGCCAACGTCGCTCAACCATTGGCGGCAGTGGGTGTCACATCGGGACGAGGACGATCCCGAGTCGCATCGTGTCGGTGTGATCTCCGGGCCGACGGGTTGCGGTAAGTCCTCGTTCGTGCGGGCGGGTGTCCTGCCGATCCTCGATCCGCGCGTCGTCCCCGTGATTGTCGAGGCGTCGGTTGATCTCACCGAGCGGCAGTTGGCGGCGGGGATCGATCACCGTTGCCTCGAACACATCGGCGGGTCGCTCGCGGACACGCTGGCCGCGATTCGGCGCGGGCGGGGCCTCGATGAAAGCAAGTCGCTGCTGATCGTCATCGACCAGTTCGAGCAATGGTTGCACGCTCACCCCGATCCCCAAGACACCGAACTCGTGCGCGCGATTCGCCAATGCGACGGCCGCCGCGTGCGCTGTCTGATCCTCGTGCGAGACGACTTCTGGCTGGCACTCAACCGGTTCATGGAGGTCGTCGAAGCTCCGGTGATGCTCGGCCGCAACGCGCTGATGGTGGACCTGTTCGACCTGCGACACGCGAAAAAAGTGCTCATCGAATTTGGTCGGGCCTTCGGTCAGCTCCCGCTCGAACCGGCCAAGCCCTCGCGCGATCAAGACCGGTTTCTCGAGGAAGCTCTGTCGAACTTGGCCGTCGAGGGGAAAGTCATTCCGGTGCGGCTGACGTTGTTCGCCGAGATGGTCAAGTCGCGCGAGTGGCTTCCCGAAACGTTGCGGCAGATGGGTGGAGCGGTCGGGATCGGCGAGCAGTTTCTTGCCGAATCGTTCTCCGTCACATATGCCCCGGCGAACCAGCGGCGGCACGAACCGGCCGCGCGGCGAGTTCTCCAATCCTTGCTGCCTGCGATCGGTACCGAGATCAAAGCGAGTCGCCGTCCTCGCACCGAACTGCTGGCGGTCGCAGGTTACGGAGACGATCGCGCGCAGTTTGAGGAGCTGATGGCGATCCTCGAAACGGACCTCAAGCTCATCACCGCGACGGAGACCGTGGACCGCACGGGTTCGACTTCGGAAATCGTCTCACACTCGGGTGAGCAGACCGCATATCAACTGTCGCACGACTTCCTGGTCCCGTCGATTCGCGACTGGTTGTCCTCGCGGCAGCGCGAGACGTTTCGCGGTCGTCTGCACGAGCGGCTGACGGAGCAAACCGCGTTGTGGAGCCGCCAGCGCGAAGCCCGCTTCCTGCCGAATCTGTTCGAGTGGTTGGCGGTGCGATGCTTCGTCCCCCCGCGCACTATGGCCCCCGCCGAACGGACAATGCTCGCGGTGAAAGACCGCTTTGCACTGGCGTCGATCGCCGGAATGCTGCTAGTCGTCGCCACGTTGTCGCTGGGATTTCGCGAGTACCAGCAGCGCGCCCGTGCTTACAGCTTGGTGGAACAACTTCGTACCGCAGACATCTCCACGGCTCGCGGAGTCGCCGATCTGCTGATTCCTTTTCAACGGATCGCGGGACCGGAACTGACGACCGCGATCGCCAAGACGCCACCGGGATCGCAGCCGTGGTTCGTCATGCACCTCGCCCAACTCCCTTGGCATCCGGAGAGTGCGGACGACGTGTTCGAGCGGTATCTCGACGCCCCGACCGAGTCCGTCCCATTGGTCGTCGAATCGCTGAGTCCGTTTGCGGAACGATTGAAGGATCGTTGCTGGACGCTGCTGACAGGCGATCAGCATCCAGAGGCTCCAGCCGTCGCCACTGACGAGCGGCGGTTTCGCGCCGCGCAGTTGCTCGCGACGATTGATCCGCCCGCTCCGACAGGAGACTCGCTCGCGAAGTGGAACTCATCCGCTGAGTTCATTGCGCGACACCTCGCGCAGAACTGCATCGAGCATCCCGATCAATACGCACTGCTCGCCGATTCGCTGCGGCCGGTGACTTCCGTGCTGATCGCTCCGTTGTCGAAGTGTTTGGGAACGGCGGCGAGCATCGAGTCACGAGTCAGCCTGTCGCTGCTCGCGAAATACGCCGCCGACAATCGAGTTCTACGAACGCGGCTCTGCCTCGATGCGGCTCCGTGGCAGTGGAAGATGATCATGCCACCGACCTCCGACTTGGCTGCCCCTGAACTTTGGGATGCAGTCCGTCGCCGAGTTGAGGGGAGCTTATCGAGTGATGAAATGATCGCCGCCAATCGCCGCACGTCGATGGCCGCCGCGCTGCTGCTGACGCTGCCCGATCCGGGAGAGACCGGCGAACTGTGGACGCTGTTGAAACGCGCGCCCAAGCCCGACGTTCGCCACCAACTCATGCACCACCTGCACGCGTTGAACGTTCCACCGACTCGGCTGATCGCGCGGTTGAGACTGGAAGGAGACCCGGGCATCACCAGCGCGCTGCTCATGGCGCTCGGCGAATATCCGCCTGACGATCCGGCAATCTCGGACACCGTCAAAGCGTTCGTGCGCGACCAATTTCGCAACGACCCGGACGCCGGAGTTCACTCGTCCGCTGAGTGGCTGCTCCGGCGCTGGAACAGTTTCGTGGAGAGCGACCGCGTCCCGGTGGCCTCGCGCGAGACCCGTCCTCCGGAACCGCGACCGCCTCACCAATGGGTCGAGACGCCGGCGGGACACACGTTCGTCGTCGTTCCTGCGGCTGAGGAATTGGGACGCGACTTCCTGGTCGCGACGAAGGAAGTCAGTGTCGAACAATATCGGCGATTCAATCCCCACAAGTACCACAACGCGGAGTTCTCTCCGGCTCCAGACTGCCCGACCAACTGCGTCACTTGGGCGCAAGCACTGGCCTATTGCAACTGGCTCTCGCAACAGGACGGCGTCCCCGAAGACCAGTGGTGCTATCCGCGCGACGAGAGCGGCTATGCCACTTGGACTCCCGATGCCGAACTCCTCAACCGCACGGGATACCGCCTGCCGATGTGGAGCGAATGGCTGTTCGTCTGCCGAGCGGGAACTCGATCCCGCGCCGCTTTCGGAGACGACCTGAACCTGATGGGCCACTACGCGTGGTTCAACGGCAACATGCAATTCGATGAAAATACCGGACGTCTCCAAGGGCACACTCAGCCGTGCGGCCTCAAGCTCCCCAACGATTGGGGCTTGTTCGACCTGTACGGCAACGTCTCGGAATGGTGCGGCGATGTCGGTGAATTCCATCCCAACGAACGTGCCCTCGGCGGCTACTCCCTCAGCGCCACAGCCCCCGTCCTTGTCGCCAACAAGAGCGGCAGCTACGTCCCCACCGTGGTCTTCGATTCCATCGGCTTCCGCGTCGTCCGGACGGTGAAGGTCCGGTAACCCGAAGTGACCCGGACGCAAAGTGCCCCGGACGCTCCGAAGCGTCCGGGGCACTGGCTGAGTGAAGTGAGCGGCAAGGCGCTAGCCGCCGGTCGTTTTCGCCAACACCGGCGGCTAGTGCCTTGCCGCTCACTTCGTCTGCTACCCAATTCCAAACCACGCCCGATTTCCTGCCGTTCGCCTAGTTGAGGCCGATCTCAACGAACAATTCCACGGAGCCGTCTCATGTCACTGGACCGATTTACAGAGCGAGTCACATCGCGTGAGGAACTCACCGCGTTCGTCGGCACGCCGTCACCGATCGCGATCAAGAAAGAGTTGACGAGTCTCGACGAACACATGCGGCGATTCATCGCTCACGCGCCGTTCGTCGTGATGAGTACGCATGGTTCCGACGGACGGTGCGATGCCTCACCGCGCGGCGACGCGCCGGGGTTCGTGTCCGTCGTCGATGATCGAACGCTGCTGATCCCCGACCGGCCGGGCAATCGGCGACTCGACAGCTTCCGCAACATTGTGGAGACCGGTCGCGTCGGGTTGCTGTTCCTGGTGCCCGGCATGGGCGAGACGTTGCGCATCAACGGGCGAGCAATCCTCATTCGAGACGAAGCCTGGCTGAAGCCGCTCAGTGCGCAGGGCAAACGGCCGCAACTCGCAGTCGCCGTCGAGATCGAAGAGTGCTACCTCCAATGCGCGAAGGCTCTCATCCGATCGAAGCTGTGGGAATCACACGACCGACCGCCTTTGCAGAGTCTCCCCTGCGCCGCCGAGATGCTCAGCGACCAAGTCCAACTCCCGGAGTTCGATGCCGCCAAGATGCAGACGCTGCTGGACGGAGCCTACGCGAACAACTTGTATTGAGGCGGGATGGCTCGACGCGGGTTCCAAGATCAGAACACCAACCCGCAGCGTGAGTTTTGAAGCTGCGCGTTTCGAGAGTCGCGAAGCAACGGCAGCAAATAGCTTTGGGCGGCAGCCCAAGAAAACAGGCTAACCCGCATTATTCATGCGACACCAATAGCACGGCCCCCAAGGGCGTAGAAGGTGTTGTGACTTCAGCACTTCAACGCCGCAGGGCGGCCAGGGATGGGTTTACGGGGTGTGTTGCCGTTTGTTCTCGATTTCTCGGCGGAGCGGCCGATCGAAGTCGAGGTTTCGCAGGCGCACTTGACGGGCGAGGCGGGGCTGTTGCCGATCCGGAAGTGGCTCTTCCGACGTTCCGGGGAGGTCAAGAATCGGCACGATATCGTCTCCTCGTTTAACCGCCAGCCGGAGGCGTGCGCGCTTCGAAACACGGCAAACACCGACAACACTCCGAAACGCGCACGCCTCTGGCTGGCGGTTAAACGAACATGGGCCAAACCACCCCGAAACACCGGATGAGCCCCGGCAGTTTGATGAGGCGATTCGATTGACCGTGCGGTTCGCGGCGGCGCTGGGGGATGCGTGCGGGGGCGAGGTGCTGCACTCGAATCTGTCGATGGTCCGTCAGCGAATCTCTGAACCCGTCCAAAAACAATGTCGTCTTTCGTTCCGCGAAAGAACGCCATTTTCGCAAAC
>JAYTQJ010000679.1:0-15700 GCA_043746775.1 Schlesneria sp.
GACGTGAGTCCCCTGAATTGTCGAGGAAGAGCGATAGCGGGCGTATTCAGGGGACTCACGTCCCCCGCTCCGAAGGCTGCTCACCCCGGCCTTACGCCCAAGAATCTCACCGCGATCAACTCGTGACCGCACTTCAATGCACGAGTGCGAACTCGTTCGAGTTGAGCAGTGCCCAGAAGAGGTCTTGGTAGCCTTCGGCTCCAGCGGCGGACTTGCTCACGGGCTTCGAGCCGCGCGGGGACGAGTCGTCTCGTACCAGCTTGCGCATCGCGGCGAGTTCACTTGGACTCGGTTGCCGTGACAGGACGGCCAGGCAGAGTTGGCGAATCTTCTCCTTCTCGTCGGTCTTCCGTTTGACGACCTCATCGAGAAACGTGCCGGGGGAGATTTCGAGAGCCTTCTCAACCAGCGAGCCATTCATCAGTGTTAGGGCGAGGCTCATCGTGCCGCCGAACTCCATCGCTTCGTCGTTCTCGTCGGTCTCATAGTTCACGACGAATTGCGACAGCCACTGTTGTCGCTGCGATTCGGCCTGAGTCCAATCGACGCCCCCCGCGCGGTTGGCCTTCGTTGCGACGAGGAACGAGTCGTACATTTGCTCGGCGGTCATCGACTTGACGTACATGTGACTGAACTGGGGTGCCTGACCCTCGGTCGGGTCGTCGGTCTGATTCTTGTCGCCAAAGCGACTGCTGAGTTGATAAGGCTCGGAGTTGCAAATCCAGCGGACGAGTTGCTTCGTGTCGTAGCCGCTCTGCACGAACTGTCGCGTGAGCAGCGCGAGCAACTCGGGATGACTCGCCGGACGGTGTGGCCCGATGTCATCGACCGTCGGCGTGAAGCCCTCGCCGAAGAAGTGGCTCCAGACACGATTGACGAAAGTTGCGGCCAACTGCGGTTGATCGCCCTCCGTCATCAAGCGAGCCAATGCCGCGCGACGATTCGTTTCCGGCCCGGCATCGACATCGTGGCCGTTGAATCGGGGATAGGCGACGCGCATCAGGCCGGTTTGAGTCTCGAAGTAGATCGGCCCACCGGCGTCGCGCGTGACGAGATCGGTGTGCGTGACGCGGTCCTTCCCCGTACGCGGATCGCGCGTGTGGCGCGGAACGCTGGCGGTCTGACTGAAAAAACTGTGCAGCTCCCAAAAGGCGGTCTGCTGTGTCTTGCTGAACGGGTTGTTGTGGCACTGATTGCATTGCAACTGCTGGCCAAGGAACACACGCGCGGTGACAGCCGTTGCAGGCAAAGCATCGTTGTTCAGGTGAGCGATTAGAAAGTTGGTTGCTCCGTTTTCGCTGCTGCTCCCCTCGGCCGACACCAAGTCGTAGACGATCTGATTCCAAGGCCGATTCGCCGCGAACGCCATCCGCAGGAATTTTTGTAGCGCAGCTCTATCAACTCGCGGTTCTGATTTGCGACCGACGAGGAGATTGGTCCAGACGGTCGTGAAGTTGCGTGCATAGGCACCGTCATCGAGCAGTTGATCGACTAACTCTTCTCGCTTGCCGGGCCGACGATTGGCGAGGAACGATTCCGCTTCGCCCACCGTCGGGATGCGACCGATCACGTCGAGCGACACGCGACGCAACCACTCGGAATCGTCGGCCACGGCGGAGGGAGCAACCTCGCCCAACTCCCAACCTCGCCGCACTTCCGTGTTGATGGCCGAGACAACTTGATGCGAATCCAGTTCTTCACGCGGCGACATCGGCGGAGCGGGAACCGTCACCGCGACCGCAGTTGTTGGCGTTTCAGAAACAACAGGCGTGTCGAGCGAATCGGCGATGACAACCGCCGGACCATGCTGACGCCCGACGGGTGATGAATCCGAACCACGCTCCGTTCCACTCTGCGTTGCAAGGAGACCCTTCGATGAGCCGTCTCGTCGTGGATCACCATCTCGCAACAAGGTCGGATCGACTGCATGCGAATTCGGGAGCTGGTCCTGCGCGAGCTGGTCCTCGGGACGAGAGCCGCTTATCGCGAACCACACGATCACACTGACACAAAGACAAACCGCCGAGACCATCAACGTCGCTCTTCGACCCGCCAGCGACTTCAATCGCGAAGTAGCCATCGACACCGAAGTCACCGTTGGCGCGACGATCACCGGCAAGCCTGTTTGAACAGGAATCTCATCTGTGGAGAGAGCTGTCGCCGAACCGGCTCCCGCTGCGTCCCAATAGAGCGAACCATGCAGGTCGAGGTAACTCAGGTAGAACCAGCGCGCGTCTGGTGAGTCGAGTACCAGCCGCTCCAGCCGCGCCGCTTCCGGGGGCGTCATGCGATCTTCGCACAACGCTTCCAGCAGCGGAGTCAACTCGGTGATGAGGGCTGATTGGGACATGAGTTCGAGGTCTTAACTTTCGAGCGTGACTCGTATGGCGACTTCTTCAATGACTACTTGGCGGACTCTTCGGCCACGCGGCGTTGAATGCACTCTAAAAGGATGCGACGGATGCGACCCAGTGTTTGATAGACCGAGTTGGCTGGACGCCCCAACTCTTCCGCGAGTCGCTTACCACGCTCGCCGGGAGCGTAACGCTGTTGAATCAGTTCACGGTCTTTAGGTCGCAACTTGGCGAGGCACTCGACCAACGCGACTCGTCGTTGTTCAAACTCGTCGGATCGTTCGAGGGCTTCCTTGGAGACGGTCTCCAAAAACTCGTCACTGAAACAGAGCTTGTTCCGTTTGCGACGCGCTCGATACTTCATCACTTCAAAGTTGGCGATCTGACTGACCCACGCGAGGAAATTCGTCCCCTCACGAAACTGGGCTGACTTGCTCCAGATGACGACGTTGGCTTCCTGCAAAATTTCTTCGGCATCAATCGGACTGGAGACTTGAGACAGGATGTACAAGAAAAGTCGTCGTTGATGATGCGTGAACAACTGCACGAACTCGGTCCCCGGCGCGACCGCTTTCGTTTCGTCTCTCGATTCGGGTGCAGCGTCATTCACGATGAAGTGCCACTTCCCTTCGACCGCCTCGACAACAACCCGAAGCGTGAGCGAGGACCGTTCTAAACGAGGAGCGAGTTGAGCGAGTGAGTGAGATGCCGCATGAAGACGCTCCTCGCTCACGCTTCGGGTTGGTATTGCGCTCTACCAGCAAAAACGGGGGGCTGTGTTGAGCAGCCCCCCGCGATTTCAAACTCACTTGTCGAACAAACTCACTCAACCGATCAATTCCTTGATCGCCGTGCCGCCGTTGGCGAGCTTCATTGGACGACCACGCTTCGACGTGTGAACGGTATCCAGTGGGATCCCGAGGGCGTGCGATGCGGTCGCCCAGATGTCGCCGGGTTGGTAGCTCTGGCCGCTGGCGACCGAGACACCGTCCTTGTCGGTTTCACCCACAGCCACACCACCCTTGAGTCCACCGCCACCGATCATGGTGGACCAGCTTGCGGCCCAGTGATCGCGGCCGACATCTTGGTTGATGCGTGGAGTACGTGCGAACTCGCCCATCCACACCAGCACCACGTCGTCCAACATGCCGCGTTGCTTGAGGTCCGTCGTCAACGCGGCAATACCAGCGTCGAGGGCGGGGAGACGCTGATTCTTCAAGGTCTCGAAGACATTCGCGTGCAAGTCCCAGCCGCCGAAATCGACTTCGACGAACGGCACGCCCGCTTCGACCAACCGGCGAGCCATCAATAGGCTGCGACCGAACTGGCCACCGGCCCCCATCATTGCACCACCCTGCGCTGGCGCGCCGGTGTACATGTCGAGGGTCTCTTTCTTCTCGTCGCTCACCTTAAAAGCAGCCATCTGCTTCGAGGTCATCAGGTTGACGGCCTTCTTGTAAATGTCCTTGTGAGCCTGGCCCGACTCGCCGCGCTGCGAACCGATGAAGTTGTCTTCCACCACACCCAGCATGTTCAAACGCTGTTCGAGCCGACCGGGGCCGAGATCGCCCATGTCGGCATTGCGAATGTTGCCGCTGTTATCGACGAGGAACGGAGCGTGTGCCGCGCCCATGAAGCCGGGGCTGGTGCCGCCGCCGCCAATGGAGACGAACGATGGAATCTCAAGGTCTTTGCGCTTCGTTCCCAGCTCGTAGCTGACGACCGATCCGAAGGCGGGATGAACAACAGTGGGGTTCGGCACATAGCCGGTGTGCATGTAGTAACGACCGCGCCCGTGATCGGCCTCGCGAGTGCTCATCGCACGCACGACCGAGAGGTTATCCATGACGGCAGCCGTCTTGGGCATGTGTTCGCTGATTTGCAGGTTGCCCTTGGTGTCGATCGGCTTGAACTCGCCACCGTTCTTGGAGCCGGGCTTCAAGTCCCAGATGTCGATCGTCGGGGGACCGCCGCTCATCCACATCAGGATGCACGCCTTTTGCTTCTTCTTCAGTTCGGCCGCGTTGGCTTGAACGTGCGAAATGAAGTTCATCGCGGGGAGGGTCGCTGCACTGGCCGCCAAGTGCCGCATGAAGTGTCGTCGAGACATGCCGTCGGGAGTGGTCATCTGCATCATCATCTCCAAGGTTTTAAGGACAGTTGAGTTTCGTAGCGTTTGAGTTTGGTCTCGGCGGATCACTCCGCATTCGTCAGTGGTTGAAAATGAACTCGTTCGAGTTCAACAGCGCCCAGAACAGGTCTTGGTAGACCGCGAGTTGGTCGCGGTTGCCCTTCAAAAACGACTGGGACTTGGACAGCTCCGCCTTGGTTGGCATCCGGCCGAGTGCCGTCAAATAGAGCCGTTGAATCTTCTGCACATCGTTGCCCTTGCCAGAAAGCAAATCGCCAAGATGGCTACCCGACTTCACGCTGACTGCGTCCTTCACCAACTCGCCGTTCATCATCATCAAGGCTTGCGGGATCGTGCCGTCGAACGAGTTCGACTCTTCCCCATCGTCCGTGCCGAACGTGCGGACGAACTGTTGCAACCAGTCTTGCCGCTGTTTTTCCGACTGCTCCCAACCGGAGCGGCCTGATTTGTGAGCATTCGTCGCAACGATGAGCGAGTCGTACAACTGCTCGGCCGTCATCGACTTCACGTAGACGTGAGTGAACAGAGCCGTCTCACCCGCCGCCGGGTTGTCGCGTTCGTTCTTCTTCGTACTGCGACTCGTCAAGTTGTACGCTTCGCAGTTGGCGATCCAGCGCATCAGTTGCTTGCAGTCGTAACCACTCTTGACGAACTCGACCGCCAGCCGATCCAACAGATCGGGATGAGTCGCGGGGTTGTGAGGACCAATGTCATCGACGGGACGAGTGAACCCTTGTCCGAAGAAATGGCTCCATGTGCGGTTGACCATCGCCATTGCGATCATCGGCTTTTCACCGGTGGACATGAGCTTTGCCAGCTCTTTGCGACGATCCGTCGATCCGGCGGGATCGACTTCCGAACCGAAGTAGATCGGATAGGCAACCTGCATCAGCCCGCTGCGTTTCTCGAAGTAGACCGGACCGGCAAAGTCACGCTCGATGATTTCAGAGTAATCGTCGTCCATCCGACCGGTCTTCGGGTTGTACTTCCGATGATCGACCTTGCCCGTCTGGCGAAAGAAGCTGTTGAACTGCCAGAACTGGTCCTGTTTCCAATCGTTGAACGGATGGTTGTGGCACTGAGTGCATTGAACCTGCATCCCGAGAAACAGCCGCGTCGTCTTGGCCGTCATCTGCACGCCATCGTCTTGGTCCTGCATCTGAGCCAACAGGAAGTTCACGGCCCCATTTTGCTCGTAGTGACCTTCCGCCGTCACCAGATCGGAGACGACATCCTTCCATGGGCGATTCTTACCGAAGGCTTCGCGGAAAAACTTTTGCATCCCGTCGCGGCTGACTCTCCGTGGAGTCTGTTGACCGATGCACAGGTTCGTCCAAACTGTCGTCCAATTTCGGGTGTAAGCCGGATCGTCGAGCAATCGGTCAATCAGCTTGGTTCGCTTGGCTTTGTCTTTGTCGGCGAGAAACGCTTCGACATCTTCGACCGAAGGGATGTGCCCATTAATGTCGAGGCAGACGCGGCGCATCCACTCGGAATCGTCGGCCACCGGAGACGGCTCGACTTCATTGTCCTTGTAGGCGTCACGAATCTGCTTGTTGATTTCCTGAATAATCACGTCGGATGAACCGGTCGTGAACGCGGTGTCAGCCGCAGAGGCCGCTCCTGTGGCAACCATCGCCAACCCGGCAGCGGCCATCAACCAAGCCCCCACTGACGAGGCCAAACTGAATTCGTGCTGGCTTCTCAAATCTCGTCGTCCTCGAAGACTGACTTGTGTCATATAACCTCGCCACCCTTTCCGATTGACTCTGCTTAACGCTGAACTTGTCTATTGCCAGCCGCCGCAGTCCTGAATGATTGCGGCATTCGTTGCCGGATGGTTCGTCGGGAAGAGTAACTACTCCCGCAGTCCAAGTGTTCGTCGAAATGTTATCGGAATCTGACGAACCGGCCAACAGAGCGGCGCAAGTCTTTTAGTCACCATGCTTCTCCAGCCATTCTCCGCCCGGTGTGCGAGACCTAGGCCAGAAGTTTCAGTTGCTTCGACTACCACAGAGTTTGGCGATTCAGCAAACTTGGTGATGCGGAACTTTTCCGGAAGGCGGGGTTTCAATCACAGCAACTCACTCAACCTCGACGCCGAGTAATGTCCCGCATGCTACTGCTCCCACTCCCCACTCGACTTTAAGCTTGTTTTCCAGCCGACTGCCGAATTTTGAAGGGCTTTTCCATGAGATTCTTAGCTCGCACTCAACGACCTCTTGGCACCAAAACAGTCGCAAGCCCAGTGGCTTCGATCCTCGTGGCGACTTTGTCGATTGCAGCGGTTGTCGGGCTGATCGGGAGCGATGCCACTGCCGCCAACAAACCGGGTGTGACGAAATCACGTGCGGTTGGGATGCCGACTGCAAATGGAGTGGCGGCTAGAGTCGATCAACTCATTCTGTTGGACCTCACCAAAGCGGGAGTCACGCCGTCCGGCATCTGTACAGACGAAGACTACCTCCGTCGCGCGTCGCTCGATATCACGGGGCAACTCCCGTCGCCGCGCGATGTGACGCTCTTCGTACTCGACCCCGATTCCGGCAAGCGGACGAAGCTCGTCGAGCGGCTGCTCGCTTCGCCCGACTTCGGCCAGAACTGGGCTCGTTACTGGCGAGACGTGATCTACATGCCTGCCACCGAGCCGCGCTCGCGACTCTCGCAAGCCGACTTTGAAAAATGGCTGGCCGAACAGTGGAACACGAGCGTCGGTTGGAACGCCACCACCACTTCGATCATCACGGCGGTGGGCGATGTCTTCGAGAACCCCGAGGCGGCACTCATCTTCGCGCAGAGCGGCGTGAACGAAGACGTGGCGGCCGAGGCGTGTCGCATCTTCCTTGGCATCCAAATGCAGTGTGCCAACTGTCACGACCATCCGTCGGACATCTGGAAGCGCGAGCAATTCCACGAGCTGGCCGCTTATTTCCCTCGCATCACACTGCGGCGAATCATGACGCCCGACGAGTTCAAGATCGAAGTCCTCTCCGCCAACTCTGATCGTGGACGAGGCGACCAGATGCGCGAGAACCCCGAGCAGTTCGTCACGATGCTCGACCGCAATCGAGACAAGAAGCTGTCCAAGGAAGAGATGCGAACGCGGCCCGGCATGATGATGCGGGGCGATGCACCGGGAGTCCCCGCGCAGCTGGTCGATCGCATTTTCGAGCAGGCTGACAACAACAAAGACGGCTTGCTCACCGCCGCCGAAATCAAGGCGATGCCGCAGCCAATGATGGCCGGGCGAGGATCAACCGAGCATCACATGTCGGATCTGCAAGATCCGTCGTCCAAGGGGAAGCTGATGCAGCCGAAGTTCTTCGTCGATGGAGCGACTCCCGGCCAGAACCTCTCCGATCTCGAACGCCGTCAGGCCGCCGCCAAGTCGTTTACCGCTTCCGACAACCCGTGGTTCGCCCGTGCCATCGTGAACCGCGTCTGGTGTGAGATGCTTGGCGAAGGCTTTTACATGCCCGTCGATGATCTCGGTCCGACTCGTACGGCTCGCTTCCCTCAAGCACTCGAAGCGATCTGTCAGGGGTTCGTCGCGAATGGCTATGACCCGAAGTGGCTGATTCGCACTGTCGCCAACTCGCAGACGTATCAGCGCAAAGTCGCGGCCAAGTCCACCGCCGAAGATGCTCTGCCGTTTGCCTCCGTCACACCGACACGACTTCGCGCCGATGTCGTCTTCGACTCGCTGATCGAAGTGCTGGGGATCAACGAGGAAAGCCTCAACGGCCCCGCTCGCGGCGGCATGATGATGGCGGCTGGCCCCCGCAGAGCTCAGCGCACCGAACGTGGCCGATTCGACTCGCTCTTCGGAGATGATCCTTCGACGAGCAAAGAGGACATCACCGGCAACGTGCCGCAGGCGCTGTATCTAATGAATGACAACATTGTCCGGAGCGCGGTCTCCGCTAGCGGCACCAGCCGACTCGGACGCCTCCTCCGCAACAATCCCGATGACCGCGATGCCCTCGCCGAACTCTACCTGCTCGTCTTGGCACGCGAGCCATCACGACATGAAGTCGAAATCTGTCAGGCTCACCTCAAAGAAGTCGGCCAACGCAACGAAGCCTACGAAGATCTGATGTGGAGCCTCCTCAATTCCAGTGAGTTCCTCTCCAAGAGGTAGCACCACAACATCATTCCAATGCGTGTGTGAGAGTCGTATTGAAAAGCTCTTCATCCGTGCCCCGGCCTTGCCATCCGTGCTATCTCTGAAATCACTAACTAGCACGGATGGCAAGGCCGGAGCACGGATGAAGAGGCGTGAGCTATGGCCGCTTCCAATAATCCATGACCAACACATTCTTCCCACACGGAGACCCATTCCATGACAACTCTCGCCTGGCACGAAGACGTTCAACTTTCCCGACGCTCGTTATCTCGACGCGGCTTTCTGTGCGGCCTGTCGGCGGCGGGGCTGGCGGGGGCGTTCAACTTCCGTGACACGATGACCTTGCAGGCGGAGGAACTGCGCAAGCAAGGCCGTTCGATGATCCTGCTCTACATGCAGGGTGCTCCTTCACAGTTGGAGACCTTCGATCCTAAGCCGGGGACCGAAAACGGTGGGCCGACGGAGGCCATCGACACGGCGGTCTCGGGCATTCGCATCGCCAAGGGCTGGGAGCAGACCGCCAAGCAGATGCAGGAAATCGCGATCATTCGCTCGCTGACCAACAAAGAGGGCGAGCACCAACGTGCGTCGTATCAGCTCCACACCGGCTATCTCCCGACCGGCTCGGTGAAGCATCCATCGCTCGGCTCGAACATCGCCAAGGAATTGTCTCTCGCCAATCACGACTTGCCGTCGGTTGTTTCGATCGGCGAGGCGGGGCGAGGCCAAGGTGGCAGCGGCAGCGGGGCGGGGTTCCTCGGCGTGGACTATGAACCGTTCCACGTCAGCAACGCGGGACAGATGCCCGAGAATTTGGGCGCGTCGGTCAACGGCGGTCGTTTCCAACGACGACTCGGTTTGCTCGACAAGCTGGAAGGTGAGTTCGCTTCGCGCGGTGGGGCTTCGGTCGTCGAGTCGCATCGCAAGATCACCGACAAGTCCTCGAAGCTGATTCTCACGCCGCTGACGAAGACGTTCGATCTCAGCGGCGAATCGACCGGCTTGAAGGAGCGTTACGGCGACTCGGCGTTCGGGCGCGGCTGTCTCTTGGCGCGGCGACTTGTCGAAACCGGCGTCACGTTTGTCGAAGTTCGTCACGGCAATTGGGACACACACGACGACAACTTCAGCCGGACGGCGGGACTCATTAGCCCCTGTGATCCGGCCGTGGCCGCACTGATCGCGGACCTCAAGGATCGCGGGCTGCTCGAGAAAACGTTGATCGTCTGGGTGGGCGAGTTCGGCCGCACGCCGCGCGTCAATCCACGCGGCGGTCGCGATCACTGGCCTCGCAACTTCAACGCGCTCCTCGCGGGAGGCGGCATTCGCGGCGGCCAAGTCATCGGCGAAACGGCCAAAGACGGGGCGGGCATCACCAAGGATCCGGTCTCCGTCCCCGACCTCTTCAGCACGATCTGCAAGTCGTTGCACGTCGATTCGGCCAAAGAAAACATGAGTCCCATCGGCCGCCCGCTCAAGATCGTGGACGGCGGCACGCCGGTCGAGAAGCTGTTCGGTTGAGACCAGACAAAATGATGCGGCACAGAATGATGAAGTGGCTGAATCGGAAGGCCAGAATCAAGAATAAGGAACACTGATCGCCGCTGATCTTCACTGATGTGGATTTCGATGAGCGAAGATTAGTGCAGATCAGTGTTCCAACATCTTCATCATTTTGTGACCCATCATTCGGACTTTCACTTCGCCTGTTGAACGACCGCTGCGGCGAACGTCACTAGATCACCGCGTGATTCTGCCGACGACTTGAGTACGTCGAGCCGTCCCGCCTTGAGGCAGAGTTCTGAGAAGGCGGCGGCGAAATCGGGGTCGGCCTTGAGCAAGTGCTTCTCTGCCAGCACGACCGCCTGATCGAGCTGTTCCGTCCGCGCGAGTAGATCGACCAACACGTAGGCGATGAGCGCCTGATCCTGTTCATCGGGTTCTTGTTCCAGTTGCTGCTGGAAGTACGCCAGCGCCGCGTCGCGCTCGTCTCCCGCCAAGAATTTGAAGAACTGGATGTGCGCGAGATAGAACTCGGTGAACGGTGCCTCACCCGCGTACTGGAACTGCGGCGAGAGCTGCGAACCGTACTCGGCCAAGTCGCGGGCGAGAGCCAACTCGGGCGAACCGGCTGTCAGCGAGCGGGCGAAGCGGACGGTCGAGTGCAGGTGCGAGACATCAATGTGATAGTTGTTGTCGGCGAACAACCACTCGCGCCCGGCAATCAATTCGCGCAATGTGCTGGCAGGCGGCGCGAACGGCATCCGCTGCTTGACCTCACGCTCGATCGACTGCAACAGGTCCGTATGCAGCGACTTGACGAGGATCGCCGCGCATTCAGAACGCTGCTCGGGTGAGAGGTTCTGAAACTGCTGATCGAGCGACGTGATCGTGCTGCATGTTCCGTGTGTCTTCAGCATGGTCTGCAAGCCCTTCACGGGATGGACCAGCTTGTAGAAGGCGAGGTCGATCAGCTCTTCCGAGGCGTCGTTCGACTCGCGCGGGAGCGGCATCGCGTCGAGGACCGCTTTGACGGGAGCCGTTTCGCGGATGGCGTGGAAATACATCCACGCTTGGCCCAGCTTCTGGTCGTCGAGCAGATGCTGTCCCGCTTCGCGAGCCGCCGCCATGTAGGCCGCTTCAAACTCATCGCGCCGCTCATTCGGAACGTCCTCGAACGATGTGGGCCGATGGAGCGGCAAGCCCATCTCAAACTTCTTCCGCTGGCAGCGCGCGTCGAACAGCTTGTGAAACTCCTTCTGTTCGAGGAGTGCTGCGGCGAGTTGGTCGAACACAGCGGCAGGCCCGCCGGTCTGAAGCTGTTCGGCTAGGGAAGTGAAGGTCGTAGAAGTCGTCATCGGTGAGAGTCCTGATTCGGCAAAGGAGGGCAACCCAAGCGGCGGGAAGATACTGGCAGAACTCGGCTGGAAGCGGGAGTGATCGGAAAAGTCCGGCTAACAAAGCGAACCGTAGCTTGGACGCCCTCGTCCGAGCTTTCCCGTAGAAAACGGACGGACGAGGGCGTCCATCTTACTCCTTCGGGGTGATCAACAACTCGGGCTTTTCCAGCACGAGGTAATGCCCGTGATCGGCGGTGACGATCAGGAGCGACTCGTTCCAGTTGCTGTGTTGTTCGACCCAATCGGTGATCGTCTTGATCGCCGCGTCGCCCGAGTGGACTGCGCCGATCGAGCTATCAATGTTGTTGTCGTGGTTCGCCCAATCGACATCGCCCGACTCGACCATCAGCCAGAAGCCTTTTTTATTTTGCGAGAGGACTTCGATCGCGGCCGCAGTCATGTCGGTGAGCTTCGGGTTTTCGACCAAGTCTTCGGCGGTGTACTTCTCAATCTTGTCCTTGCCCGCGCGACCGATCGTCGGGTCGTACTTGCCGTCGGCCGTTGCGAACGGGAGGTGCTTGGTTTTGCCGACGCCGTAAAAACCGAGCAGCCTCTTTTTTGAGGCCGCTGCCTCGCGAGCGGCCTCTTGGAGGCGTTGCTGTCCGTTGACTCCTTTCGTCCGAACGGCCGTCACGTACTTGCCGCCGTTCCGGGCATCGACCGCTTTCAAGTCGGCATCGGTCAGGTAAGCGTTGCCGGGGACGAAGTTGGCCCCGGCGGGGTTCTTGGCTGACTCGGTCGTGGTCTTGGCATCGGCAGCCGCCTTGGCCGCAGCGGCTGCGTCGGCGGAGTCCTTGCCATCCTTGTTTCTCGCATCGCCATAGCCCGCGCCGATCACGACATCCAAGCCAAGAAGCGGCTCATTCGGATGGACGATCGACTTGAGGCCGAGCATGTCGCGCGTCAGGTCTTGATAGTCATCTCGTTCGACGTTGTGAGCGTACGAGCAAGCGGGAGTCGCGTGGCTGATCGGCACACTGGTGACGGCACCGACCGAGAAACCCTGCTCCTGCGCCCAATGAGCCAGCGTGCGCACGGGCTGTCCCGCGTAGTCCATGTTCACGCCATCGTTATAAGTCTTGAGACCTGCGGTCATGCTCGATGCGGAACTGGACGAGTCCGTGTAAGCGTGCAGGAACACTTTGTCTGCCGACTTGCTGATGAGATACGGCGGGTCGTTGCCAACCGTCCACGGATTGGGGCCGCCATGCTCGATGTTGTAGCCACCGAACATCGTGCCGCCGGGATTGAGGACCGTCTGTTTGTTGGGATCGCTCTTCGTTCCGGCGTTGTGAGGACTCGTACACATGAACCCGAACTGAGTCGTCCCGCCCGCCGTGTAGTCCTGCATGTGCAGTCCCGTGCCGCGACCGCTCGTGTAGGCCATCGACTGCGTCTTGTGGATCGCCGCCGCACGGGTCGTGTCCCAATCCATGCCATCAAAGATCACGAGGAACACGTACTTGCGACCGCTGTCGAACGCGGCCTTTTGCAGGTCATAGACATTCGTCTGATCGAGGTATTCCGCAGCCGGGTTGAGCGTGTGCGAGGGGACTCGCCCATAGAGCCGCTTCAACTTCGCTTCGTCCCGGTACGCGCTGTTGGCTCCGTTGAAGTTCCGCAGATCGACCGGACCAAGCTTCGAGAACAAGCCGTCTCCGTTCTTCACGGCGTTCGGCGTGAGCGTCCCAAACGTATAGACCGGGATCAGCCGGTTGGTGTGCGATCCCCACTGTTTGTAGTTCGCGGCATCGTGACCCCAATGGCCGAACTCCGCCTTGTTCGCTTCAATCGCTGCTGTTTGTAAGTCACGAATGTGATCGGCGTGCAACGTTGTCACAGCCAGAGACAACACCATCGCCACTGTCAGCCCGACACGCATGAAAAGCACTCCCCTCGCAAACTGCACCGCATTGTTTTCTCGACCCCTGACACAAGCGAACCCCACCGGGCCTGCCCCATTGGTCTCTACACAAATCAGAAAACTCCATGAAACACCGCTTGATGCGGATAGTCATACGATTCTCGTTTCAAGACGCCCATGTTGACTTCACTCGCGGCACATTCGTTCGACATTGAAGCGACCGGAGTCAAATCTTGGCCTGTCTGATTCTCATTTTTTTGTCCCCCATTTTTTTGTCAGCGTTTTCTGTCCTGCCGCTGACAAAAAGATGGAAGACAAGAAAATGAAGGCCGGGCGGTTTTCGTATCCCTGAATTGTGTAGAGACCAATGGGCTTGCCCCGGTGGGGTTGCTTGCAGCTTGGATACTCACTCCGCCCATTGCTCACATCCCTCACTTCGTCGTCCACTCGGCAGGCGGCGACATCTCCGCCGTCGGGACATTGCCGGGACTCGGACGACCGCTGCCGTGCCAGCGGCTGGGGCAGCGAACGATCATGTCGCGGTCGCACAGCATCTGGCAGCTCAGTCGGACGCCGGTCACACCCTTGGCGATCAGGACGTTTTTCTCGGCCATCGTCATCGTGTCGGGTTCGCCCGTGATGACCTCGACGCGGCAGGTCGTACACCGCGCGTTGCCTCCGCAGGCGTGAAGCTGATCGACTCCCGCGTCTTCGGTCAGCGCGAGGACCAATCGCTTTCCTTCCGCCACTTCAAACTCGCCGAAACCTTCCACTGTCAACTTGGGCATGAACCTTCTCCGAAGAGTGAACCCGTTGGAACAAAACTGTCGCGACGAGAACTACTCGATGCGCGTGTCGCGTCGCAACCGGTTGCGATGAACTTTCGGCGAAGAACATTTCCTTCACACGTCGAGGGGCACCGTAGGATGGACGCCCCGTCCGTCCGTGTCGTCATGGAGTCTCCAAGCTTCAGGGCCATCACCTTGTTGGGGCTGGGGAATTGGGTGCCACGGTCACGGAGCTTCGACGTGGCCGTGAAATTGGGGAAACGCCTTCCCGTTCTCGCACGGCCACGTCGAAGCTCCGTGACCGTGGCACCCGAAATTGAAAAAGGCTATGGCACTGTCCTAGCGTCCGTAAGAAAGAAAGATCGCGGACGGAGCGTCCATCCTACGTGCTTTACTCGTGCGAGTGAGCCGCATCGGGGAACTCGCCTTGGGCGACTTCGGTGATGTACTGTCGCGTCGCGTTCAAAGCGGTCTCGCGCAGGTTGGCGAAGCGTTTGAGGAACTTGGGCTGGAAGCCGTCGGTCAGCCCGAGCATGTCGCAACTGACGAGGACTTGGCCGTCGCAGTCGGGACCGGCACCGATGCCGATCGTGGGGATCGACAACGCCTTGGTGATCTTCGCCGCGATGCCGCGCGGGATCAGTTCCAGCACGATGCCGAACGCGCCCGCCTCTTCCGCCGCGCGAGCATCCGCCAGCAGCTCGACTTCATCGCGCTGGACCTTCGACATCGCACCGAGCCGGCGGATCGACTGAGGCCGCATCCCCACATGAGCCATCACCGGCAGATCGGCCTGCGCCAACGCCCGGATCGTCGCCGCTTGATGCACGCCCCCTTCCAGCTTCACCGCAGCGCAGCCGGTCTTTTTGAAGACTCGCCCGGCGTTTTCGACCGCTTGAGCCGGACTGACTTGGTACGACATGAATGGCAGATCGACGATGACCAGCGCCTGCTTCACGGCCCGGACGACCATCTCACCGTGATAGATCATCTCATCAAGCGTTACCGGGAGCGTCGTCGATTTCCCTTGGACAACCATTCCGAGCGAATCGCCCACGAGGATCGCATCGACTCCCGCTTCGTCGAACAGACCCGCCCACAAATGGTCATACGCGGTCAGGACCGACAGCTTCTTTCCCTTGGACTTCGCCGCCATGAAACGCGGCACAGTCATCGGGCTGGAAGACGTGGGACGAGCGGATGTCGGAGGTGAGTTCACAGCGTCTGGGCGAGGTTCGGTCATGAGTTGGGTCAATCAATTCAGAGCTAGAAAGTGTGGCAGATAGTCAAAAGGAAAAGGGAACGCTTACGCCGTGTCTGGCTGACCACGGCGACCAACAAGTCGTTTTAAAAATCACTGACCCTACCGGATTGCCTGTGCGGTCCTGAACCCCATTCCGCTTGTCTGGATGGGGAACGAGACGGAGAGCTAACTTGGTGACAGCGCTGATCGGAGGACGACCCCATCCGCCTCGTGCGGATGGTGAAGCAGATGGGACGCCGCGAATGTCATCAC